>JAITQA010000101.1 GCA_031289145.1 Dysgonamonadaceae bacterium | reverse complement strand
GAAGCCGACAGTGGGTTACTACGTACAAAAGCTGTACGGTGAAAATTCGGGCGACGAATATTTACCCGCCTCCATTTCGTTGAACAATACGCAGGATGCGGTAAAGAAACGCATCGCCTGTTCGGTCGTTCACGACAGCAAGAGCGGCGATGTGATGGTAAAGTTGGTGAATATGCTTCCGGTAAGCGTAAAGGCAAACGTGGAACTTCCTTTGCCGGACAATAAGACCGCTACCGCTTCAAAAACGCTTCTGACAGGCAACCCAAATGACAAACAGGCGTTTCCGGTTACAGATACAATCGAAATAAGTAAGCAATTTCCGTATGAATTGCCTGCTTATTCGTTTACGGTGATAAGAGTAAAAAATTATAACATAATAAATTAAGTCAATATGAAAAGGATATTAGTAATCGCAGGCAAATCCTTTGTTTGGACAAAAACAAGCAAAAACAATAAAAATAACAAAGTCATGAGCAAATACATTTTATTATTATCAATGTTTTTCACCGTATTGTCGATACACGCCCAATATCAATTTGACAATGTTCTCTATGGGGCGGCATATTATCACGAATATATGCCTTCCGAACGTTTGGACGAAGACATCCGCATGATGAAGGACGCCGGATTGACGGTCGTTCGCATGGGCGAATCAACATGGGCGCTTTTCGAACCACAGGAAGGCGTGTTTGAATTTGCATGGATGGACAGAATTCTCAACAAAATGCAAGCCGCAGGCATCAAAGTCATACTGGGAACGCCTACCTATTCCATTCCCGCATGGATGGCGCACTCCTATCCCGAAGTATTGGCCGAATATACAAAAGGAGGCAAAGCCTATTATGGCATCCGTCAGAACATGGATTTCACCAATCCGACCTACCGGTTTTTCTGCGAACGGATTATCCGCAAGTTGATGGAACGCTACGCCAAACATCCCGCCATCATCGGTTATCAGGTAGATAATGAAGTGGAAGCCCGCGGCGTAAACAACCACGATTATTTCGTCGGATTCCGCAATTACATCAAGAATAAATTCCACGGCGACCTCCAACTGCTCACCAAAGAGTGGGGGATGAACTACTGGGGGATGAATATCCATACATGGGAAGAATTTTATCAACGCGATGGCGTAACCAATCCTTCCTACAAAAACGAATGGGAACGCTACAACCGCAAATGTCTGGCGGATTTCTTGAATTGGCAGTGCGATATTGTCAATGAATATAAAACTTCCAATCAATTTGTAACGCATTGTTTCATGCCCTATTTCCATAACATCGACCAGGTGGAAAGTTTCCGGCAAATGGAATATCCGGCTATCAATATTTACCATGACGTGCAGGATAATCAAAATGGGCAATGGATTGCTTATGCGGGCGACTATATGCGGACGGTGGCAAAGGGCAATTATTTAGTTACCGAAACCAATGCGCAAGGCACCGGCTGGAATTCGCGCGGTCAGTACCCGCCTTACGACGGGCAACTGCGGCAGAATGTATATAGTCACCTGGCTTCCGGCTCCAATATGGTGGAATATTGGCATTGGCACAGTTTGCATTATGGACAGGAAACCTATTGGCGTGGCGTTTTGGGGCAAGACTTGCAACCCAACCGCATTTATCGTGAATTTTCAGTTACAGCGAAGGAATTAAAAACTATCGGCAAGCAATTAGTCAATCTGAAAAAGGAGAATAAAGTCGCCATTTTGTATAGCCACGATTCCTACCATGCGCTCAATATCATGCCTTATACAAGTAAAACGCAATATCCTGTGGAAATGATTCATAATGCGCTGTATAGACAAAACATTGAAACCGATATTGTGCCTTGCGACCAATGGACAGATTTCAGTCAATACAAACTGTTGGTTATTCCACCTTTATATGTGGCAACGGATGAATTGCTGCTCAAGATAGACCGGTTTGTAAACGATGGCGGACAGGTAGTTATGTTGTTCAAAAGCGGTTATTGCAACGAACATTCCGCCGTTCGCGCCATGCTTGCGCCCGGTCTGTTGCGCCAAGCTTGCGGATTTTATTATCAGGAATATTCCACCATTCCGGCATTGCCGTTGAAAAAAGATAATCCGCTCAATCTGAATGACGGAAAACCCATATCCGAATGGTACGAATTTCTGATAACCGAAACAGCCAAACCGTTGGCGTATGCCGACCATCCGTTTTTCGGACAATGGCCTGTGATAACGGAAAATGCTTACGGCAAAGGCAATTTGTTTTATATCGGAACGTATCCGTCGGACGAATTGATGGAAAAAATCATCCGTCTTGCCGCCGAAAAAGCCGGTATCCTGACAGAGCAAAACGAATACCGCTTCCCGCTGATTTTCCGTTCGGGGAAAAATCAATCCGGAAAACAGCTGCATTATGTATTCAATTACAGCGCAGAAAATAAAGTATTCAACTACCCGTTTGCACCAGGTAAAGAACTATTTTCCAAAGAGAAAACAGACAAAGGCAAAAGTATTTCGCTGAAAGCTTGGGATGTGGTAATTGTAGAAGATTTATAGATTAAAAAAAACAGTTATGATGTAATTCAAATAAAAAACAGTATCAAATAAAAACATTTTACACATTGAAATTTTATATTTATTTCTGGTAAAGAGAATGAAACAGTTTATTTTAAATAGAAAGATTATGAAAAGGATATTAGTAATTGCAGGCATGGCGTTGGGTCTTATAACCACGTTTCACGCCCAAACGCCCGAATGGGCAGATATTTGAAGAAATTGTTTATATTCTTATGTATGCGCCCCAATCAAGCTAGTCCTAAAATATTTTAAGACTGTTTTGAAATACCTGCATCTATCCTAAAAAAATAATTTCGGACTACTTTCCTGCTATTTTTCATTTTTTTGCATTGTATTGACCGTACATTTGCATCATAAATTATTTTTAATAAGAAAAACACAAATGAAACACAAATGAAAACAAAAATTCTAAGTTTATTATTTTTAGTGAGTTTGACGGTAAACGCAGCTCCTGTATCTGTCAATTTTACTTTTACAACAGATGGAAATGCACAGCATTGGATTGCAGGAGCCAACGTAAATAACGCGAATCCCGCTTCTCACACTGTATCGAACGGGCATTTTAATGCGACAATGGGAAATACAAACACTTCCGGAGGTACTGCCTATAGAGCTGATTTAAAGTACAATGCAACATTCAACAACACGGCAGGATCCGCTACAAATAATCTGACATTGGATCCGACCGAAGATGTATACATTGCCGTCAAATTTATCGGAAGCCGTCCGGCGGGCAATTTTAAGATGGAAGTACGGCGTGATAATAACGGCACGCTCTCGTGGTTCAACACAAGTTACGGTCAATCCGGTAATAATCCGGAAGGCACTTCCGCCAATCGACCGCATGGCACTATCAGAACAAAAAACGACAATGAGATTTGCTATTTTCGGCTTACGGCAGATGTCGGCTATGCCGGGCTATCGGAAGTTCAAGTTCGTCAAATCAATATTATCATTGCCGATTGTGCGGTAGCACCTTATTCATACACAGTAGACTGGGTTGCTACTTTTGCGACATTGGAAGATTTGGAAGCCTATAAAAATTACCAGGACGACGGACCTGATGACTTGGACGAATATACCCCACCGGCGCCGGTCCAACGATTTGTTCACCCTGGATTATCTCACAAACAATCGGACCTGGATCGGATGAAAGCGATGGTTGCCGCCAAGATAGAACCCTGGTATACATCTTATCGAAACTTGCTCAATGTGGCACAAGCAAAATACACTTATTCGGTTAGAGGCAGTAAAACTTTTACCACGGTTACGCAGGACGGGACAAACTACAGCGCAATAATGTCCGATGTGAAGGCCGCCTACTTAAACGCTATCATGTGGGCGATAACAGGCGATACGCGCCATGCCGAGAAAGCGGTGGAAATTCTCAATGCCTGGCAAAACCTGACTTGTTATACAGGTGGAGGAACCGAAGCGCTGAATGCCGGTCGTCAGGCCTGGCAATTCATAGAGGCCGCCGAAATCATGAAAAGTACTTACAGCGGATGGGCAGCAGAAGATATTCAAAAGTTCAAAGATATGCTGGTTTATCCGGGATATTCCAATACAGCGGTTCCTCCGTCACTTACCAATGATAACGGAACTTTTTACTGGCGCGTATACAACGGCGATCCGGGACGACATGGCAATCAAGACCTGTTCGGATGGCGAACGGTGATGTCGATGGGTATTTTCTTGGATAACGAAATTATGTACGACCGGGCCTATCGTTATTTCACCGGACAAACCCACCGGGATGATGATTTGCCTTATCCTTCCGGCCCTCCCAATGCTTCCGCCTCGCCTTCAGCGACAAATGAATATTTCGATACCTACACCGTATCAAGTAGGGGAACCTCCATCCCGGATTACGGATACGACGGCGTATTGCAGAATTATATCTGGGAAACCGGACAAGGTCAGGAAAGTTCACGCGATCAAGACCATGCATTATTGGGAGTAGGTATGGTCGCCTCTATGGCCGAAATGGCTTGGAACCAAGGCGATACTGTTTACAGCATGCTCGACAGCCGGATACGGAAAGGGTTTGAATGGGCTTTACGCTATAATGTATCCTGGAGTTATTCTTTCTCCGATCAACTTACACCATGGGAACCTACCGTCGAATCGGGAGAATTTATGCAAGGCCGCGACAGAAGCGGACGCTGGTTCTCGAAAAAAGTGAATCCCCACAGTGAAAGTGATTTTGTAGGCGTTACTAGAGGTAAGTTCCAGAGCAGTATGCGTCCTATATATGAGATGGCAATGGCTCATTATGGCATCCGCGCCGGATCAAATCCGGATTCAATAAAATGGACAAAGCGGGCATTAGATATATCCAACGGAGAAGATGGTTATGAACAGCAACCACCTACAGGACAGTCGCTCGACCATTTGGGTTGGGGCGGATTGACCTTCCACCGTACCGAATGGATGGCCGGAGATCCGGTCAGCTATGCAAGCGGCAACAAAGTCTTTGCCTTGCCTACAGTTCCTTGTTCAATCAATGCGGTGGATTTTGATTTTTTCGCAGGAAACGGGCAAGGTCGTACTCATAATGACCTGTCGGAAGGGAATGCCGGAAATGTGTACCGCACGGATGCAGGTGTGGATATCAAGGATGGCGACAACGACTATGTGATTTATGATATGCAAAATGGAGAATGGTTGAGCTATACCGTAGCCTTTCCTCGAAACGGCGCTTTTGAGATTCTGATTCGTCACAAAACAACGGAAGCAGGGGCAAAACTGTTGTTTGCGGTCGACAACAAAGAAAGTTTTGAAGTTGAATTGCCTGTATCGAACAACTTTATCGAAACGAGTTTGAAAATAGATTTGACCGAGGGTTGTAAAGTAATCCGCATTTACGTTATCGGAACGAATGATGCAACGGAACTCAGTAGTATCAAATTTGATTTTGATGAAACAGCTGCTCCGGATATTCAAATGGAGGGATATCTTTCTGCGAATAAAGCAGCCGAATTGACTTGGAAATACTGGAACTGCAATCCAGCGAATCTTACTTTATACAGAGGTACAAGCAGTGATTTTCAACAGGCAACAGTTATTGAACCGGATATAACGGCAAGCGCTTATACCGATCCAACCATCATCAGTACCGAAAATCAATATCATTACTGGATCAGCGCCGAAGTGAACGGTCAGACGATTGTTTCCAATGAAGTAGTTTTGTCGTGGGGATATTTCTTTGACAAATTCGATGATCCGGACAAAGTGGTCTGGAATGTTACAAGCGGCAGTACGGGTTATGAATCGAATAATATGTTGAATATCATCTGTTCAAACAACAATGCAGCCATCGCGGGTCGTACAGGCGGTGTCATTCTCCATGCGGGAAATTATCCCATATTGGCATTGAAAATAGCGCTTCCGGATCAGACAAGCATTGCAATCCATAACGCTACATCCAGCATTCTGGGCGGCGGAACAGACAGTTATTCGGGAGTATTGAATGACAGTGTGTATTATTACGATATGACGCAGTTAGGATTTGTCCGAAACGGAACCACCACCATGGTGCCTACCGACGATATCTTACAAAATGCCGCTTTTCAATTAAGATTGGCTTCATCAAGCGCCCAAACTGCCCAATTAGAATGGATCGGCACATTCATTAGCTTGGAAGACCTGAAAGAATTTTTAGGTATAAGCGATATTCTACCCCTTGCAGCTACTGCTGTCACCACTGCTACCGGCTCATTCGCTTTCACTATCGGAGTTGTTAATAATAACACAAAGATTCAAGTGGATTGGGGCGATGGCGTACTTGTCCCGTTTACGATTGCAGTAGGCGCAAGCATACAAAGCATTACCGGGACTTTAGCCGGAGATACCGTAAGAATCTATGGGGAAAGCATCTACCATCTGGATTTTTCCAAATCTTCACTCACGGATGTAGATATTACGCAAGCATCCGATTTGACTTCTTTCAACTGCTCCGTCAATCAATTGTCAAACTTGGATGTTTCCCAAAATACGCAACTGGAAGAATTGAACTGTGAAGATAATCAATTCGTATTTTCCAACTTACCGCTCTTGTCTATTGCCACCTATGTTTATGCTCCTCAGGATACCATTCGGGACAATACGGTAGAATGGGACACAATGATTGACCTGAGTAGTGAAGCGCTCATCAATGGTGAATCCACAGTTTACACGTGGTTTTATATTTCTGAAAGCAATGAAACAGCCATCACTACCGGCATCACCACTGTTGCCGGTGGTAAATTCACTTTCAACAAATCACTGGCAGGTAAAACGCTTCGTTGTAAAATGACAAATGTTACTTTCCCTGCATTAACGCTGGTATACGAGGTAAAATTAAAACAAGTTGATCCGGAAACGATTATGCTTGTCAATGTTCTTTCAAGTATTCAAGTAGCTTACGGCACTCCGGTCGGAGCATTGAATCTTCCGGCGCAGGTGAATGTTACTTTGAGTGACCAAACCATTATTGCCGTTTCCGTCAACTGGAATACCTCTTTCTACGATGCTTATAGTCCCGGAGTCTATTCCATGCCGGGTATTCTGATTAATTTGCCGACAGGCGTTATCAATCCCGGAAACTTAATGGCAAACATCAAAGTACAGGTTGAAAATCCGCCTGTTACTATTGATCCTGTGCAAATTACCCGTCAACCGACAGGAGATTTGATTTGCGAAAGAGGCAGTATTCTGTTGCGTATAGAAGCAAGTGGTACGGATCCGGAATACCAATGGTATTTCAACGGCAACGAGATTGCAGGCGCCCAAACTTCAAGTTATTGGATAAACAGTGTAAATGCCGACAATAGCGGAGCGTATTCTGTCCGTGTCAGCAATTCTATCAGTTCCGAAACAAGTGATCCGGCAGAGGTTCGGATGGTAGCACGCATTCAGACACCTATTTTATTAACGCTGCCCGAAATTATCTACCGGAATCGGGAAGTTCGCTTGCATGTAGGCCCGGAATCGGGTTATGAAGATGTGTCCGGTTACAGTTGGTATTTTGATGAACCCAACGGTGACTTATCCATCCATAATACTTCCGCTTTTGATCTTGCTGTAACATTCCGTACCGCAACCGAACGGCAAACGATACGGGTAGATATTGAACATTATTGCGGAAGCTATTCCGTTGAAAAAACGGTCACGGTAGCTGTCTCAACAAGTATCGAAAATGCAGAAGCTACCACTCTGAATGTATATCCGAATCCTGTATCGGATGTTCTGAATATAGAAAATGTGCAATCAGCCATTATGCAAGTCCGGATTACCGATCTCAGCGGTCGCTTAATCCTTGTCGCCAAACCGGAAGCCAATACTTGGCAATGTCCGGTTACCGGTTGGCAATCAGGTATGTATATCCTGACTGTGCAAACGAAAAATGGAACAAGTCGGCACAAAGTAATGAAAAACTGATATTCGTGGGGGTGCATTTCAAATTGGTAAAATAAAAGTAATATGAAGAAAAAAATTGTATACCTGTTCATTGGCGTTTTTATCTCCGCATCGTTGCCTGCAACGGAATCCATTGTATCTTCCCCTGACGGAAAACAAGTATTCACTTTCTATCAGAGGGAAAATGCAGACGGGACACCGGTTCAGTTTTATAAAATTGATTACAACAACCGGCCGGTCGTATTGGAATCCAAATTAGACATACAGTTGGACAACCATATTTGGGAACAAGCATTGGCCAAGTTTTGGAAACAACCTGTAAGCTGGAATGATGTAATGGTCTTTGACAGCATTGAACATTCCTCGAAAGACGTGATGTGGAAGCCTTTATACGGCGAATGTTCGGTAGTAAAAGATAAATATAATGCCGCCACAATCTTTTTCTCCAGAAAAGATAAATCCGGGTACAAAATGGACCTCGAAGTACGCGCTTACAATGAAGGTATCGCTTTCCGCTACTATTTTCCGATGCACCCCGAAGCCATTTACCACAAAGTAATCGCCGAAAACACCGAGTTCACGATGCCGGAAGGCACTACCGCTTGGTGGACGCAATGGGCGCAAGCTCCGTATTACGAAAAACCGCTCTCCCCTCCCTTGTGGGGAGGGGCTGGTGGAGAGGTCTGTGAACGTCCATTGACAATGAAAATCAGCGACAATCTTTACGTCTGCCTCACCGAAGCGGCTCAAATAGATTTCCCCAAAAGTGACTTTCGCTTGTCGGAAACCAAGCCGAACGCCATCCAAGTATCCCTCTATGGCAATGCCGATATGGTAACGCCTTTTGCTACGCCTTGGCGAGTGATTATGGCTTCCGACCGCCTTGGCAGATTGTTGGAAAATAATGCTATTGTCCTCAACCTGAATGAGGCAAACAAATTAGTCGATACCGATTGGATTCGCCCCGGCAAAATTATGCGCGAAACAACTTTGACTACCAAAAATGCCAAGGCTTGCATTGATTTCTGTGCCGAACACAACATGCAATACATCCTTTTCGACTGGAAATGGTACGGACCTTCTTTCGATTTTCGGTCGGATGCCGGAAAGGTAGTCATTCCCGAATTGAATATGCCGGAAGTGGTGGCTTACGGCAAATCGAAAGGCATTGGCGTTTGGGTATATGTCAATCAACACGCGCTGCAATATCAGTCCGACCGTATTTTACCCCAATTTGCTGACACAGGAAGGTATTCGCGGCAATGAAGAATTTCCCGATGCCACACACAATACGATGTTGCCGTTCACACGCATGATTGCCGGAGCAGCCGATTATACCGTTTGTTATTTCGACCCGCGTATCAAAAATACGCACGCCCATCAATTGGCATTGCCGGTTATTTTCTACAGTCCGCTGCAAACGCTGTACTGGTATGATACTCCGGCGCGGATAGAAGACACGTCCGAACTGGAATTTTTCGATAAGGTTCCGGTAACTTGGGACGAAACGAAAGTAATCCATGACCGTATCGGCGAATATGTAACCATCGCCCGCAGGAGTGGAAGCGATTGGTTTGTGGGAACCATCGGTAACAATGACGCCCGACAATTAACGACGCCACTTGATTTTCTTGACAGCGGACACAACTACACAGCGCATATTTACGCTACCGATGACAAGATGCCGACTGCCACGAAAGTGAAAATTACACGGGCGATTGTGGACAGTAAAACATTGCTGCAATTTCAATTAAAAGAAAGAGATGGCTGCGCTATTCATATAGTACCGGCAACTAAGGAAGATGTGAAACGGTTGCCTCTGCCGCAAAACCTGCCGCAAGCGCATCCGCGTTTGCTGACAACACCGGAATACAAGCCCGTATTGCAAAAACAAATCAAAAATGAGGCATGGGCAAAAGACGTCATGCAAGGTATTTTAAACCGTATCTACCCTTACGTCGAAAAAACGCAGACACAATCTGACTGGATGCTGTCGCGCCTGATGATGTACTGGAAAAGCAAGGCAACGAATGTCTATATTCGTGGCGGGGTGTATTCTCATGCTGACGGTGAAGCGCCCGTGCCTACCGTCCGCTTCGGCAGTACGCGCGGACAGGCTTCGGTTTATAGTCGTCCTAATATCGAGGCTATTATTCCTTATATGGATGATACCAAAGGCGTGTATTTCCATAACGCGAAGAAAGAAGGGCAGCCTTTGGAATGGAGCGAACAAGCCAATGCTTCGGGCATCGAAAGTATTAATGAGCAAATCATGGGTTTGGGTAAAGACGCTGCATTCGTTTACTGGCTGACCGGTGATGAAAAGTACGCTAAATTCGCTTTCGACCTCTTCGACACCTACATGACCGGGATGTATTACCGAAACGAACCGATTGACCTGAACAAAGGCCATGCCCAAACATTGGTCGGCTTATCCACGTTTGAAGTGATTCAGGAGCGAATATTAAACGAATTGTCTTACCTGTACGATTTCTTGTATGCCTATATCAAAGAAAAACCCGGCAACAAGATTGACCTCTATGCCGCTACATTCAAAAAATGGATTGATATCACCATTAAAAACGGCGTTCCGCAAAACAACTGGAACCTGCATCAGGCAAAATTCATCCTGAAAGTAGCGATGGTTTTGGAGGATAACCGGTATTACGCCGACGGTAAAGGACGGGAGTATTACATCAACTACATCCTGAATCGGTCTTCTGCCCGCCAATGGTCGTTGACAAAATTAATGGAATACGGCTACGATTTCAATACTGGCGTTTGGGCAGAATGTCCGGGCTATGCACAGGGCGTAACAAGAGACTTTACCAATTTTATCCGCGACTACGACAATACTTTCAATCAAAACCTGTTACCTTATCTCCCCATCATGACGAAAGCCGTAGAAATGCTGCCGCAATATTTGTTTCCCAACAATATGATAACGGCGTTTGGCGATACGCATTATGGTGGTATTTACACCGAGGCCATCAGCGATATGATGCGCATGGCGCAAAAATACAACGACCAAGAAATGGAAATTCGTTTTACGAAAATGTACAAACTGTTCAATGTAGAGACATTGCATGCAACATCTCTACAACAATCCCCGCAGATTTATTCGTTTTTCACTGCGAAGCCTTTGGTATTGAATAAAAAAATAGAAAAAGGGAAAGACTTCGTTCTATTTATGGGTAATGGCACAAGCGTAACTGCCAAAGGTTTTACGATACGGTCAGAAGAAAAAACAACGGCTGTGTTGACATATAAAAACGGAGAATATTTCTTCACCTGCGACGCCCCTGTAACAATTACCACCGTTAAGAATAAGAAAATAAAGCTAAATAAAACAACATATCAAATTATATCGCATGAAACAGTTTAGATTATTCATAACCGCATTAGTAAGTATCTGTATGATTGCTTGTTTCGGTAAAGAACAAGTAAAATCTTTTGATGTAGAAAAGCAATTGAATTATTGCAATAAACAGTTACATAAAACGCTGGTAGCCATACAAAAAAAAGACTGTATGCCGCGCAATATTCCAGATAGTTTAACGACATGGCAATTAGTCTCTGTTGAAATCGGTGAATGGACAGTTGGTTTCTGGCCGGGAATCCTTTGGTATAATTATGAAAACACACTATATAAGCAGGATGCGGATATAGCCACGTATTATACAGATTTATTGAAACCGTTGACCACCCTTCCGGCTTATGACCATGATTTGGGATTTCAACTGTTTTGCAGTTACAGTAATGCCTACCGTCTGACAGGAAAGGAAGCATATAAACAAATCCTGCTGAATGCTGCTGATACCTTGGCTACATTATTCAACCCAACAGTAGGGACTATTCTTTCCTGGCCCCGGGAAGTGACAAACCGGAACTGGCCGCATAATACCATTATAGATAATCTGATAAATCTGGAAATGTTGTATTGGGCGGCTAAAAACGGAGGTGATAAAAAGCTATACGATATAGCGACACAACATGCCGAAATATCCATGGCACATCATTTCCGCGAAGACGGCGGCTGTTATCATGTTACGCTTTTTGATACGATTGATGGGCATTTTATAAAAGGAATGACACATCAGGGATATGCCGACAGTTCGCTTTGGGCAAGAGGACAGGCATGGGCGATTTATGGCTACACAATGGTGTATCGTGAAACCCAAGATAAGAAATTCCTGCGCTTTGCTGAAAAAGTAACCGATTTGTATTTATCCCGATTGCCTGAAAATGAATTTGTTCCGTTTTGGGATTTTGATGCGCCAGACATTCCGAATGAACCCAGAGATGCTTCGGCGGCAGCAATTGTAGCTTCAGCTTTACTTGAATTATCTTGTTTGGAAGACAATAAACAGAAAGCGGAAGAATATAAAACGGCAGCGACCAATATGCTTATGGAATTGTCGAGTGATAAATACCAGAGTAGAGAAACGAAACCTTCATTTCTGCAACATTCAACCGGACATTGGCCGGATAAGTCCGAAATAGACGCGGCGATAATTTATGCCGATTATTATTATATTGAGGCGCTTATCGGGTATAAAAAGATGCTGACAGCATCGGTTGATAATTAAGCGGAAACTATATTTTTATGCCTTAGCGAAAAACGCCGCATCAAGCACTAACTGGCATTTTTAAACCGTGATGCCCATTTTTTTCATGAGAAAAGTGGCATTCATATTTTGGGCGACTCCTTCCCTCAATTGGTAGGAGAAGTAGAGTTCATCTTCTTTGATGTCGGCTTCGAACCGGTAGTTACGGATGTTTTCCGGAAATTCTTCCTCCAAGCTACCCAAATGTAAATCGTGGGTAGCGATGATTCCGCAGGACTGCAGGCGAATGAATTGTTGAACCAGGGCAAGTGAACCTTTTTGCTTGTCCACAGAGTTGGTTCCTTTCAGTATTTCATCCAGAATGATGAATAGTTTTTCACCTGCTTGCAGTTTATCTATTATCATTTTCAGCCGTTTAAGTTCTGCAAAAAAATAGGACTCATGGTCATTCAAAGAATCGGAAGTTCGCAGGCTGGTAATTAAACCGGCCGGACTGAAGTGCATAGAATCGGCGCAGACCGGAGCGCCTGTGCAAGCCAATACAAAATTAACGCCAATCGTACGAAGATAAGTGCTTTTTCCTGCCATATTCGCACCGGTAACAATCAGAAAATACGGTTGCCTGGCGATGCTGACATCATTCCTGACACAAGTCTCCCTGTGTAGCAAAGGATGACCCAAGCCTTTTATTTTCAGTTCGAAATATTGCTTGCTGAGGCTGGGGTAGATATAGTCCGGGTGATTAAAAGCAAATGTTCCCAAAGCGCATAAAGCATCGTATTCGCCCAAGGATTTTATCCAGTTATCCAATGATTTTCCATAGCTCATTTTCCATTGTTCTATTTGTATTGCCTTTCGTATATCCCATAATAACAAAGGATTAAATAATAAATGAACCATCAGGTTGGAACGTTGGTCTAATTCGCCGCTCAACGTAGCCAATTGATGTATCAGGACAGATGCTGCTTTTCTCTCTTTTATGAAACACGCCCGGCATTTGCAGAGCAAAGCCGACTCGACTTTTTCTTGCTCGACAGCGGCAATAAGCCGGGAATAAGAAGTAAACACAAATGTTTTTTTCCCTATCCACTGCTGTAGCCGGTTGATTTTTTTTGCCTGACTTTCGCTGATACCCAATAAGATTAAATAACTTATGACCACAACAGAAGAAGGAATCAGTCCGGTAAAGGCGAGTACAACAACAGCCAATGAAACAAAAGGAAAAATCCATTGCAAGTATTTCCAGATGCATATTGACCGAATGTAAGCCGGATGTGCAATAAAATCTTCAATCTCTTTCAGGATGGAATCACTACCTTGCTGCGTTAAACCCATTACACGGAAATGATGCACGAATGCAGGCTTTCTACTCAATTCACGGATACTTTCCTGCCGCATTTTTATTTCGTCCGCGTCTTGTAAAGGATTTTCGAACCAAGCGGCTAAAATTTGTTTTCCATATACGGTACAAGTACGATTGACAGCTTGGAACAAAGAGTTATCGCCAAAAATATCCAAATCCAACCCGAATGGATGTGCAATTTTTATTCTTTCCTGTGCGCCATCAAAAGCGCTGAAATCATAATCAAAAGCCTTCAATTCGTTCTCATCACATGCAAGGGAAATTTCCAAATAACTTTTCTTCTTTTGTTGCCGGTTGTATAACATCAGAAAGTACAAAAATACGAAAAGACCCATTATTCCGGCGCTTATTTGCACAATTAATTGATAGCTGCACACGCATACAATACTTATTGTACAAATTACAATAAGTAAACGAATGGTTCCTAAAGAATAAATATACTTTTTTGCAGCTGCAATCGCCTTTTGTGTTTGGGAGATTCGGGCGCAGTAGTAGTTTTTGATTTCTTCGTACATATTCATTCTAATTTTTCAAATTTGGCGAACTTCAGGAATAACTGTTTTTTGCCGAAGTTGTCAAATTCAATGCATGCTTTGGCGTTTTCGTTTTCTCCGGTCAGTTCAACGATTTTTCCTTGTCCGAAGCGTTCGTGCAAGATAATGTTGCCGACAGACAAGTTGCCGATACTTTGGCGGCTGACCCTATTGTTTGCTTCGGTTTCTATCCGTAATAATTTTCTCGGATTTGTGTACAAAACAGGGTTTGGCGTTTTGTCTACCGGCATTTGTGTATTGCGTGGGCGGTTCATTGTTTGATACATCGCTTCCGAGACGGACGTTCTCAAATCATGGGTTTCAAAACTCAGGTCTCCGGGCAGTTGCAGGTATTTTTTGTCAATATCTTTCAGGAATCGACTGGGACGATAAGACTGGGATTCTCCGTTCCGGAAACGGGTTTTGGCATACGTTAAAATTGCATTTTCTTCGGCGCGGGTGATGGCCACGTAAAACAAACGCCGTTCTTCTTCGATTTCCTTGGGATTGTTACGACTGAGTTCGGAGGGAAACAGGTTTTCCTCCAGTCCGACGACAAATACATTCCTGAATTCCAATCCTTTAGCCGAATGGATAGTCATCATGGTCACCCGGCTGGCATTTTCGTCTTTGTCTGTATCCTGGTCGGTCATCAGCGAAATTTCCGCTAAAAAGTCGTTCAGTTTCACGTCATGCCGGTCTATTTCCAAACGGGAAGATACAAATTCGTAGAGGCTGTTGTTCAGTTCTTCTATGTTTTGGACACGGCTCAGTCCCTCCGGTGTGCGGTCGGCATAAAGTTCTGCGGACAGACCGGATTCACGGATAATTTCACCGCCGACTTCGTATGCGTTTTGTGTTACATTTGCTTCCATGAATTTACGTAGCAGGATTTGGAATCCATCCAATTTCTTAGCCGTTCCGGCATTTATATTCAAGTTGTATTCCAAGGGTTTGGAAATTATTTCCCAGAGACTGACGCCATGCAGTCCGGCTGCAGAGATGATTTTGTTCAATGTCGTATCGCCGATTCCCCGTGCCGGATAATTGAGGATACGTTTGAAGGCTTCTTCATCGTTTGGATTGATAATCAGTCGCATATAAGCTATTACGTCTTTTATTTCTTTCCGTTGATAAAAAGACAAACCACCGTAGATGCGGTAGGGGATATTTATTTTCCGCAGGGCCTCTTCAAAAATACGGCTTTGCGCATTGGTGCGGTACAGGATAGCAAAATCCTTGTATTCGTATTGGTGGAGCATTCGCATTTCGGCAATCCGGCTCGCGACATTATATCCCTCTTCGTAGTCGGAATAGGCGCTGATTACGCGGATTTTTTCGCCGACTTCCTTTTCCGAAAAAACTGTTTTGGGAATTTGTTCCGTATTTTTCTCAATCAGGGAATTAGCTGCGTTGACAATGTTTTTGGTCGATCGGTAGTTTTGTTCTAATTTGAACAATTTACATTCGGGATAAGTATTTCTGAAATTCAGGATATTCCCGATATTGGCGCCCCGAAAAGAATAAATGCTCTGGGCGTCATCGCCGACCACACAGACCCGGTGGTGTTCGGCTGCCAATTGCCGGACAATTTCGTGCTGCACTGAATTGGTATCCTGGTATTCATCGACGAGGATAAACCTGAATTGGGTGCGGTAATGTTCGATGACTTCGGGGTTTTGATTGAACAGCATATAGGTGTACAGCAACAAATCGTCGAAATCCATCACGCCGGAAGTCCGGCAACGGTTCCAGTAGGTAGCATAAATTTCGCAGGTTCTCTCCCGCTTGAGATAGGTGTCCGAATTAATCAGTTCTCTGTCGTGCGCATATTTTTCGGGGGTAATCAAAGCGTTTTTCGCTTTGGAGATACGGGCTTGGATACTTGCCGGTTTGTAGATTTTATCATCCAATGCTTTTTCCTTGATTATCGCTCTAATCAGGTTTTTGGAATCCTGGGCGTCGTAGATGGTAAAGTCCGAACGATAGCCGAATTTATCGGCCTCTCTTCGCAGTATCCTCGAAAAAATAGCGTGAAATGTACCTGTCCAAAGGCGGCGAGCGATATTTTCATCCACGATTTGTGCAATCCGGGATTTCATTTCCCGGGCGGCTTTGTTCGTGAACGTCAGGGCTAATATTGTATAGGGTGAAATACCTTGCTTCAACAAATAAGCAATCTTGTAAGTCAGCACACGGGTTTTACCCGAACCGGCTCCGGCGATGACCAAACTGGGGCCTTCGTTGTAAATGACTGCGTCTCGCTGGCTTTCATTGAGTTGTTGAAGAAATTGTTCCATCAGAATGTTGCAATCACTTCTATTTCAACCAAGGCGTTTTTCGGCAAGGTTTTCACAGCAAAAGCCGAACGTGCCGGATAAGGCGCTGTGAACTGTCCGGCATAGACTTCGTTCACGATGGCAAAATCCTTTATATCGGCCAAGAAAACCGTTGTTTTGACTACTTGGTTCATACTTAGTCCTGCTTCTGCCAGAACTGCTTGGATATTTTTGAAAACCTGTTCGGTTTGTTCCGCCACAGAAGTGGAAACGAAATCACCCGTTTCGGGATTAAGCCCCAATTGTCCGGACAGAAATACGAAATTCCCAGCTTTAATAGCCTGTGAATAAGGGCCAATAGCTGCCGGGGCATTTTTTGTTGAGATAGATTGTTTCATACGTAAATAAATGTGTTAATATGACAATAAGTTAATGTGCTGATGCGAAAGCAAGCGATAGTTTATCCTCTTTGTCTTAGCACTTCGTACAACAATACAGCGGCGGCGGCCGAGACATTCAATGAGCCGATTGTTCCCAGCACCGGAATTTTCACCATTTCATCGCATATACGGAGGTTATCCGTGGAAATACCCCGGTCTTCACCGCCCAGTACCAAGGCGACAGGGTTCGTATAGTCGGTTGCCGTATAGTTGATTTCCGATTTCTCGGTAGCTGCTACGATTTTATAGCCACAGTTTTTAAGGAAGCGGATAGCCTCGGTAATACTCATTTCTTTGCATACCGGCAAAGTCAATAGCGCTCCGGCAGAGGTTTTTACCGCATCTGCATTGACCGATACGCTGTTGTGTGAGGGAATGACGATGGCATCTGCACCGGCACATTCGCAACTGCGGGCGATAGCGCCGAAATTGCGGACATCGGTCACTCCGTCCAACAAGACGATAAGCGGCGTTTTACCCGCTTCATACAAGAACGGAACAATATCTTCCAGACGCTGGTAAGTTACCGCAGAGATAAACGCGATGACTCCCTGGTGATTTTTGCGGGTCAACCGGTCTAATTTCTCTTGTGGAACCCGCTGGATGGGAATGTGGGTTTCCTTGACGATATTGAAAAGTTCGCGGGATAAATCATTTTGTAAATCCCTGCGCATTAATATTTTGTCAACTTCTTTTCCGGCCTTTACGGCTTCTGTCACGGCACGAACGCCAAAAATCATTTCACTTTCCTTCATTGTATCCTGAATTGAAAATTTTAAATTTGCTATAAATGAGACAACAAAAGTACATAAAATTTTTTAAATGGCTAAAATGCAGAGTCAACTTTCCAAGGGTGGCGCCACTACTTACCGGCGCCTGCAATTGCTATGCTAAAAGTGTAACAGGAGTAAATCGGATAGTATAGGATAATGCAATAAGCCCGCTTTTTTAGGAGCAGGCGGGAAAGCTGTAAAAAAAGTTTGTTGTCAATTCAAAACTACAATTCCACAGCCAATAATTCTTCACCTAAACGGTGTAATGCCGTTTCAATCTTTTTCTTTTGTGCTTCACGGGGCTTTTTTAAGCCGGATGAATAATGGTGCAATAGTTTTTGATTGATACCGGTTAATCGCTCTAAGGCTACATTGGAGAATATTTTATTATAATAGTTCAAAAAACTTTGCGTATCGTATTTAAATATGATTGTATATTCTCCTTTCAGTATTCGGGGTAAATCTTTTTTATCCTTTGAATTGATAAATAATTCCAAGCCTTTCAAGGCGTCTTTTTTTGCTGCTTCCGCTGTGTCGCCGGCGCCATATATACCGGGACAATTTTCCGAATAAGCCCCAAAATGATCGGAACTCGCACCTACTGTAATAATAATTTTTTCCATAACTTTATTTTTATAGACAAACGGAGGCTATTTAAGCCCCATTTGCCGTGCAATTGATCTTCTTAGCGGTTCGTATATCTCTTTTGCTCCGTGGTATGGGATCGGTGGTTCATCCGGCCGGGACAGCGACAAGATGAAAAAGCATACATTGACTGTCGAAAAAACGCCCCTTGGAAACATTTCCTATAAGGAAGCCAAACTGATCATCGAATGTGAATTGACGCAGGTAACAACTGTTCAACCGGATGATTTCTATAGCGAAGAAGGAAAATTGTTTATTGTGGAAGCCTGTAAAGAAATCGAAGCGTATCGCAAGTTGGTTATTGGTAAGATTACCAATGCTTGGGTAAAAAAATAATTTTGTATAAAGCGACTGTAAAGGTTTTGCAGTAAAATAAAAAGCCCGGTAGCAAATGAATGAATAGCACAGCATACGCAATACAACCGGCTTTTTTACGAATAACTAACAAGGCAAAACCCCTTAATAATCCGTATTTTATTGATTACTAAGGGGTTTTATCTTGTGATCCGGGCGGGATTCGAACCCACGACCCGCAGCTTAGAAGGCTGCTGCTCTATCCAGCTGAGCTACCGGACCGATTACGCTCCTGATTTTTAAATTTTGCGACGGCAAAGGTATATAATTTCACCGGATTGCACAAATTTTAATAAGAAAAGTTTTAAAACGGGTACCCAACGGCAACATGCCATGCCCAATTGTTCGAGAAATTAGGATGCATCACCGCCCACCTGTCCTTTCCTCTTTGAGCCGGATCATAGATTTTCCATCCGCAGTCGAAGCGGACAAGGAAAAAATCCATGTCGAGCCGGAGGCCTAATCCATAACCCATGGCGATCTGTTTGTAGAAAGAGGTGAGTTTAAATTGACCGTCGTTCTGTTCGGGATAGTTCTTGATAGTCCATATATTTCCTGCATCGAAAAAGGCGGCAGCTTCTAATTTCCAGAAAAAGCGTGTGCGAAACTCGATGTTGAAGTCTAATTTGATGTCTCCCGATTGGTTGAAGAATGTAGTCGTATCGACAGGTTGGTATCCACCGGGGCCTAATTCTCTGACCGACCATGCACGCACGCTATTGGCGCCTCCGGAATAGTAGCGTTTTTCAAACGGAAGTCCTTCGGAATTGCCGTAAGGAAAGCCCACACCTCCGCCGATTCGCCATGCAATAGAGTTTTGCCGGTCTAAAACAAAGGTTTTTGCATAATCAATATCCGCTTTGACGAATTGAGCGAAATTTGTATGGAATAACTTGTAGAATCCGGATTCGTCTTTCGGCTTGTTTAACAGTTTATTAAATCCATACAAGGCGTTACCTGCAGATTCCAGCGAGATTCTGAGTGAGTGGGCGTCGCGTTGTTTCTGCGCCGGATCGAATGTTGTTTTTGAGTAAGTATAGCCTGTTCCTACAATAAATTGGTCTTTGTAGCCGAAAAATTGGGCATTCGCTGGCAAGCGGCGTAAAAAACCGGAATCAATCCGCAATAAATACACATAGTCGATGTCCAATAAGTCAAATTGGTGGCGTCCGGCTGTCCGGTCTCTTCCTTGCCAAATATATTTTAAGCCTCCGGAAAGTAAAGTGCGGTCATATTCAGGCCGACTTTGGTGATTATAGCTCAGCGAAAATTCTGTTGAAGCCCGCATTCTCCTTGAAAAAGAACTTTTCACAAATGGGAATACGAATTTTGGGATGTGAATGGACGCTTCCCCTCCTATTTCTAAATAAGGTTTGACAGAATTAGATGAAGTGGTGAGCGCTTCATAAGCGCCTCTGATTTTGAAATTGAAAGTTTCGGCTCCCTTGAATAAATTCCTGTGCATATAGTTGACGGAAGAGGCGACTCCCAAGTCTCCTTCCGTATTGGTGCCTTCTACAGAGAAAGTAACAGATTGTTTTTTGGCAGGCATCGTCAAAATATAGCAGTCCAACTTTGTTGTGTCATTTTGTTCAAACTCATTAAAATGAATATTGATATTATTCAGGGCATTCAAGCTGGAGAATGCCGAATAGGTAAGGTTCTCCCGTAACTGGGAATAGGGTCTTCGTGGGTTTATAAAATTGTTGTCGACAAGCGTTTTGGGTCGGATAGAAGGCTTTTCCCCTTGATAATAAATTGTATAACCGTTTCCGACAACACTGTCTGATGCTGTATAGTTGTCCGGACTATTGGTTTTCATCGGATCATAATCCAAATAGATGTAAACATTGTTGAGATAGTATTTTCTATGTGACAATTTATTTATTTTTCCATCCGGCGATAATTTTTCGAGCGAATCCATTTTTAATGTCAGATCGACGGAAGCGCTGTTCAGTGCACTGTCGGCATCATAATAGATATAATCTTTATTGAAAGCATAGTATCCTCTGTTTCTGAGTAGGTTACTGAGCCGTTCTCTTTCTGCATCCAGCATATTCCGGTCAAACAACATACCTTCTTTCACGAAAGAATGGTGTTCCGATACCGGTTCGCCAAGAATCCGCTGCAGCAATTCTCCGTTTTCTCCTCCCATCAACTCTCTGTTGATTTCTTTGTCATCAATGTGAGACGAAAAACTGTGAATCCGAAAAGGTGTATTCCCTGTGATCCGGTATATGACGTCTACTTTTTTATCTTTTCTGATAATTTCAGAAGATATGTCAACATTCAGGTATCCTTTATTGATAAAGAATTTTTTTAATTCCAAATCGGTTTTTTCAACTAATGTGGAATCGAAAATAACCGGCGCTTCTCCTATCTTTTTTAAGAAACGATTGAGCCATTTACTACTGTCTTTCCCGGCGAGATTATAGAACTGAAAAGTAGTTTTATTCAACGCAAACATTTTGTAATTTGCTTGCTGACGTACGTGCGGATATAATTCATACGTCTTATAATCAAGAATATCCGATTTTATTTTTACCTTGTCTAACAGGTATTCGCCATCCGGAATAAATTTGGTAGCGCTACATGCGTACAAATTCAAAACAATCAATAAAAGGAGCCAATATTGCAGCTTTCCTATCTTCATTTGCGCATTAATTTGTTATTTTGTGTGCAAAGATAAAATATATCTAAAATAGTTTCTTAGTTTTGTCTAAAAATAATAAGAAAAAAATGTTAAGTAAAAGTAAGATTCGATTTATTCGTTCGCTGGACAAGAAAAAATTCCGCAACGAAACGGCTTGTTTTTTGGCTGAAGGGAATAAATTAGTGGCTGATATTTTACATTCGTTCGAATGTGAATATTTGATAGCAAAAGCAGCCTGGTTAGCTACCCAGGGAGATATAAAAGCAGGGGAATTGATAGTTGCCGAAGAAGGTGATATAGAAAAAGCCAGCTTGCTGAAAACGCCACAGGATGTGATTGCTGTTTTCAAACAGCCTGTTTATCAGTTGAATATAGAGGAATTGGGTAAAGAACTGAGCCTCGTACTGGATGGTATTCAGGACCCGGGCAACTTAGGGACCATTATCCGTTTGGCCGGTTGGTTTGGGATAAGGAATGTTATTTGTTCGCCGGATACGGCCGATATTTACAATCCGAAAACAGTTCAGGCTACGATGGGAGCCATTGCACATGTACGGGTTTTTTATACGCCTTTGGTCGATTTGCTAAAGCAAGCAAAAGAGATTCCTGTCTACGGCGCATTTTTGGCCGGTAAAAATATTTACCGGGAGCCATTGTCGGAAACAGGGTTGATTGTAATGGGAAACGAAGGAAAAGGAATCAGTCCTTCCGTTGAAAAACAGATTCCCAATAAATTGTATATACCGGGTTATCCTCCCGGAGTCGTATCGACGGAATCATTGAATGTGGCGGTAGCTTCTGCCATCGTCTGTGCCGAATTCAGGCGCCGACAAGCCTACCATTGATAACTAAAACTGAGGCTTAGCAGTTCGTTCAATTGAAAATAGTCTAATTTGGCGTCTTTTTTTAGCCCTTTTGTATCGTCAAATCTGACATATAGGTACATACTGGTGGAAAAATACCGGTTAATCGGCATTTTCAGTTCGTTTTCCGATTCGATATTTGTTTTCTCGAAATTAGAAAAATACTTGAACCGGGACGATAAATTTACATTTTTATTGAAAGCCATTTTAAGCGTGGCTTCAATTTTAGATCCAAAATCCGTCAGATGTCTTTTCCCGTCTTTAATACCGAATCGAGCCGGGTCGACCTCTCTGTTCAACACGTTGGTGTATTGTATGGATAGTGGTGAAATATCCGCAGAGAAAGTTAGTTTTTTCCCTTTTTCCTTGGGATATGTTTTTTCTTTTTGGAATTTCATACCGAGGATACCTATATTGATGTTTAAAGGCGACAGGAGAGAGGACACGATATTCGTCGAATTTTCCTTGAAATTTTCGAATAATTGCGTTTTTATTTCGATGTTGGAGGAATAAGACCAGTTGTTCACCGCTTTGATACCAAAATCGCTGTAGAATCTTATCAAGTCTTCTCCAATCCTGGTGTTACGTAAAGTATCGTTGGGATTGGTATAAAGACTTAATCGCCATTCAAACAAGTTATTGGCTTGTATTTTATCCTTTTTATAATTCAGGGTGAATTTTTGCTGGCTTAATAAATTCAGGTTCCCGATACCCCCTTTGTACCAGTTTTGGGAAAGGTAATTCTGAGAAAATTTAACCGTGTTATCACCGTTTAGCAGCCAATATTTCCGTTTGGGTTTAAACCGTTTGGGCTTTTCGACTTTATCCTGATCAAAATCATAACCAACTTTGAATAAATTTTGAAGAATGTTGGTGGGCATTTCTTCTAAAACCTCTACTTTATCGGGAAAATCAGCCTTGGTGTACTTGATCAAATGTGTACGATTGTATAAAATATCGCGATATCGATTTCTATAAAGCTCATTTTTATGGTATGTATCTTCAAACAGTTTGTTTTCAGAAATTTTGATGGAAAGAGAAATGTCTTTTTCAAAGGGCAAAGAAATGGGCAATGAATCGGGTATTCGTATAAAATCGTCGTCTAAAACTATAGACAGCAAAGGATTATATACGATGACCGTATCGTGATAGATGATCGGAGCGCGGGATTGCAGATCACCATTCTGAGCCGGAGCAAGCGTGTCGGCATACAGAATATTGTTCCCATCGACACACTCTCTACCAAAAAGATTGATAGAGACAAAACATGTAAATATAAAAATCTGGATGCGGTTTATCCGCTTTTGTAGAAAGAAAAACATAATCCGAAATTTTTTATTTCTGCGAAATTAAGTATTTTTTTTGTTATAACAATGGTTTTTTGTACATTTGTAATCATTTTTAAGGAAATTAATACACTTTAGAATGCCTAACATATCAGAACGCGGGATTGAAATGCCCGCATCACCCATCCGGAAGTTGGCTCCTTTGTCTGATTCAGCCAAAGCAAGGGGCCTGAAAGTTTATCATTTGAATATTGGCCAGCCGGATATTCCTACGCCTGAAATTGGCTTGGATGCTGTCCGTAAATTAGATCGTAAGATATTGGAATACAGTCCGAGTAATGGATTTTGGAGTTACCGCGAAAAATTAGTACATTATTATTCCAGGTTCAAAATCAATGTCAGTCCGGACGATATTATTATCACCACCGGTGGTTCGGAAGCGGTACTTTTCGCTTTCCTGGCTTGTTTAGATCCCGGTGACGAGATTCTTGTCCCGGAACCGGCATACGCCAATTACATGGCATTTGCTATTTCAGCCGGAGCAGTTATTCGCACAGTCGTTTCCCGTATCGAAAACGGCTTTGCTTTACCCCCTATCGAAGAATTTGAAGCCTTGATCAACGAACGTACCAAAGGCATTCTGATTTGTAATCCGAATAATCCGACAGGCTATCTTTATTCACGGAAAGAAATGAATAAAATCAGGGATTTGGTAAAAAAATACGACCTCTACCTGTTTTCGGATGAAGTCTACAGGGAATTTATTTATACCGGTTCACCTTATATAAGTGCTTTCCATTTGGTTGGAATAGAAGAAAATGTTGTTTTAATAGATTCTGTTTCAAAACGATATAGCGAATGTGGCATCCGGGAAGGCATGTTGATAACCCGAAATAAGGAATTAAGGAAAACAGTCATGAAATTTTGCCAAGCCAGACTAAGCCCGCCTTTGTTGGGGCAGATAGTGGCAGAGGCCTCCTTGGCTGTTTCGGAAGAATACATGCAGGAAGTATATGACGAATATTTAGCCCGGCGCAATTTTCTGATTGACTCATTAAACAAGATTCCCGGTGTTTATTCTCCGATACCGATGGGCGCTTTTTATACGATAGCCCGTTTGCCGGTGGATGACGCGGACAGGTTTTGTGCTTGGTGTTTGTCTGATTTTGAGTACGAAGGGCAAACGATTTTTATGGCGCCTGCATCCGGGTTTTATACCAAACCCGATCTGGGTAAAGATGAAGTGCGGATTGCTTATGTTCTTCAGAAAGAGGATTTGCAGAAAGCCATGCTTGTGCTGGAAAAGGCCTTGGAGGAATATAACGGAATGAGAACTGTGTTGTGAATAACAAGAGAGAAATAACCTGTAAATAAATCCGGTAAAGCGACAATGGACAGCGAATTTTTTATTGCGAAGCGAATTTACGGAAATAGGGTAGGGGAGCGCAATGTTTCCCCTCCCGCTATTCGTGTTGCTATTGTAAGTATGGCGCTGGGACTGGTTGTGATGCTTCTTTCCGTGTTCATTGTCACCGGATTTAAAAAGGAGGTCAGGAATAAAGTCATCGGATTCGGTTCCCATATCCAAGTCACCAATTTTAGTAATAGCTCCTTGTACGAAACAAAACCGATAGCCGTCAGCGATTCCTTGCAAAACAAGTTACAGGTTTACCCCAATGTCCGGCATGTTGAAAGATTTGCGTCCAGGATGGGTATTATAAAAACGAACAACGATTCTCAGGGTGTCATTTTCAAAGGTGTTGATGAAAATTATGATTGGTATTTTTTCAAACAAAATCTTGTCGAAGGGGATATTCTTACCGTCCGTCCGGATTCAACCACGACCAATGTACTTATTTCTCAGAATATTTCAGATAAATTGAATCTGAAACTGGACGATTCTTTTATTACTTATTTTATAGCGGATCAGGCGCAGATAAGAGCGAGAAAATTCCATATCACAGGTATCTATAAGTCCTATTTTTCAGATTTCGATAAATTGTTTATTCTCGCTGATATCAAGCAGATACAGCGTCTGAATCAATGGGAAACGGATATGGTGAGCGGTCTGGAAATTTTGGTAAAAGACTATGGCAGTTTAGATGAGACGGCCGAAAATATTTATTACGAACTTTTTAATAAAAACGATCGCTTGGGTAATAATTTGTATACACGTTCTATCAAACAACTGAAACCTGAAATTTTCGAATGGCTGGCTGTTTTGGATACCAATGTCGTAATCATCCTTGTGCTAATGCTTTTTGTTGCCGGATTCTCCATGATTTCAGGTTTATTAATCATTATTCTTGAGCGGGCGAATATGATTGGCAT
The DNA here is from genome assembly GCA_031289145.1 of Dysgonamonadaceae bacterium. GTDB lineage: Bacteria > Bacteroidota > Bacteroidia > Bacteroidales > Azobacteroidaceae > Azobacteroides. The sequence continues at coordinate 6,995 of JAITQA010000101.1, read as the reverse complement.
ATTAAAAGCCTTGGGCTACAACAACACGAATATTCGAAAAATTTTTCTGTATGTTGCTACATTTTTGATAGGTAAAGGTTTGCTGTGGGGGAACTTAGTTGCCCTGTCGATTTGTGCCGTTCAAAAAATAACCGGTATCCTGAAACTGAATCCGGAGGTGTATTACCTGTCTGAAGTTCCCTTTGAGTTGAATGTCATCTCTATTCTCCTGATAAATCTTGGCACGCTTCTTGTTACGTTGTTAATGCTGATAGGTCCATCTTATTTAATTGCTAAAATTTCACCCGCAAAAACAATTCGGTTCGAATAATTTTGATAATTAAAAGATTACAATTACCTTTGTCGGCTTAATTCCCTCAAAGGTGGTTAAAATTAGAAATTTAAGACTGATAATTAATCATTTAATAATATTTTATGAACATTACATTGAACAACATTGATCCGGTAAATGCCACTATCACGCTTGAAGTGGCCAGGGCGGATTATGCAGGCGAAGTTGAAAAATCGTTGAAAAATTTACGGAAAAATGCCAATATTCCCGGATTCAGAAGGGGTATGGCTCCCCAATCCATGTTACAGCAAATGTATGGAAAATCGGTTTTGGTAGATGAAGTTAATAAATTGGTAACTAATGGTTTATTAAATTATATCAAAGAGCAGAAATTGAATGTTTTGGGCGAACCGCTACCGGCGGAAGGCGAGCAGGAAGCCTTGGATTTTAACAAGCTGGACGATTATAAGTTCACTTTTGATATTGCTTTAGCCCCACAGATTGATGCCAAATTGACAAAAGATGACAAAATGCCTTATTATACGATTCAGGTTACCGACGAAATGATCGACCGGCAAGTTGAAAGTTATAAATCCAATTTCGGCACCTATAATTCGGCTGATGTGGTAGAAGAAAAGGATATGGTGAAAGGCTTGTTGATTGAGTTGGATGAAAACGGAGAAGCCAAAGAAGACGGACTCCGGAACGATGATGCGGTACTGATGCCGTCTTTCATAAAAGACGAAGCAGTGAAAGCCGCATTTATCGGCGCCCAACAATCGACAGTCCTTGTTTTCAATCCTTTTAAGGCTTATGAAGGCAACGAAGCGGAAATCGCCTCTTTCCTGAAAATCAAAAAAGATGAAATAGAAAGACATACCGGTGATTTTTCCTTTGAAATCAGGGATATTTCACGTTATGCGCAAGCCGAACTGAATCAGGAATTGTTCGATAAAATTTACGATCCGGGCGCCGTTACATCGGAAGAAGCCTTGCGCGAAAAAGTGAAAGAGAGCATTGCCGCACAATTGAATCCTGAAGGTGATTATAAATTTATCCTTGATGTCCGTAATTTTTTGATAGAAAAAGCTGCGGATGTTCAATTTCCCGATGCTTTCCTGAAACGCTGGTTGCTCGCCTCCAATTCGGACAGGACGCCCGAAACGGTAGAGACCGATTATCCCCGGATTATTGAAGACCTGAAATTCCACCTGATCAAGGAGCAATTGCTGAAAGAAAATGATATACAAGTGGAACAGGATGATATTAAGGAATATGCAAAACGCGCTACGCGCGTCCAATTTGCACAATACGGAATGTCGAATGTGCCTGATGATTTGTTGGAAAATTATGCGCAGGAAATGCTGAAGAAAGAAGAAACTGTTCGCAACCTGGTTGACAAAGCGGCGGAAGATAAGCTGATAGCGGTTTTGAAAGAACAAGTTACACTTGAAACGAAAGAAGTTACAGCAGAGGAGTTTAACAAATTTTTCGAGCAAAATACGGATTAATTGAAACCTATTTTAAGCAAAGCAAGGATTACAGTAATAAAAAACGCATATTATGAATGATTTTAAAAACTATGCAGTTAAGCATTTGAGAATGAATGCTAACGCACTTGAAAAATATTCAACCATTGCCGATAATTATATTTCTCCGACCATCATCGAAGAACGGCAGTTGAATGTGGCGCAGATGGATGTTTTTTCGCGGTTGATGATGGATCGCATCATATTCTTGGGCACTCAGGTAGATGATTACGCCGCCAATGTGATTCAGGCGCAACTTCTGTACCTTGATTCTGCTGATCCGGGTAAAGATATATTCATTTATATCAATTCGCCGGGCGGGTCGGTTTATGCCGGCTACGGGATTTACGATACGATGCAATATATCAGTAGTGATGTGAATACGATTTGCACAGGAATGGCGGCATCGATGGCTGCAGTGTTGTTGGTTGCCGGAACAAAAGGAAAACGTTCGGCTTTGCAACATTCGCGCGTGATGATTCACCAGCCGCTTGGCGGTGCGCAAGGTCAGGCCTCCGATATCGAAATTACGGCCAGGGAAATACTGAAAATAAAGAAAGAAATCTATACAATCATTTCCGACCATTCGGGTCAGCCTTTCGAAAAAGTGCTGCAAGATGGCGACCGTGATTTCTGGATGACGGCCGAAGAAGCCAAAGAATACGGGATGATTGATCAAGTACTAACGAAGAAATGAACGCATTTTTCATAACTTGTTTCTCATTTCTCATTTATTTTGTTTATGTCAAAATCTACCAAGCAACATTGTAGTTTCTGCGGACGTCCTGATAATGAATTCAAGATGTTGTTGACAGGCATCAATGCTTATATTTGTGACGAATGCGCCGAACGCGCCTTTGAAATCGTGAAGGAATCAACCGATAATCCTTCCGATAAAAGTGTGTTTTCTTTATCGGGAGCAGAATTGCCTCGCCCGAAAGAGATAAAATCGTTTTTAGACCAATACGTGATTGGGCAAGACGAAGCAAAGCGCTATTTAGCCGTTTCCGTTTACAATCATTACAAACGCTTGATGCAAAAACCGGATAAAGACGATATAGATATTGAGAAATCAAATATTATCATGGTCGGCTCAACCGGAACCGGTAAAACATTGCTGGCTAAGACCATTGCCCGTTTGTTGAAAGTGCCTTTCGCCATTGTTGACGCTACCGTACTGACGGAAGCCGGTTATGTAGGTGAAGATATCGAAAGCATTCTTACGCGCTTGCTTCAGGTTTCAAATTACGATGTGAAAGCAGCTGAGAGAGGTATTGTGTTTATTGACGAGATAGACAAAATAGCCCGAAAAAGTGATAATCCCTCTATCACCCGTGATGTGAGCGGAGAAGGTGTTCAGCAAGGATTGTTGAAACTGCTCGAAGGATCGGTGGTCAACGTACCGCCTCAAGGCGGCCGTAAACATCCTGAACAAAAGATGATTCCGGTCGATACGAAAAATATCCTGTTTGTCTGTGGCGGCGCATTTGACGGCATCGAAAAGAAGATCGCCCAACGCTTGAATACACAGGTGGTCGGATATACTTCTATCCGGAAAACAGCGCATATAGACAGGGATAACCTCCTGCAATATATCGCGCCCCAGGACTTGAAGGCTTTCGGCCTGATTCCGGAAATAATAGGGAGGCTGCCCATTCTGACTTATTTGGAGCCCTTAGACAAAATTGCTTTGCGAAATATTTTGACGGAACCCAAAAATTCCATCATCAAACAATATATCAAAATATTTGCAATGGACGGTATTTTGCTGACTTTCGATGACGACGCCTTGGATTTTATTGTAGACAAAGCCATTGAATTCAAATTGGGTGCAAGGGGATTGCGTTCTATTACAGAGGATATTATGATTGATTCCATGTTCGAATTGCCTTCTTCCGGAGAGACCGAACTGCACATCAATACCGCCTATGCGCAATCGAGGATTGAAAAGTCTAAAACGATGCGTTTGAACCAAATTTGATTTTTTTTAAAAAAAAGTTCAAAATAATTTGGATTATTTCATAACAATACTATATCTTTGCTATTGGAAGACACTCCAAGAGAAAACGTATGGCTAAGAAAGACTTTTTAACAGAACAACTTAAGAAGCATTTTGGTTTTGACGCCTTTAAAGGAAACCAAGAAGCAGTAATCCGTAGTATATTGGACGGAAAGGATACTTTTGTTTTAATGCCGACAGGGGGAGGGAAGTCTTTGTGCTATCAATTGCCTTCTTTACTATTAAATGGTACCGCACTTGTTATCTCTCCGCTGATTGCATTGATGAAAAACCAAGTGGATGCAATGCGGAGTTTCAGTGAAGATAACGGGGTAGCTCATTTTATCAATTCTTCCCTGAACAAAGCGCAAATAGATAAAGTAAAAGACGATATCCGATCCGGGAAAACCAAATTGTTGTATGTGGCTCCGGAATCTTTGACAAAAGACGAGAATGTTGAGTTCCTCAAGCAGGTTTCCGTTTCTTTTTATGCTGTTGACGAAGCGCATTGCATATCGGAATGGGGGCATGATTTCCGTCCGGAATACCGTCGGATACGCCCGATTATCAACGAAATTGCGCGTCGTCCGCTGATTGCATTGACAGCAACAGCTACACCGAAAGTGCAACATGATATTCAGAAAAATCTGGGAATGATGGATGCCGCCGTTTTTAAATCGTCATTCAACAGGGCGAATTTATATTATGAAGTTCGGCAAAAAAACAAAGATGTTGACAGGGAAATTGTCAAATTCATCAAAGCTCATCCCGGAAAATCAGGAATTGTGTATTGCCTTTCACGAAGGAAAGTGGAAGATTTTGCCGAGGTGCTGAAAGCAAATGAAATCAATGCATTGGCATACCATGCAGGAATGGATACCCAGACCCGTTCGGAAAATCAGGATGCTTTTTTGATGGAAGAAGTCAAGATAATAGTCGCAACTATTGCTTTTGGGATGGGAATTGACAAACCGGATGTTCGGTACGTGATTCATTATGATATTCCTAAAAGTCTGGAAGGCTATTATCAGGAAACAGGACGAGCGGGACGAGATGGCGGAGAAGGGAAATGCGTCGTTTTTTATGCAAATAAAGACTTGCAAAAATTGGAAAAATTTATGCAGGGCAAGGCCGTTTCCGAACAAGAAATCGGGCGGCAATTGCTGGAAGAAACGAAAGCATACGCTGAGTCTTCCGTATGCAGACGGAAAGTTTTATTACATTATTTTGGTGAAGAATACACAGAAGAGAACTGTGGAAATTGTGATAATTGTTTAAATCCGAAAAAACAAGTGGAAGCAAAAGAACTACTTATCTCGGTTTTGGAAACCGTAGAAGTCTTGAAAGACAAATTTAAAGCAGATCATGTAATCAATATTTTACAAGGAAAAGAAACTTCCGAAGTATTATCCTACGAACATGATGACCTGGAAATGTTTGGCACCGGCAAAAACGAAGATGAAAAAACATGGAATACAGTGATACGTCAAGCGATGATTGCCGGTTATCTGGACAAAGATATTGAGAATTACGGATTATTGAAATTAACTCCGGCAGGCAAAAAATACCTGAAAAATCCGGTATCCTTCAAAATGACGGAAGACAACGACTTTGAAACAGAGGAAAATATCGAAGAAACACCTCTCCGGGGAGGAGCTTCCTGCGCGGTAGATCCGGTGCTGTACTCCATTATGAAAGACCTCCGGAAAAAACTGTCCAAGAAATTGGAAGTGCCCCCTTACGTCATCTTTCAGGATCCTTCGCTGGAGGCAATGGCGACCACCTATCCCGTCACCATAGAAGAACTGCAAAATATACCGGGAGTAGGCGCAGGCAAAGCCAAACGTTACGGACAGGATTTTGTTGAATTGATCAAACGCTATGTAGATGAAAACGAAATCGAGCGCCCCGAAGACCTGCGCGTCCGTACGGTAGCCAACAAATCCAAGATGAAAGTATTCATCGTCCAAAGTATCGACCGGAAAGTCGCACTGGATGACATTGCGTTGACCAAAGGATTGGAATTTACCGAATTGCTGGACGAAATAGAAGCAATCGTATATTCCGGAACGAAAATCAACATCGATTATTTCCTGAACGAAATAATGGACGAAGAACATATCGAAGACATTTACGGCTATTTCAAAGAATCGGAAACCGACGATTTGGAAGAAGCGATTAAAGAATTAGGCAATGATTACACAGAAGAAGAGATCCGGTTAGTTCGGATAAAATTCCTTTCGGAATTAGCTAATTAATTAAAAATCAGGGAAGCTTTGTCTTCACAAAAGCCGCCCCCGAAAGCTTAAAACTATAACACAACTTAGTTGATTAGTAATTCATTCCGGTCTTTTCTTTCTGTGTTTTTTTGATACGCACTAAAATAGGACAAGTTTTTCACAAAACCTGCCCTAACTACTTAAAACTACTATATATATTCAGGAACTTTCTGTTAATTCCTTCGAGCGGACAGAATCATGCAGGCAAAAGATCATTGAAGAATAAGGCTTTACCTTCAAATAACCGTATTTCATCAGCAGTAACCGCCGCTCGCGGTGCATCAAGATTTTCTTCCGGATGTTATACGAACGGTAATGGTTCATCAAACCCAAGTACGAATTAACGGTCGCCCGCATACTCCTCAATTCTTGTACGGAAGGAGGAGCCGTCTTCAAATGGTCGTCTATATCTTTGATGATCCGCCGGAACGTTTTCTTCGTCCGGTTGCCGATATAGATCCTGCCGGGTTTTATATAAGCGCCCAGAAAAAGAAAACCTTTAGTATAATGCTGCAAATAAATCTTATCCGGATGCAAATCCAATAAAAAACGCTCTTTCAAAACCGTTTTGATTTTCTTCAAAGCGTCCAGTAAAAACCGTTTATCCGGATGAATCAATACAAAATCATCAACATAACGCCCATAATATTCCACCCCCAATTCTTCTTTCACAAACAAGTCAAATTCGTGTAAATAAACATTACTGAACACTTGGGAGGTCAGATTACCAATGGGTAAACCGCAATCCGGATTCGAATAAAAAAGACTCTTGGATCGAGGCAAGCCTTCCCATTCCCAAGGTTTACACTTGACAATACACCGCACGGTCGGATCATTCCATAAAACCTGATCGATCAACCGCCAGAACAGGTCAAAATCGAACCGGTCGTTCCAACAAACAGCAGCTGTTTCGTCCG
>JAITQA010000094.1 GCA_031289145.1 Dysgonamonadaceae bacterium | reverse complement strand
ACGGGAGGGTTGTTCGGACGTATCTCCGGAGCGACCATTACAGGTGTTCATGTAGCCTCCGGATCGGTAAGCGGAAAGCAATATATCGGTGGTGTAGTGGGACGAAGTACCGCTTCCACTATCTCCGACTGTATCAATGAAGCGTCCGTAACGGGAACAAGTTCCGTAATCGGCGGAATATGCGGCAATATGGAAAATGGAGGTACGATAACCGGATGCGTCAACAAAGGGACGGTCGGCAGTACGGAAAGTGTCGGCGGCATTGTCGGGGCAACAACCGGCTCCACCGGAACAGCTGTCATTAAAGGATGTTACAATACCGGGAAGGTTGAAATGAATAGCGGAAACGTTGGTCGTATCGGCGGTATCATAGGCGATATCGGAAACAATGTATCAAGTCCCTGTCTCGTTGAAATTCTCGCCTGCCGCAATGACGGTAGCATAAGCGGGAATAATCTTATTGGAGGCATTGTGGGAGACAACCGTACCGGCGCTGCAACACCTCATACCGTTACCGCATGTTATAATATGGGAGAAGTGGATTCAGGAACCGGTAATGGCGGCGGCATTTGCGGAAGAGCGTACAAAATAACAATCACGGCATGTTACCATGCAGGAAGTATGACCGGCAGTACCAAGCGATATGTACTTGCGGTCTTACAAAGTGGCGGTTCATGCAGTTATGCAGATTGTTGGTATCTGGAAGCCACGGGGGTATCCGTTGCACCTTCTGGCGTAACCGGAACTGCTTCGGCATTCACGGATAGCCAATGGCCGTCCGCATCGGACAACGGCTGGGCTGTCGGTAACGGTACGAGCGGCTATTGGAAATCGCTCGGTTCGTATGGCGGCAGTTACCCGACACTCTACTGGGAATAATTACGAAAAAACGATAGGTTGTGTAACGTTAAAGTTGGAATCAATAAATATTTTTACAAAAAAACAATTAAATTATGAGATTAAAATGTTATTTACCATTATGTTTACTTTTAGTATTCGCCGATTGTTCGTCGGTTGAAAAATCAGAGAAATGGCTGGCTCAGCATGTAATATTCATTGGATTGGATGGTTGGGGGTCATACAGTGTCGAAAAAGCCGATATGCCGCACATGAAGCAGCTGATGGCAGACGGAGCTTATACACTGAAGAAACGTTCCGTACTTCCCTCGTCGAGTGCGGTAAATTGGGCTTCCATGTTCATGGGAGCCGGTCCCGAACTGCACGGTTATACGAAATGGAACAGCAAAAAACCCGACTTGCCTTCGCGCGTACTTACTCATTACGGCATATTTCCCTCTGTTTTCGGCTTGTTGCGCGACGCCTCTCCCGACGCCGAAATCGGATATGAATACGAATGGAACGGTATGCAGTATCTGGCGGAGTTGAAGGCTATGAATTTTTCGCAGGAGATAAAAAACCATGAAACACAGGATACTACCATCCTTGTTGCATGCGATTATATCAAAAAAGCGAAGCCCAATCTTTTTGCTATAATCATAGACCAGCCCGACCATACCGGACATCAGGACGGACATGACACGCCCCGCTATTACGAGGTGTTAGAAATGCTTGACGGCTGTATAGAACAAATTATACAGGCAACAAAAGATGCGGGGATATACGACGAAACTGTTTTCATCGTAACAAGCGACCATGGTGGAATTAATCTTGGACACGGCGGGATTACCATGGAAGAGATGGAAACGCCTTTCATTATTTCGGGAAAGAATGTAAAAAAAGGATTGCAATTCGAGGAAAGTATGATGCAATTTGATGTTGCCTCGACGATTGCTTACATTTTCAGACTGAAACAACCGCAAGTGTGGATAGGACGACCAATGAAACAGGTATTTATCGAAAAATAAAGAAAACTGCTTATCTGCCAACTTGACCGAAGCAGATAAGCGGTTTTAAAAATTAGTACTTAAATGAATAGATTATTTGTAGTAATTATATTGTTGTTTATCTCTTATTCGGAGGCTAAAAGTATAGATGATTTTCTGAATAGGAATTTGACTTTCGATATAAATGGCGAAACAAAGTCATTCCAAAGAGAAACGAATCAACCGATTACGGCAATATCTTCCGAATCTTGGTGTACGGTTAGAATAAAGGATGATAATACCCTTATACAAATCACCGTTCCTCCGTATGATGATATAGTGAAACGTACCGCTACCGTATCAGTATTTACAGATGGGTCATCCGGTATTATTCGCGTAACGCAATTGGGTAGGGAAACTCCTCCTTTAGACAATTGGGAAGGAAAATCCGAAGCCAATGCCCGTATCGAACAACACAGAAAAGAGAATATTCGCATTGTGGTAAAACAAAATGGCGCTCCGGTTGTCGGGGCGACTGTTGATATGAAGATGCAAAAACATGAATTTCTTTTTGGAGCATATATAGCCAAGTGGGATAGAGGTGAACCTTACCGGAAATTATTTGCCGATATATTCAATTTTGCCACCGGTTATTTCCAATGGAGAGAAATGGAACCTACTATGGGAGCTAAAGAATATTATAACTATCACACGCGCATTGCCGATTGGTGTAGGGAAAAAAATATTTTACTGAAAGGGCATCTGATATCCTCCGGTACGGAACCGACATGGCTCTCCAGTCTTTCTAATGAAGATGCACTTTCGCGGGTGTTATATTTTTGTTCTGAACTTTCCGGACATTTTAAGGGGCAAGTTGACGCATGGGAGGTCATTAACGAATGGATCAACTATAATGCAAAGGATCCGAAATTAACGACTCTTTTTAATACTTTCGGCAAAGCAGATATGGCCAAAGCCTGTTTTGCCGAAGCTCGAAAAGCGAATCCGAATGCCCTGTTGATGCCAAGTGATAATACCTACGATACACAATATCCGGATTTTGTCAAACAACTTAAAGACGAAAACGGACAAGTTATTTATGACGCTGTCGGCATACAATGGCATACGCATAATCATCGGGAATTGTTAGACAACAATACATTGTGGACTGTAATTGAGCGTTTGGCAAATTTAGAAAAACCGGTACACATCACGGAATTAACTGTTGTATCAACACTTGCTACAAGTGGTTGGAATGACAATAATCCTGTATCTACCACTCCCGAAGGCGAGCTACAACAAACAAAAGATGTAGAACGATTATATACGCTGTTTTTCTCTCATCCGTCTATAGAAGCCGTTTCTTGGTGGGATTTTACCGATTTGAATTCATGGATGGGCGCTCCCGGCGGTTTACTTCGCGACGACATGACTCCCAAGCCTGCTTACGATGTATTGAAAAAATTAATCAAGGAAACATGGACGACCAATGAAGTATTGGAAACCGATGCTTCCGGTGCCACAAATATCAGGGCGTTCCGTGGCATATACAAGTTTACGGTAATTCTCCCAAACGGTTGTCGGCAAGTATTTACAAGTGTAGTAAGGAAAGGCGAAAATGAACTTGAATTGAATTTAATTTTATAATATGGGGAAAATAAAAAGACATATATTGATTGTTTTTACAATAATTGTCAGTGTATGTTCGATAAAAGCGCAGGGTTTCCAAAACCCCGTGATTCCGGGTTTTTATCCCGATCCAAGTGTTTGCCGCGTTGGTAATGATTTTTACCTTGTTACCAGCAGTTTCGAATATTTTCCAGGTATTCCGGTCTTTCACAGCAAAGACTTGATACACTGGAAACAGATCGGCCATTGCCTTACGCGGCCTGCGCAATTGAAATTAGATAAGTGCAAATCTTCGGAAGGATTGTGGGCGCCTACCATCCGCTATCATCAGGGTGTTTTCTACATGGTAAATACCAATATGTCCGACGGAGGTCACTTTTATGTTACCGCACAAGATCCCGCAGGCGAATGGAGTGATCCGATCTGGATTGATCAGAAAGGAATTGATCCTTCTTTATTCTGGGATGACGACGGGAGCGCTTATTTGGTTACCAACGGAGGTCCTCGTGGTGAGATTATCCTTAGTAAAATTGACCTCGAAACGGGGAAGTTATTAACCGAACCGTTTCCTGTTTGGTTGGGTTCGGGAGGAAGAAATCCGGAAGGTCCGCATATCTATAAAAAAGACAGATGGTATTATTTGTTGATTGCCGAAGGTGGAGTTAATATCGCGCATTCGGCTACCATTGCTCGTTCGCGAAATATTTTCGGACCGTATGTGGGTTGCCCGTCCAATCCTATCTTGACGCACAACTGCAATTTGGCGCAGGTCAATCCCATTCAAGGTGTAGGACATGGGGATTTGGTCGAAGCATCCGACGGTTCGTGGTGGATGCTCTTCCTGGGACATCGTCCAACGTGGGGACGGCATTATCCCCTCGGACGAGAAACTTTCCTTGCCCCCGTGATATGGCCTAAAGACGGATGGCCTGTAATAAACAACGGCGCTCCCATCACATTGAATATGGACTGTAGCACATTGCCTCAATATCCATGGGAAGAAACGCCTGTCCGAGATGATTTTACAAACGAAAAACCGGGTTTTGAATGGAATTATCTCCGTACACCCGTTCTCGAAAATTATTCATTATCAGCCAAGAGAGGTTTTCTTACGCTAACAGGCTCAGCTCTTTCTTTGGATGAGCAAGATACACCCACTTTTCTGGGACGCAGGCAACAGCATTTTAATTTTACGGCGACAACGCAAATGGAATTTTCCCCGGCAGCCGCAAACGAAACGGCGGGATTGACGGTATATATGAATAACCGGTATCACTACGATTTATATCTGCAAAAGGGAAACAAATTAGTCTTGCGTTACAAGATAGGGACTATCAGCCATGTGAAAAAAGAAATCAAAATAAAGGGAGAAAAAGTACAATTGCGGGTAAATGGAAAAGCGAGAACATACGTTTTCTCTTATAGTGATGATAACGGTAAAACATTCTATCCTTTGGATACAATAGATACTCACCTGCTTTCACCATTGACAGCCGGAGGATTTACCGGAGTATATGTGGGACTTTTTGCTTCCGGAAACGGGAAACTGTCTCGTTCCAAAGCCTGTTTTGACTGGTTTGATTATCAGGAAGATAAATCGCAAGAGGAAGCATGGAAAGGGCAATCTGCCGCCCATGAGCGTATCGAACAACACCGCAAGGAAGATGTCCGTATTATCGTAAAACAGAAAGGCAAGAAAATTTCCAACGTACCGGTGGAAATGAACATGCAACGCCATGAGTTCCTTTTTGGATCTGCGATCTTCGGTTCGAGATGGGAAAAATTTGAAGCCTATAAAACACATTTCGCAGATATTTTCAATTTTGCAACACTTTTGATATACTGGCCTGATATGGAAACTGAGAAAGATTTGCCGAAATATAGCTTAAATGAATTGGCAAGCTGGTGTGCCGCACGCAATATCCGTTGCAAGGGGCACCCATTGATTTACAATTCAAGAGAACCCAAATGGCTGACCGGCATGAAAAGGGAAGAAGTCTTGGACCGTGTAAAACAACGCTGCAAAGACGTCGTTTCTCACTATAAAGGTTCGATTGACACATGGGAAGCAATTAACGAATTGAGTACATGGGAAGTATATTCAAAGACAACGCCCAATCTGACGGGTTTAATGGACACTATCGGAAAAATAGACTTGGCTAAGGTCTGTTTTGCCGCCGCTCGTCAAGGTAATCCCGATGCTGTACTCATGATCAACGATCATACGTATGATAATCGCTATCCTGATATTCTCAGACAATTGACGGATAAGCAAGGAAAACCGATATATGACTTGGTCGGCATACAATGCCATATACACAATCATCGGGAACTATTAAACAACGATAGCTTATGGGCAATGGTTGAACGATTGGCAGTCTTTAACAAACCTGTACATGTCACTGAATTGACCGTTGTTTCTTCATTGGAAACAGGTGGATGGCCGGCGCCGACTACACCGGAGGGGGAAGAGCAACAAAAAAATGATGTTGAAAGGATATATACCTTATTGTTTTCCCATCCTGCAGTAGAGGCGATTACATGGTGGGATTTAAGCGATTATAACGCATGGAAAGGCGCTCCCTCCGGATTACTTCGTAAGGATATGACCCCTAAGCCCGCTTATGAAGCATTAAAAAAGCTTATTAAAGACAAATGGGTAACGAATAAGACTGTCGTGACCGATGCTGCCGGAACGGCAAATCTGCGGGTGTTTCGCGGAGAATATTGTTTTACGGTTACGCTTGCGGATGGGAGCAAGCATAAGTTTATTCGTACTGTAGGGAAAACTGATAAAGTAATCGTGTTGGATATACCTTAAAAAACAAAGATAATGAATAAATTAACAATTTTGCCGCTTGTCTGGATGCTGCTAAGTTTTCCTGTTTCGGGACAAGCTCAGCATTCGGATGCAGCAATCACCAAAGACAGGGCAAGGGGAATTATCCTCCCGAAAACGGATAACCACTATAAAACGGTACAATACTACGTCGAAACCGAATTGGATCCGGATTACATTCATGCACCGGAGAAATCGTATGGCGCTTTCCGCGATATGAAATTCGCCGTCCGGATACATTGGGGTATTTATTCTATGTGGGAAATGGACGGCGAATCGTGGGGATACCTGAAATTGTCGCCTGAAAAGAAAATAGCGTACAACGAATTATACAAAACTTTTAATCCTGCCGGTTTTGATGCACAGGAATGGATGGACTTGTTCAAGCGTTCGGGTATTAAGGCTTTTGCTTTTACCACCAAGCACCATGAAGGCTTTTCAATGTTCCATACCAAAACGCGGGTGAAACAACGGGTCAATTACAGGGATTTGACACAACCGATAGAGGCATGCGATTTGGCGTACAGCGTTGAAGAAACACCTTTCAAGAGAGATATAGTAAAGGAATTATGCGATGCCGCCCATAAAAACGACATCAAAATAGATTTGTATTTCTCTCACCCCGACTGGTACGATGCCGATTTTCGCCCATACAGCGGTCATCCCCTGCTTGTGCCCGATTTTTTGTTGGATAGCTATCAAAACTATGGTAATAACTCGGGTTTTAGCGGCGCTTTATCTCAAGGCGACATCCGGCAATATATGACGCCCAACCGGACGCCGGAAGAAACCGACCGTATGATTGCCCGCCATCGCGAACAACTGCGTGAGTTACTGACTAACTACGGAAAAATCGACATGCTTTGCTTGGATATGTGGATGGGACGCGACGTCTGGCCGCAAATCAAAGAAACAATCAAACTTATCCGCCAATGGCAGCCCGACATCATGATACGCGCACGGGGAATCGGCAGTTACGGTGATTACTATACACCGGAAGGTTTTGTTCCCGGCAGCAAGGAAAACACGAATATGCCCTGGATGACTATCTACCCGCTGGGAAAAAGTTTCTCGTACGATAAAAACAGCGATAACTACAAAGGCGCTCAGTGGATTATCCACAACATCATTGACTGTGCAGCTAAAGGCGGCAGTTTTATGGTAGGCATCGGTCCCGACGGCAACGGAAAATTTCACCCGAAAGCCGTTGAACAATTGGAAGAAGCCGGTCGTTGGCTGAAAGTGAACGGCGAAGGAATATACGCTACACGGGAACGTGATGTATGGAAAGAGGGAGATATTTATTTCACTCAGCGTAAAGACCATCAATCGGTGTTCGCTTTTACGGAAAAATGGCCGGGAAAAGAACTGATAATACAATCCGTAAGCCCTAAAAAAGGAAGTAAGGTTTATCTGTTGGGATACCCGCAGCCCCTGTCCTGGTCAGCGAACGGACAAGGAGTGAAAATCCATTTGCCTGCCGTCCTGCAAACAGTAGAGAGCAGACCATGCGGATATGCCTGGGGATTCAGGTTCGATTATCAAGATTAGTTGAGAATGGAACGTTCTCAACTAAAAACGTTCTTTGACATATTGGTTTACACGCTTAAATAATTGAGAATTAAGAATTATCATTTTCAATTTTCAATTGAAAGTTGTATCTTTGTACTGTAATTCAAAAACGTAAAGATTATGGCAGCAACAACATTAGACAAACAGACGAGCGACAAGGTGAGTTTTATCACTTTCATTATTCCAAAATTTGCGTCAGGATATAAAATGAACGTGCAGAAAGCATACATATACCTGAAACAATATGGAGGAATTGACTTTTTGAACGAATGTTGGTGGGCGCTGCATACCGACAATCCGTATTGGGCGATAAGAGATATGGCACAGGTTTGCCGCAACAATGGAGGATATTTGAAATGATTGTATATCACGGCAGTTATACCAAAATCAGAGAAATTGACTTGTCGAAATGCGAACCAAACAAGGATTTTGGCAAGGGCTTTTATGTTACAAACATTCGCGAACAGGCAGACATTTGGGCGGAACGAATGGGAAGAGTACATAACTGTAAAGGTATTGTTACCGAATTTGTTTTTTACGAAAATGCGTTCATAGATGGCGCTTACCGTGTCTTGCGTTTCAATGCCTACAACGATGAATGGCTTGATTTTGTAACATTAAACCGTCGTAAAGACACACCTATTCCATCACATAATTACGATATTGTAGAAGGACCGGTTGCAGATGACAGGATTTCACGTCAAATAGACAATTATATTGAAGGAAAAATTTCGCGAGAAAAGTTTATGACAATGTTACGCCGCGAAGAACCTACGCACCAAATTTGTTTTTGTACGGCGGATTCTTTGCTGATGCTTGAATACAAAGATAAAAATATTGATATTTCTTACGAAATTTCCGAAATCGGCGAACCTTTGATTGAAAATTTAATGCTCGACAATCAGATAGATGACGTGAAAGCTACCGATTTGTTTTATAACTCCGAAACATTTACTCTACTTGCCGATGAATCAACCGGATTTTACTTAAAGTCCTGGCAGGAAATCTATGAAATGCTGCGAGAGGAATTGAGAATTGAAAATTAAGTTTTCAAAAATGCAACCGGTAACTTTTGGCAGACACTACTTAGATATACACAGCGGCGTAACTTCCTCAATGCCGCTAAGAAAGCCATAAAAGATGATTTGTAATTCATAATTCGTAATTCGTAATTAAATAAGCGTGTAAACCAATAAACAAAAGGTTTACACGCTTTTTGTGTGTAAGTATGCAGCGAAAGTTGCATAAGTATATAATAATTAAAAATAGAAAAGACTTTGGAAAACGGATTATAAACTTTTATGAATATAAAAACAGTAACAACGCTTCTTACTTATGTTATTGCATTAAACGTTCATGCTCAAAACAGTATAGAAGAGCAAGTAAGAACAATTGAGCAACAACTGACCATAGAAGAGAAAATTGATTTGCTCTGTGCCAAAGCGCCGGATATCGAACGGCTCAACATAGTCCGATATGACTGGTGGAGCGAGTGTTTGCACGGAGTAGCGCGGGCGGGAAAGGCAACCGTTTTCCCCAAACCGATCGGATTAGGTTCTACGTGGGACGTTGATTTGATGAAGCGCATCAGTACAGCCATTTCGGACGAAGCCCGTGCTAAATATCATAAAGCATTGCAGGAGAAAGGCTTTTCCGACCGGCATGAAGGACTGACGTTCTTTTCGCCGACGCTTAATATAGCCAGAGATCCCAGATGGGGACGCACATCCGAGTGTTTCAGCGAAGACCCACTCTTGACGAGTGAGATGGGCGTCGCTTTCATAACGGGATTGCAGGGCGATGATTCTGTTTATTTGAAGGCAGTAGCAACAGCAAAGCATTTTGTGGCAAACAATGAGGAAGACAGAAGGGCCGACGGTTCGTCGGATGTTGACGAGATGTCGCTACGTGAATACTATTTCCCCGCTTTTCGTGCGGCTATACAAAAAGGGAAAGCCGCATCGGTCATGAGCGCCTATAATGCCTTAAACAAAGTTCCTTGCAGCGCCAATCCTTTTCTGCTCAATGACGTTCTTCGCGATGAATGGGGCTTTCAGGGCGCCGTAATCTCCGACGGCTCGGCGATTGAAAAGTTATATACCCATCATAAATATGCCGCATCATTGGAAGAGGGCGCGGCTCTGGCTTTGAAAGCGGGCTGCGACATGTCTTTGCGCGACGAATACCGTGAGGGATTGCGGATCGCTTATAGCAAAGGATTGATCGGCAAAGAGGATTTAGAGCTTGCTGTAGAGCGGGTTCTGACCTTGCGGGTACGGCTGGGGATAAATAACACTTCTGAAAAAAATCCTTATACAAAGATACCTTTTTCGGTAGTTGAAAGCATCGAACACAGAAAATTGGCATTGGAAGCGGCTGAAAAATCAATCGTCTTGCTGAAAAATGATAATATTCTGCCGCTAAAGTTAAATGTTAAAAAAATAGGATTGATTGGCGAAGCCTTCAAAACGGTTTATTATGGGGACTACAGCGGCACTCCCGAACACAATCACATATTGTCGGAATGCCTAACTTCCGATATAGGCCGGAATGCTGAAATAACATGGATTAGTGACCGAACAAAAGACGAAATAATACCGGCTAATTACCTGATCCGTTCCGAAGAACATGCCTATGATGGCATTTTAGGATTTACGGGCGAGTATTTTGACAGTAAACATCTGACAGGGAAGCCTTTTCTGGTGCGTCAGGATCTGTCGCTGAATTTCACTCCTATAAAAGACGAACAATTACAATCATACCGGCAACTTTCTGCCAGATGGACGTCAACGATGGAACCGCCTACCACAGGAAGATATACATTTTCCTTTTCAGGATTCGGTCAGCTAAAATTTTATATAGGCGATTCTTTGGTTTTTAATAAAACAAACAGTGGGGATATAAAAGCGAATTTTGAGTTACGGCTCATTAAAGGGGAAAAATATAATTTCAGGATAGAATATACGGATATAAATCGTAATTCGCCGCTCAAATTGACATGGCGGCCACCGTTTGATGAAAACGAGAAAACGCCGGAAAAGATTGCTCAACAATCAGATGTTGTTATCTTGTTTCTACGCGACGACAATTCGTCCGAAGGAAGAGATCGGAAAAGCCTTCGCCTGAGTGCGTCACAATATGAATTGATTGATAAAGTTACGCAAGCAAATCCCAATACAATATTAATATTGGGAAGTGGTACCGCTCTATCGCTCAGTAATATTATACAGAAACCCAAGGCGCTGTTAAACGTATGGATTAGCGGGCAGGGAGAAGCGCAGGCAATAAGTAATCTCCTGTTGGGTAAAGTAAACCCTTCGGGAAAGACGGCTGTTACTTTTTATGCCAATGAAGACCAATTACCACCAATGGACGACTATAATGTAAAGAACGGAAGAAGCTACCAGTATTTTAAAGGAGAGGTTTTATTCCCGTTTGGTTATGGATTAAGTTATACCTCATTTAATTATGCAACTCCTATACTAAACAAAACACATTTATCAGATACCGAAAATCTTTCTGTTTCGGTTAAAGTCACCAATAGTGGACAGTATGATGGTGAAGAGATTGTTCAATGCTATTTGTCGTCTCCCGATTGGGAAAGAGAAGGGCTGCAACAAAAATTAGTCGGATTCAAACGTGTTTTCATCAAAAAGGGCGCAAGCGAAAAAGTAGCCTTTACCCTGTCAAAACAAGATTTGCTTCGCTGGGACATAAACGCAAAAAACTGGGCGGTTACGACCGACAAGTACGACGTTTCCATTGTTCCCAATTCGGGGGTGAAAAATGCTGTCCCTTTTAATTTTGCAGATGACGTTCAGTCACCGTCAATATACATTTCAATGTCTCTCCAGGCGCAGGAGCGTGCAAGCTATTCCGGAGTGAAAGTCCAAGCGCCCGCACAGAAAGAAAACTTTCACCTGTATTTATTGATAGGACAGTCGAATATGGCGGGACGGGGAATTGTCGAGCCGCAAGATACCGTCGGTAATCCGCAAATTTTGCGATTGAATAAAGAAGGAGAATGGGAAATAGCCCGCGACCCCTTACACTATGATAAAGCCAACGCCGGTGTAGGCCCGGGATTAAGTTTTGCACGGTCTATGCTTACGGAAAACGACAACATGGTTGTCGGACTGATTCCCTGCGCCGTGGGAAGCTCCGCCATTGACTATTGGCAGCCGGGCGCAATTTACAAGTCAACGCAATCCTGTATTTACGACGATGCTTTGAAACGTGCCAATATAGCGATGAAGGACGGCGTTCTGAAAGGGATTCTCTGGCATCAGGGAGAAAGCGATAAAGAGAAGGAGAGAGCAATGGCCTATAAGGATAAACTGATTCGCTTGGTCTCAAACTTGCGCAGGGAATTACAAGCGCCTGATGTTCCCTTTATTGCGGGAGAAATCCTGTCGTTAAAAAACAGGGACGTATATATCAATCCTGTTTTCCACGAAGCGAAGAAAGACATTCCACATTACGACGTCGTTTCGTCGCAGGGACTTACGCTACTGCCGGACAGCACACATTTCAACGCCGCATCCCAAAGGGAATTGGGAAAACGTTATGCAGAGAAAATGAAAGAGCAACACCAATTGATGCAAGGCTTCCACAATCCCGTCATTCCCGGCTTTTACCCCGATCCCAGCGTATGCCGTGTAGGGGAAGACTATTATTTGGTGACAACGATCCGCTATCAAGATTAGTAGAGAATGGAACGTTCTCAACTAAAAACGTTCTTTGACATATTGGTTTACACGCTTAAATAATTGAGAATTAAGAATTATCATTTTCAATTGGAAAGTTGTATCTTTGTGTGGTAATTCGTAATTAAATTCATATTTTTGTCGGTGATTAGATTATAAACAATGTACAGGATATATTTGGATAATTGCTGCTTTAACCGTCCGTATGACGACCAGGCATACCCTTTGATAAATTATTTTCAAAGCAAATACAATGAATAGTATAGCATTATTAGACAAGGGAATGAAGTGCCTTACCAAGGAATTGGGCTTGCTGGAAGCTGAACAGTTTGTTTTTACGCTACTAAGCCAGCCTTTTGATTATACCGAATGGCGAAAAAACAATCTGTTCCCGGACAAGAGTGTAGTAGAAATCAGCCGTGCAGCAGATATATATTGTAAAGAAAATCCAATAGAGTGAATTTCAAAAACGCAACCGGTAATTTTTGGCAGACACTACTTGGATATACACAGTGGCGTAACTTCCTCAATTCCGCTAAGAAAGCCATAAAAGATGATTCGTAATTCGTAATTCGTAATTCATAATTAAATAAGCGTGTAAACTAATAAACAAAAAGTTTACACGCTTTTTGTGTGTAAGTATGCAGCGAAAGTTGCATAAGTGTATAATACTATTAATTAAAAATTTATGATGAAATGAGAAAGAAGTTAGTTTTAATGAATTGGGATACATGGCGGAAGATGTTATGTATGTTGTGTATCCTCAGTGGTTCACTTGCTGCGCAAGCGCAGAAGAAAGTGAGCGGTACGGTGGTTGACGCCAACAGCGAACCAATCATCGGGGCGAATGTAGTCGAAAAAGGAACGACAAACCGTGATATTACGGAAGTGGACGGAAATTTCAGCCTGAACGTATCGCAGGGAGCTACGCTGGTCATTTCCTATATCGGATATTTGACGCAGGAAATCGTCGTGGAGAACCGGACAGAGTTGCAAATCACCCTGCAGGAAGATTTGCTGGCGCTGGATGAAATGGTGGTAATCGGTTACGGTACTGTGGAACGTAAAAACTTTACAGGTTCGGTATCGACCGTTAATGTCGCCAATTCCTCCGTTTCGTTATCACCCCGGACGAATGTGATGGATGCGCTTCGCGGAACCGTGACAGGCGCTACTATTTCCCGCGAAACGAGCACCGGCAGTAGCCCTTCGATCGAAATTCACGGACAGAAATCTATCAACAGTTCCAGTACCAATCCATTGATTGTATTGGACGGAGTGATTTTCTCGGGATCGATGAATGATATTGATCCGTCAACTGTTGAAAGTATTTCGCTATTGAAAGACGCTACTTCTTTAGCCGCTTACGGCTCCCAAGCTGCAAACGGTGTAGTAATGATTACAACTAAAAAAGGAAAGCTGGGCAAACCGGTTATCAGTTTTGACGGTTCGGTAGCGTTTTCTGAGAAAACGCTTACTCCAAAACTGATACGTCCTGATGTTTTTGTAGAAAATTACAATCTCAAACGTGGCGGAGACCCTCAGAGTTGGATGCTCGCAAGAAATTATGAAAAGTATCTGAGAGGCGAAGTCACTGACTGGTGGGACTATTCCACTCGAACGGGCGTTATTCAAGATTATTCGGTTTCAGTATCGGGAGCGACTGAAAAAATCAATTATTATACATCCATATCACATACAGACCAGAAAGGAATCGTAATCGGAGATCGCTTTTCAAGGGAATCCCTCACTGCGCGTATGCAAAATGACATTACCGATTGGTTGCAGGTAGGTACACAGGTTAATTACAATTACCAAAATTGGGATGGACTTAGCGCCAGCTCGGACGGGGCGTCCCCGTATGCGGATCCTTATAGACCGGATGGTAAATCGTTGGAAAAAGTAATAGCTGATGTTGGTTTCTCGGGAGAAAATCCAATATGGAAGTGTAAAGTCGGGATAGATGATTACGACCGGTCTTCCTCTCTTCTCCTGAAAGGACATGCGTTGATTAAAGCGCCCCGAATAACGGGCTTGACTTACCGTTTTAATGCTTCCTATATGGAAAAAAATGAAAAACATTATCAATTTCATCATCCTATAAATTTAATAACAGCCAGCGAAGGTGAAGAACGATATTCCGATGTTGAAGTAGCCAAACTTTTACCCCAGGCATACGGTGATAATCAGATTATAACCAGGACTAATTATGTTCTTGATAATATCCTGAATTATACTGCTAACATCAACAGGCATTTCGTAGATCTGACGGCAGTATATACCCGCAGTGAATATGTAAAGGATTCGCGAACTTTAAAGGGGAACGATTTTAGCGCTATCGGCAATACGCTTTTAGGCTACAATGGTTTGGCTTATGCGGCAAATCAAACGCTATCTATCGAGAATACCAAAGAAGCAGATATTGGTTATTTGGGACGTGTCAGTTACAACTTTGACGGAAAATACCACATTACGGCTTCTATCCGTCGCGATGGCAGTTCTGTCTTTGGAGACGATACAAAATGGGGTATATTCCCTGCGGCCGGCGTAGCCTGGACCGTGGACAGGGAAGAATTTATGAAGAACATCAAGCAAATAAACGAGTTAAAACTGAAAATCTCGTGGGGTAAGAACGGGAACCAGTCATTAAATTCTTATGAGACGCTTTCCAAGATCAGTCTGGGACAATCGGGCGGCCATGGCTATCTTTTCGATAATACAAGTACCACTAACTGGGGACAATATGTCAGTGCAATTGGAAATCCGATGTTGGGATGGGAAACGACTACAGCCGTCAATGCAGGATTAAATATTGGTTTATGGAGTAACCGTATCCGGTTTGCACTTGATACTTACAAATCGCAGACAACCGATCAGATTTTCAACCGCGTAATACCGGTGATGAGCAACGGTTTTACTTCTACCAGAGCGACCATGGGACAAGTGGATAATTTTGGTATTGAATTCACTTTGAATACACTCAATATCAAGCAGCAGAATTTCGAATGGTCGTCCATGTTGAATTTCTATTTGAATCGCAATAAATTGGTTGATCTCTACGGCGACGGTAAAGACGATTTAGTCAACGCTTTATTTATTGGAAAATCCTTAGGCGCCATTTATGGTTATAAAGTTATTGGTATGGTACAGGAAGAGGATACGGAATATATTAAGGCGAACACAAGTGTACCCGGTAATCCGAAATTTGCCAATGTGGATGGCAGCGAGGATGGAAAAATAACAGCAGATGACAGAACCATTCTGGGCTACCGGAAAGAAAATTTCCGGATGAACATGTCCCATACGCTCGTTTATGGAAATTGGGAATTGTATGCCTTGTTCAACGGCGTATTCAGTGGAGGCGGTTATGGAATGGACGCCAATGCCGAAGCTTATACAAATGCGCCGGGTTTCGTTGATCAGGACATAGTTTGGTGGACGCCTGAAAACAGAAGTGACATTTATCCCCGTATCAACTTTACAGGCGGGAATTTTACGCCGGTTATGTCTTACGGTTTTGTCCGTTTACAGGATTTGAATCTTTCCTATACTTTCCGTCAACAAAAGATCAAAGATTTGGGAATAGAACGTTTACGGATTTATCTGTCCGGGAAAAATTTGTTCACCGTCACTGACTGGATTGGCGGAGATCCGGAAAACAGGCAGAAACAAAGCGCGACTTTGCGAATAACTACATTTCCTTTGCAGCAAACTTTGGCTTTTGGCATGAATATTTCATTTTAACAATATAAAAAATAACAGTCATGAAGAAATATCTATATTATTTTGAGACAATAATTTTTTCCTTTATTATTGGAAGTATGACGTCGTGTAACGATGATGATTTCATAAAAGAAGTCACGGAAACATCCTACACATATTCTAATGCATTTACCGTATCTTCCCAGGTGAATGATTGTGTGACGGAT
>JAITQA010000056.1 GCA_031289145.1 Dysgonamonadaceae bacterium | reverse complement strand
TTTGTTTCACACAAAGCCTTGCTGCTGAAAAAATAAGGTGTATCGTACAGTTCACGCAAGAGTTCGCGTTCGTCTTCCTTTACTACGGGCGATAATTGTTGCAAGTCGCCGATCATAAGTAATTGCACGCCACCAAAAGGCTTACTGTGAGTACGGAAACGACGCAATACGGTATCAACAGCATCCAGCAAATCGGCTCGCACCATACTGATTTCATCAATCACCAATAGATCGAGGCTACGGATAATATTGATTTTTTCCCTGTTGAAATGCATCTGTTCCGATTTGAGACGATCGATACCAATCAATGGTCCGAAAGGCAATTGGAAAAAAGAATGAATAGTCACACCCCGTGCATTGATGGCAGCTACGCCCGTAGGAGCAAGCACTACCAAACGTTTGGACGTAGTTTCCCGCAGCTTATGCAAGAAAGTCGTTTTGCCCGTACCTGCTTTTCCCGTAAGAAAAATATGTTGTCCGGTGTATTGCACATAGTTAGCGGCAAGTTCCAGTTGGGGATTTGTTTTCATATTGGTTAATTTCAAATGTTAAAAATACAAAGATAGGTTTTTTTTCTTTAAATACGTTTGTTTACACGTTTTTTTTTGCAAAATTACACTTTAATGCGTTGTCCTATTAATAATAATCAACTTTATGGAATGTAGTAATCAGCAAAAACAAAATGTACCTATTGATGCACAAATGATTGAACATTTTAATCTTCATAATGAAGACGGATAAAAAAAATATTATTACCTTTGCCAAAAAATTACAAAAAACGAAACGATGAAAACAAATTTATTTATTTTAGTATTGATATTGATGACATATTCTGCTTGTAACCAAAGTAGTAAGTCGATAGACGCTTCAAATCCGTTTTTTACGGAGTTTAGTACGCCGTACAGCGTTCCGCCTTTCGACCGAATGAAAGCCGAACATTATAAACCGGCATTTTTAAAAGGTATGGAACTCCATGCCGAAGAGATTGAAGTTATTACAAACAATCCCGACAAACCGACTTTCGAAAATACCGTTGTGGCAATGGATGAAAGCGGCAGTTTGTTGAATCGTGTAGCCGGTGTATTTTACGCCATGACAAGCGCGATGAGCGACACCGTTCTCCAAGCGATTGAAAGTGAATTATCGCCGCTGATGACTATCAAAATCGGCGGACAATATATGAACGAAGTAGAATATTGCCATGTAAAGGATTACGAAATTCCGGTCTTACCTCCGACCAATCCGGGCAATGATTACGGCGCTTATAAAGGGTCGGCGCAAAACCACCATTTTGTCATCGAAAATGTAGTTAATGTTCTGAAAAACAAAGGAGAAGAAATTACCACCAACGCTCGCGACGGTTACAAAGTTGTGGACATTATTGAACGAATGATGAAATAAAAAAATAAGAAACAGCATCATGGAATATTGGCAAGAAGAAATAGAAACAATGAGCCGTGACCGGTTGGAAGCCTTACAACTATCACAGCTAAAACAAACATTAACAGCTGCAAAAAATTCCCCTTTCTACGCAAAGGTATTTGCAGAAAAAGGCGTTTCGGTCGATGACATCAAATCTTCGAACGATTTACAAAAACTACCGTTCACTACCAAAGACGATTTGCGGGACAACTATCCCTACGGATTGGCTTGCATCCCGTTGAAAGACTGTGTTCGGTTACATTCTTCGAGTGGAACGACCGGCAATCCCACGGTGGTGCTTCATTCCGCTAAAGATTTGGAAGCATGGGCGAATCAGGTGGCAAGATGTATGTACATGGTCGGCATCCGCAATACCGACATTTTTCAGAACACATCAGGTTATGGCATGTTTACCGGAGGATTGGGTTTTCAATATGGTGCGGAAAAATTGGGATGCCTGACTGTCCCCGCCGCTGCCGGAAATTCCAAACGACAAATCAAATTCATCACCGATTTCGGAACAACCTGCCTGCATATTATTCCAAGTTACGCTACCCGTCTGGCTGAAGTCATGTATGCCGAAGGCATCGACCCATGCCGCGATACAAAATTACATACCATCTGTATCGGCGCCGAACCTCATTCGGAAGAACAACGCCAACGCATCGAACAACTGCTTGGCGTCAAAGCTTATAACTGTTTCGGAATGTCGGAAATGAACGGTCCGGGCGTAGCTTTCGAATGTAAAGAACAGAACGGCTTGCATATCTGGGAAGATTATACGATTGTGGAAATCATCAATCCCGAAACTTTAGAACCTGTTCCTGATGGGGTAATCGGAGAATTGGTACTGACAACCATCAACCGTGAAGCCATGCCGCTTGTCCGTTATCGTACCCGCGACCTGACCTGCATCCTTCCCGGAGTATGTAAATGCGGGCGTACTCACAAACGTTTGGCTCGTTTCAAAGGTCGTAGCGACGATATGTTGATTATCAAAGGCGTCAATATCTTCCCGATACAAATAGAAAAAATCCTGATGCAATTCGGAGAACTCGGCAGCAACTACCTGATTACGGTCGAAACCGTCGACAACAGCGATGAAATGCTGATTGAAGTGGAACTGAGCGACCTCTTTACCGACGATTATTCCGTCTTGCAAAGCCTGACGAAAAATATAGTTCACCAACTGAAAGACGAACTACTGATAACTCCCCGCCTGAAATTGGTCGGAAAAGGCTCATTGCCCGTGCAGGAAGGAAAAGCAGTAAGAGTAAAAGATTTACGTAAACTTTAATAAATTAAATCATTATGACAATAAATCAAATATCCGTTTTTTTGGAAAATAAATACGGAAAGCTTAGCGAAATATTGGCTTTGCTCGGAAAAGAAAATATCCGCATTATTGCAGCTACTGTTGCCGACACTTCCGAATTTGGCATTTTGCGGATAATAGTGAATGATGCAAATAAAGCTTGTCGCCTGCTGAAAGAAAACAACGTCAACGCAAACCTGACCGACGTATTGGCTATTATTACCGAATCAGCGGCGGGAACTTTTGCTGCAACTTTTGCTTTGTTTACCAAAGCAGGAATCAGTATCGAATATATGTACTGTTTTTCCGTCAGGGAAAAGTCAATCCTGATTCTGCGTACAAACAACAAGGAAAGCGCATTGGAAGTAATCCGGCGACATAACTTGGAATATATAACCGAAAATGATTTAATAAATTTATAATTATGTTTGGAATTGACGACCCAAGTATTTTCTTTGCCTATATATTGGCTTTAGGATGCCTTATTTTTTCCCTTTGGTACGGAATAACCAAATGGAATGAGAAAGATGATGATGAAAATAGTAACCACAAAAATAAAAAGAAATGAACACATTAACATTAGGAATCATTGTCATTATCTATATTTTCTTTATCGCTTGGTTGGGCTATCTCGGATACCGGCGAACAAAAGATTCTACCGATTATCTATTGGGCGGACGGAAAACCAATCCGTTCATTATGGCTTTATCTTATGGCGCAACTTTCATTTCGACCTCAGCAATCGTCGGTTTCGGCGGTTTTTCGGCTGCTTTCGGGATGGGACTTCAGTGGCTTTGCCTGCTTAATATGTTGATGGGCGTTATCATCGCATTTATTTTCTTCGGACGGAAAACCCGGAAATTAGGAACGAAACACAATGCCCATACCTTTTCGCAGTTGTTGGGACTGCATTACGGTTCTCGTTCGATTCAGGTATTTATCGCTGCAATTATTTTTATCGGAATGCCTTTGTACGCAGCTGTCGTAATGAAAGGCGGCGCTGTTTTTATTGAAGAGATTTTTCATGTCGATTACAATCTGGCGCTGCTGGTTTTCACTTTGATTGTGGCGGGATATGTAATTACGGGCGGCATCAAAGGTGTACTTTATACCGATGCTTTACAGGCTGTTATCATGTTCTTATGTATGATGTTTTTGCTTATTTGGTTTTACCACACAATGGATTTCGGCTTCGCCGAAGGTAACCGCAAACTGACGGAAATTGCTTCGATGGTTCCCGAAAAATACCAAACGCTGGGACATCAAGGATGGACGGCAATGCCGGTTACAGGCTCTCCACAATGGTTTACGTTGGTTACTTCACTCATTTTGGGCGTCGGTATCGGTTGTCTGGCTCAACCTCAATTGGCTGTTCGTTTTATGATGGTTGACAGCACCAAACAAATCAACCGCGGCGTATTGATTGGTTGTGTATTTATCTTTTTCACGGTTGGAGCGGTTTATCATATCGGTCCGCTAACCAATCTTTATTTTCTTAAAACAGACGGATTACTATCCACTCAGATGACAAACGATTTGGACAAGATTATTCCTTTGTTCATCAACCGTGCATTGCCGGAATGGTTCAGCGCTGTATTTATGCTTTGCATCCTGTCGGCAGGCATGTCCACATTGAGTGCACATTTTCACACCATGGGAGCTGCTTTGGGTGTAGATATTTTTCCCAACTTAGGGAAAAAGCACAACAAAAAATCTACAATGGGTGTACGGTTTGGAGTAACCTGTTCTATTTTGGTCAGCTATATTATCTGTTATACATTGAGCGCAAATATCATTGCCCGCGGCACAGCGTTATTTATGGGCATTTGTGCGGCAACTTTTCTACCGGCTTACTTTTGTTCGTTGTATTGGAAAAAAGTCACAAAGCAAGGTGCATTGGCAAGTTTATGGGTAGGAGCATTATCGAGTTTGTTTGTCATGGTTTTCATGCATAAAGCGGAAGCGGCTCCTATCGGGATATGCAAAGCCTTGTTCGGCAAAGAATTCCTGATAGAAGCCTATCCTTGGTTTGCCATCGACCCCATTGTATTTTCACTACCTTTATCGGTAATTGCCATTATAACGGTAAGTCTGTTGACAAGAAAACATTGAAAAATTAATTGATTTTAATTTCCGCTTTGATTTTATCGACATAGTCGAGTTTTTCCCATGTAAACAGTTCTACTTCAATCGTCTTCGGTTCTAAGTAACGAGAAGAAAATATTTTCTTTACTGTTTGTGGTTGACGTCCGACATGACCGTAAGCAGCCGTTTCCAAATAAATCGGATTGCGGAGTTTTAGCCTGTCTTCAATCGCTTTGGGACGCATATCGAAAATTTTAGCCACTTTTTCGGCAATTTGTCCGTCGGTAAGGGCTACTTTGCTTTTCCCGTAAGTATTTACAAAAATATTCATCGGTTCAGCCACTCCGATAGCATAAGATACCTGAACAAGCACTTCGTCGGAAACGCCTGCTGCTACGAGGTTTTTCGCAATGTGCCGGGCAGCGTATGCAGCCGAACGGTCAACTTTCGAAGGGTCTTTGCCTGAGAAAGCTCCGCCGCCGTGAGCGCCTTTACCGCCGTAAGTATCTACGATAATCTTTCTGCCGGTCAGTCCGGTATCGCCGTGAGGACCTCCGATTACAAATTTACCGGTCGGATTGACATGATATTTGATATCATCGTTGAATAAAGCCTGTACATTAACCGGATATTGTGCTTTGATGCGCGGAATCAGGATATTCTTCACATCTTCCGTTATCTTGTCCTGCATTGCTTTATCGTTACCGGAAATAAATTCGTCGTGTTGAGTAGAAACAACGATGGTGTCAATCTTTTCCGGCGTACCGTTATCGTTGTATTGAATAGTAACTTGCGATTTTGCATCCGGACGCAGATAAGGAATCAATGACAACTCATTTTTACGGATATTAGCCAATTCCGTCAACAGAGAATGAGCCAAATCGAGCGGTAACGGCATGTAATTGTCCGTTTCGTTGGTTGCATAACCAAACATCATACCTTGATCTCCGGCTCCTTGATTAAGTGGGTCTTCTCTTTCCACTCCGCGATTGATATCGCCCGATTGTTCATGAATAGCGCTTAAAATTCCGCAGGATTTAGCTTCGAACTGATATTCACTTTTGATATAACCGATTTTCTCAATAACGGCACGAGCCACTTCGGGAATATCAACGTATGCTTTAGATTTTACTTCTCCGGCTAAAACAACTTGTCCGGTAGTTACTAAAGTTTCGCATGCTACTTTAGAATTTGGGTCAAATGCCAAAAATTGGTCTAACAGCGCGTCTGAAATCTGATCCGCAACTTTGTCGGGATGACCTTCCGAAACCGATTCGGAAGTAAATAAATAACTCATAATAATAATGTTTTAAAATAAAAAAATCCGATAATTCATCAGCGATTCAGCGATTAAATAAATTCAGTGTAAGCATCCGGGCAAATACATCTTGCGTACTTAGTTTACTGACTCTACCTTTGCAGGCAAAAACGCATGAGCAAACAACGTCGCACCAAGCGAGAGGGGAATCAATTAATTCTTGAT
>JAITQA010000055.1 GCA_031289145.1 Dysgonamonadaceae bacterium | reverse complement strand
TAAGCGGCTGCCACGGAAGTCATGTGGCGGGCTGTCCAGGTGAAGAAGATATTGGGGATGGGGCTGTCTGTTATCACTTTCCCTTTTTCGGGCAGGTTCAACTTCGGCGGGTCGCCGGCTGTAATCATGGCCTGGGCAAAACCCATACGCGGATTGCTCAGCAAGCGGCGGGTGGCGACATCATACACTTCGAAATGGAAACGGTAGAAATTGTCCGGCAACATTTGCGTTTGTAAGAACTGCGACCGGTTGCCGCTGATGCGCATGTTCTCCTGCCGGAAATAGGGCAACAAATCGGACAGGGAGATGGTGACGGGCATGCCTGCCGGAATTTGGATATTTGGGGTGAAGACCTCATCAGGGGTAGTGATGGAAAACATGGAGGAGGTGATGCGCATCCGCAGGTAGACATTCAGCATCGGTTGCTGCATGTCCAGGTTGAGCAGCGTGACTCTCAGTTTGCCCATGATGCCTGAATAATACGAGGGCAGATAGGGCGTATAGGGCGGAATCAGTTGGGTGGTAACCTGCACAGGATAAGTGGTAACCTGACCGAAAGATTGAAAACCGGTCAGGCAGAACAGCAGTAAGGCCGTCGAAAAAAGGCGGATAATGCGCTTATGGTTCCTAAAGTCTGTGCTATTTCCCATTTTGTTACATTTTAAATTGTTTTTCGGTTGGTACGTTACAAAGATAATGATTGTTTTCTACTAATTGTACTTTTTTGTGTTTTTTTGTTGTTGTGTCGGATTTTGTAAGGATACATTCCAAATTGTCACACATGTAACACTTTTGTATTCAATGATTAACGATTAGCATAGGATGTCTCCATGCGTTCGCTTCGCTCTCTCCCCAAAATGAGTTGTCGTCCTGTCGAGCGAAGCGAAGCGGAATCGAGACATCTGCTTTTAAATCTGTTAAAATAGCCCTAATTTCATAGTTTTGTTCGACTTGACAAAAAATTGTTATCTTTGCAAGTGTTAATATGAATAATTATGTACAACGAAATGTTATTGCGTAAGTGTTTGTTGTTGATAGTTGTTTTTTTTGCAGGAGTAGTTGCGGCTATAGCCCAAAACTGCGACTGTGAGCGTAATTTCGTATGGGTAAAGAAAACCTTTGAGGAAAACGATGCGGGTTTTCGCTATGTCATCGACAAAAAAGGATTATCCGAGTATGAAAAGCAGAATGTTGTTGTTTTGGAAAAAGTAAAGTCCGCACAAAACAATTACGAATGTGCTGAAATTCTCAATAATTGGTTGCATTTTTTCAGGAAAAACCATATTGGTATTGAAGTTTTAAGGAATGATGATATTGCCGAAAGTCCACAACAAACAGTAAAATCTTTTCCTGATTGGGAAAAAGTGAGTATTGACACTTTGCTATTCAAACATTATTTACATGAGAAGAAAGAATTGGATATTGAAGGTATTTGGGATGATGAGGTTTATAAAATAGGCATAAAAAACATTAATGGTCAATATATTGGTTTTATTATATCTTCAATGGCAGAAGAATGGAAAACAGGACAGGTTAAATTCAAAATCTACCCCGACAGCGTGATTTATTATATGCTGTCAGTGTAGATATAGAGGAATTTTCTATTGATGGCACAGGTGTACAACCCGATTTTTATTTAGATAAAAATATTCCTCAATATCAATGGGTTGATTATGTAAATCAAATATTGAGTAATAACAAGCCTCCAATGTAGTTTTTGTTGATAGCCACGTCTATTCTATATTTTTTGTGCGTTTACCCGGATATTCCAGCGAACAAAATCATTTTTCAGGAAAAATCATTACCTTTGTGCCTGTTTTTTTATGCGTTAATCTACTCGTATTCGATTTGCTTTGCAAACAGACTACCGATAGATTGTTGCAACAAGCCATAATAGATAATATGAGTAAGAAATTTGCCGAATACAACAAGTTGGATTTATCTGAAATCAATCAGGAAATTCTGAACTGCTGGGAGAATGAGGATGTTTTTCATAAAAGCATGAAAATCAGGGGAAATTCACCCTCTTTTGTGTTTTATGAAGGGCCACCTTCAGCCAATGGGATGCCGGGAATCCACCATGTGATAGCCCGTAGCATCAAAGATATTTTTTGCCGTTACAAAACCATGAAAGGTTTTTTGGTAAGACGAAAAGCCGGATGGGACACGCATGGTCTTCCGGTAGAATTAGGTGTTGAAAAAACTTTGGGTATTACCAAAGAAGACATCGGTAAAAAAATTTCGGTAGAACAATACAATGCCGCTTGCCGCAAAGACGTGATGAAATTCACGAAAGAGTGGGAAGACCTGACGAAAAAAATGGGCTACTGGGTGGATATGGAAAACCCGTATATTACCTATGATAACCGCTATATCGAAACCCTTTGGTGGCTGCTCAAAGAATTGTACAAAAAAGGTTTACTCTACAAAGGATATACCATTCAGCCTTATTCGCCTGCCGCCGGTACCGGTTTGAGTACGCACGAGTTGAATCAACCGGGATGTTACCGGGATGTTAAGGACACGACTTGTGTTGCGCAATTCAAAATCAGCCATCCGCTGCCCGGAATTCCGCAATTCGGTGATCCGTTTTTCCTGGCATGGACGACTACGCCCTGGACTTTGCCGTCCAATACAGCGCTTTGTGTAGGCCCGAATATCGAATACCTTGCCGTGCAATCGTTCAATCCCTATACGGGCAAGCCGATGACTGCCGTTTTGGCCAAAGACTTGCTTTCCGCACATTTTAATCCGAAAGCGGCAGATTTGAGCCTTGATACTTACAAAGAAGGAGACAAATTAATCCCGTATAAAGTAGTCGGATCATGGAAAGGCAGTGAGTTGGCCGGCACAACATACGAACAACTGATTCCATGGGTAAACCCCGGAGAAGGCGCTTTCCGCGTTATCACCGGCGATTTTGTAACAACAGAAGACGGTACGGGAATTGTACATATTGCGCCGACTTTTGGCGCCGACGACGACCGGATTGCCAAACAAAATGGCGTTCCGCCCCTGATGTTGCTTGACAAAGACGGGAACCGGCGCCCGATGGTTGACCTGACCGGGAAATTTTATAAATTGGCGGATATAGATTCCGATTTTCTGAAAGCATCCGTCAATGTCCCGCTCTATACGGAATTTGCCGGAAGGTACGTGAAAAATGATTATGATTCGACATTGACTGAAAATGACCCTACTCTGGATGTAGATATCGCAGTGATGCTGAAACAGCACAACGGGGCGTTCAAGATTGAAAAACATGTCCACAGTTATCCACATTGCTGGCGAACCGACAAACCGGTATTGTATTATCCTTTAGACAGTTGGTTTATACGAACCACTGCTTGTAAGGACAAGATGATTGCATTGAACAATACCATCAACTGGAAACCTCAGTCGACAGGTACAGGTCGATTCGGCAAATGGTTGGAGAACCTGCAGGACTGGAACTTATCACGTTCCCGTTTCTGGGGAACTCCGCTCCCGATTTGGCGTACCGAAGACGGTTTGGAAGAAATATGTATCGGTTCGGTGGAAGAGTTAATCCGGGAAATTAACAAGTCTGTTGAAAAAGGATTCATGCAGGAAAATCCTTTCAAAAGGGTGAAACCGGGAGATTATACTGCGGAAAATTATGCGGTAGAAAATATTGATTTGCACCGGCCTTATGTGGATTCGATTCTCTTGGTTGCGCCATCCGGAAAACCCATGAAACGTGAAACGGATTTGATTGACGTCTGGTTTGATTCGGGTGCAATGCCTTATGCACAAGTGCATTATCCTTTCGAAAACAAAGAATCGTTAGACAAAGGAGAAATTTTTCCGGCTGATTTTATAGCCGAAGGCGTAGACCAGACACGTGGCTGGTTTTTTACGCTACATGCCATTGCGGCAATGGTTTTTGATAGCGTTTCGTTCAAAACCGTAGTTTCCAATGGTTTGGTGCTTGATAAAAATGGAAACAAAATGTCCAAGCGTTTGGGAAATGCCGTTGACCCTTTCGATGCGATAGCCAAATACGGTTCCGACCCCTTGCGCTGGTATATGATTACAAATGCCAGTCCTTGGGACAATCTCAAGTTCGACATAGAAGGTGTTGAAGAAGCCCGCCGCAAATTTTTCGGTACTTTATACAATACCTATTCATTCTTTGCCTTGTATGCCAATGTCGATGGTTTTGACGGGCTGGAAGCCGCTGTGCCTGTCCATGAAAGACCGGAAATAGACCGTTGGATACGCTCGCTTCTGAACACCTTGATTCAGGATGTTGATGCGTATCTTGAAGCTTACGAGCCGACCAAGGCAGGAAGAGCTATCAACGATTTTGTGAATGACAACCTGAGCAACTGGTATGTCCGTTTGAACCGGAAACGGTTCTGGGGTGGAGAAATGACGACCGACAAACTTTCGGCATACCAGACTTTGTACACTGCACTGAAAACAGTTGCCTTGCTGATGTCGCCGATAGCGCCTTTCTATGCCGATAAATTGTACCGCGATTTAACAAGCTCTCTCCCAAATCTCCTTCCCACAAAGGAGGAGGAAGAAACGCTTTCCGTTCACTTGTCCGATTTTCCCGTTGCCGACGAAAATCAGATAGACAAGGATTTGGAAGAAAGGATGCAGATTGCGCAGCAAATATCATCCATGGTACTGGCCTTACGCCGCAAAGTAAATATCAAAGTGCGTCAGCCTTTGACCGCAATCATGGTTCCGGTACAGGATGAACACCAGAAAAGCGCTATCCAAGCCGTTCAGTCCTTGATTATGAACGAAGTAAACGTGAAAGACATCAAGTATGTGGAGAATGCTGCGGAAATCTTGGTAAAAAAAATAAAACCCGATTTTAAAAAATTAGGCCCGCGCTACGGTAAAGTCATGAAAGACTTGGCGGCAGCCATTGCTGTTTTACCGCAACAAGCTGTTGCCGTATTGGAACAGACCGGTAAAATTGAGATTCCACTATCCGGTCAGACTGCGGAAGTCACCATCGACGATGTGGAAATTATTTCCGAAGATATTCCGGGATGGCTGGTAGCCAATGAAGGCCGGTTGACCGTGGCTTTGGATATTACCATCACCGAAGCCTTGAAAAAAGAAGGTATAGCCAGAGAATTGGTAAACCGTATCCAAAATATTCGTAAATCCTGTGGTTTCGAAATCACAGACAAGATAAATGTTACCATCCAACAGGACCCGTATGTTAATGAGGCTGTGGAAGCATACAACCGGTATATAGCCAATCAGGTACTCGCAAAAAACGTTGTGCTGGCGCCATTAACAGATGGAATCGAATTGGATATGGATGATTTCAAATTATTTGTCCGGGTCGATAAACTATAATTGAGGACAAAAAAATTGGATAATTAAAATAAAAATGCTACTTTTGAGCCATTTTAAATACAGAAAAAAGAAAAAACAATGAGCGAAAAGACAAAGTATTCGGATGCTGAATTGGAAGAATTCCGCGCCATCATAATGGAAAAATTAGAGGCCGCAAAGCGGGATTATGAGTTGTTGAAAGCAACGATTATGAATGTCGACGGGAATGACGTGACCGATACTTCTCCTACATTCAAGGTGTTAGAAGAAGGAGCAGCTACCCTGTCGAAAGAAGAAGCCGGCCGTTTTGCCCAACGACAAATGAAGTTTATTCAAAGCTTGCAGGCTGCTTTGATTCGTATTGAGAATAAAACTTACGGGATTTGTCGTGAAACCGGGAAGTTAATTCCCAAAGAAAGACTCCGCGCGGTACCACATGCAACCCTGAGTATTGAAGCTAAACAAGGTCAAAAATAAATGAGTTTGCCGAAAAAAAGCCTTTGGGCGATTGCAATAATTTTGTTGATTCTTATTGCCGACCAAATTCTCAAGATTTGGGTCAAGACTCACATGACCCTTTATGCGAATGATTATCGCATAACCAATTGGTTTATCATCCGTTTTGTTGAAAATAACGGGATGGCCATGGGCATAGAATTGAACGGAGGGAAATTGTTCCTCACCATTTTTCGGATAATTGCTTCCGGGGCGATAGCCCGGTATCTGTATCTCTTGATTAAACGGAATTTCAGTTTCTCCTATATCCTGTTTGTCTCGATGATTTTTGCAGGCGCAGTTGGAAACATCTTTGACAGTGTTTTTTACGGTGTAATATTCAGCGAGAGTACGCCTGTAAATGTAGCAAGCCTTTTCCCGCCTGAGGGAGGGTACGGGACTTGGTTGCACGGACGGGTGGTGGATATGTTTTATTTTCCTTTGTTCAGTTTCACATGGCCGAAATGGATACCTTTTATAGGCGGAACCGGTTTCGAATTTTTCCGTTATATTTTTAATCTGGCTGACGCTTCAATCAGTGTCGGTATCATTGTTATCATATTGTTTTACAGGAAGACATTATTGAGCTTTGAAAAGAAAGTTATTGAAACTTAACACAATCGTCCTGCTTCTCTTTTTGGCGTTTTTCTCTTTCGCTTGTGGAAATCGTCCTTCACATATCTTGTCGGAGAAAAAAATGGAAGCAGTCTTGTTTGATATTTATCTAACCAAAGAAATGATTGATAATTATCCCACTGTTTCTTCAGATTCGACGAAAAAGAGCGAGTTGTTAAATTCCATATTCAAAAAACATAAAATCAAACAAGCAGACTTAGATACCTCCCTTGTATGGTATGCGGGGCATTTAGACCGCTATCTGAAAATAAATGAAAAACTAAGCAAGCGGTTTGACGAAATGTCTGCGGAATTGAAGCGGGAAAACGAACCGGACATAGATACAACCGCCATACAGAAGTCTATAATCGGAGTAAATTATATGCCTCTCAACGAAAACGGGTTTTTTCTCAGACCGTATGATTTACTTCAGCAGGCCTATACTTTCAAAATTGATACAAGTCTGTATCGGTATGGCGGAAATTACAAATTACAATTCAATATTTTAGGAATCGAAAAATCGCTCCATCCGCTGGTTACTTTCTGTGCACAGTGTGCAGATACGACTTTTGTAAACAGAACACCTGTCGAAAGTAACGGCTTTTTCGAATCAAACATCTCAATTCCGCCCATGAAGCAAGTGCAAAAATTGTACGGTTCAATTTATTTTTCTTCCATTCATTCCTCCATGACTATTTTTATCCATGATTTCGGTATCCGAAAAGATTTTCCCAAAAATTTCACTCCACACGAATAAATATTTTTCCGGTATGGAAAAATGTTTTAACTTTGCAAAGAAGTATAAAATCAACTTTAAATTACAAACAATAATGAATAGCAGATTTATCTTGAACAGCGGAAAATTTACGCTCCTTTCTTTTCTGTTCCTCAGCGCACAGCTGACTTACGGACAAAGTGCGTTGGGTATATTGGACTTATACCATGATGCCTCTCTTAGTTTAAAAAACAAGACGATAATGGAAGCAAGCGCCGACAATGACGCTTTCGGCTCAAGATTAAGCGGTATTTCTTTCGAAGCGGTTGCAGTTCCTGCTGAAAACCTGAAGAATGAAAAAATTTCCCTGGATTATAGAAATAATCGTTTGGTAGTTACCGTAGGTGCAAAAAGTTTTACACCTGATATTCCGGTCTGGCAATGGCTTCCTGTAGCTCAGTTTGCAAACAGCCCGTATCAGATTGCCTATTTCTATTCAGGCAATACCGACAAACAGGAGGCGCAATGTAAATACCACCCCGCTTTTTTGAATAATTTATTGGGACTTCGGTTGTTTCAGGCCGATTTGTTGAATAAGCCCGATATCATCTGGGACCTTCCGGTTGACCGGTTGAAAAAATATTTGCTCGACCTTTCCGAAAGGAGATACACGCCCAAAATGGACACTTTAATTTTCAAAACTGTTTACGAAGCCTTGATTTCCGGCAAACGGAAATTTTCTTCCTACGTATTGACGGACAAAGACGTAGTCATCACTTTTGAAACAAACGCATCGGAATTTAAATTGTCGGGACATCCCTACTATAATTTCAACAAAACGGAAATAGACATGGATAACGTACAGAAACTTCGCCAAGACCTGGAGAAACTCTATAATGAGATAGACGAATATGCCAAACTAATATTACAGGAAAAATACGCATCCAACCTTGACGCCAAAACGAACCTGAAAGGATTGTTGAAAACCATAGATGACAATAAAGCAAAAGCAACGGCAAATTCGTATGCGACTTATTATTTCAAAAAGGCTGTGGAAAATTTAGATGCGATGAACAAGCTGACAGACAAAGAAATAGGAGTCAAATTCAGTGCTTTGGATGAATTTTCTTCCGATTTCAATCGTTTATGGCCACTGTTGAAAAAATACAATTCACCGGTTTACACAACAGTTGAAAACGCCTCGCGATGGGCTGCATTTTTCAGATATGTGATGAAAACCAATCCGGACAATTGGCGCACATTCATAGAAACAACAAAAGATGTAGAAATTATTAGTTCACCCTTGGTAAAGACTCCAACTTCGTTTGATACCAATTATTTAAGAATATTTTCAGATAAAAAATAAGCGGCTGGATTTGTGCCCGGAACAGGACTCGAACCTGCACGTAATAACTTACACTAGTCCCTGAAACTAACGCGTCTACCAATTCCGCCATCCGGGCTTGTCATATTCAGGCTGCAAAATTAATATTTTTTATTTACAAACAATGCAAAAAAGTCAAAAACTTTTCAACATTTGATGTTTAATTCCTGTAATACGGAACGGATTTTTTCGTAAGTAGTAATTCTGGTGGAAATCAACGGGAGCCGTAATTCGTTCTCTATAAAACCCATCATATTCAACATGCTTTTTACGCCGGCCGGATTGCCGTCAACGAACAAGAGTTCAAAAAGTTCCGTAAAATTATGATGTATGTGCAAAGCTGTAGCGTAATTACCCGAAAGGGCTAAACGCACCATCCTGCTGAATTCCTTAGGGAAAGCGTTCCCAATCACGGAAATAACACCGACAGCGCCAAAAGTGATTAATGGAAACGTAATACCGTCGTCACCCGAAATAACTTGAAAATCTTGGGGTTTGTTTTTGATAATATCTCCTATTTGTGTCATGTTGCCGGAAGCTTCTTTCACACCGACAACATTATCAAATTCTCGCGCTATCCGCAAAGTGGTTCCCGCAGACATGTTTACACCGGTTCTCCCCGGTACATTGTACAATACTACCGGCAAACGGGTCGCCAGTGCAATCTGTTTGTAATGCTGATAGATACCCTCTTGTGAAGGTTTGTTGTAGTAGGGAACGACCGAAAGTATGGCGTCAATACCGGTGAAATCATCCGTTTTCAGCTTTTCTGTGACAGCCCTCGTATTATTTCCGCCAACACCCAAAACAATAGGAATACGGCCATTCACTTTATTGATAATCAATTGTGTGATTTCTTTCTGTTCTATGGGAGTAAGGGTAGGCGTTTCGGCTGTCGTACCTAAAACAACTAAATAATCTGTGCCGCTCTGCAATTGGTAATCAACCAATCGCATCAGGGCAGTATAATCAACATCGCCATTTGTATTGAAAGGAGTTATCAATGCCACTCCCATTCCTTTCAGATTTATGTGTCCCATTCGGATAAATAAAATAACGGACAAAAGTACAACAAACTATTAAGAATCGAAAATAACAAATCAAATTATTTTTTTTTCGGATGAAATCGTCGTTAAATAAAAAATAAGTTGTTTTCCCAATTCTTTGAGGGAAGTATTTCCGTCATTTTCCAATTCCTCATGAGGATAGATAATTATATCATGAATAGGGAGCTGGGCTTTGTAAAAACCGACTTTCATCGGCGCCTTAATACTGACAAGTGCATACTGTAACAAAAGATTTTCTTTCAGACTCAAATCGGCTATCAAATCAAAAGAAAATGTTTCAAAAGAATTGAGAATCTGGGTCAGCGATTCACGTTTAAAATCTTTTAAATCCTTTGGCGTAAGAATGTTGAAGAGAATTTTGGAATAATCTCTGACGTCTTGCTTGTCTTTATACGCCAAAGCGCGTACTCTTTTTCCCAATTTCTTCATTTGCTGAATAAAATATTCGGCATCTGCAAAATTTTCCGTATCAAAGAGTACCAATACTGTTTTTATTTCTTTCAGATTGTGATATACTTTTTCCCTATCCGAACGATTCAGCATTCTCTTTATTTTTCTTTTTAATAAAAATTCATACATGACTTCCGCGTTTATTATATCATTTTAAGAAACTCTGCTTCTGAAATAATTTTCAAACCCCATTTTTGGGCTTTCTCTAATTTTGCCGGTCCCATATTTTCGCCTGCCAATATATAATCGGTTTTAGCAGAAACAGAACCGACATTTTTCCCGCCGTTTTTTTCTATCAATGACTTATATTCATCCCGCGAATGTAGTAAAAAAGTTCCACTTATCACGAATGTCAGGCCATTTAAAATAGTTGTTTTGTTGGCAAGCGCCTCTTTTCCCAGGGAGAATTGAAGTCCATAAGACTTTAGTTTACTGATTAATAACCGATTTGATTCAATAGAAAAATAATTCAAAATACTTCGTGCGATTACTTCCCCGATTTCATCAACGGAAATCAATGCTTCATAACCGGCGTTCATCAAATCGTCGATGGAATGAAAGGCGTTCGCCAATTTTTTTGCTACGGTTTCGCCTACATAACGTATTCCCAAGGCATAAAGCGTTCTTTCGTATGGAGTCCGAACCGATTCGCGCACGCTTTCTACGAAATTTCCGGCCGATTTTTCCGCCCAACGCTCCAATTTCAGTATATCTCCGGCTTTCAGTTCATACAAATCGGCTACATTTTTTACCAATCCGGCCTGATAAAACTGGTTGATTGTTTCTTCACCAATATTGATATACATGGCTTTACGGCTGACGAAATGTTCTATCATGCCTTTAATTTGTGGCGGACACCCGAAATGATTCGGGCAATACCATGCAGCTTCTCCTTTTTCCCGCACCAACGGGACCCCACATTCGGGACAGTTTTTGATAAAACGGACTTTGTCGCCAATCATAAACCTTGCTGCTTTGTTTACACCGGTAATTTTGGGAATGATTTCTCCACCTTTTTCTACAAAACAAAGGTCTCCGATATGAATATCAAAATTTTCGATAATATCTGCATTGTGTAATGAGGCTCTTTTAACTATGGTTCCGGACAATAAAACGGGTTCCAGATTGGCTACCGGCGTCACGGTTCCCGTTCTTCCTACCTGAAAATCTACCGAGTTCAAACGGGTTTCCGCCGATTCTGCCTGAAACTTATAAGCGATTGCCCATCGCGGAGATTTGGCTGTCCAGCCTAAATTCAATTGTTGCAGACCGGAATTTACCTTCAATACGATACCATCGGTAGCGACCGGTAAATTTTTGCGTTCGACATTCCAGTAACGGATGAATTCGAACACTTCGTCCAATGTCCGGCATTTTTTTATGGCATCCGAAATTTTAAAACCCCAACTTCCGGCTTTTTCCAGGTTTTCGAAATGACCGTCGCAGGGAAGATTTTCTCCTAACAGATAATACAGATAGGAATCCAAGTGGCGGGAGGCAACAATCGCGGGATTTTGCTGTTTCAGTGTTCCGGAAGTTGCGTTCCGAGGGTTGGCAAACAAAGCGTCTTCCGCTTCCGCCCGCTCTTTGTTCAAGGCATCGAATACTTTCCAAGGCATCAGAATTTCTCCTCTTATTTCAAATAAGGCAGGATAATCGCTCCCATGGAGTTTGAGTGGTATACTGTTGATTGTCCTTACATTAGCCGTCACATCATCGCCCCGGACACCGTCGCCTCTGGTGACAGCCCGCGTCAATAATCCATTTTCATAAACCAAAGAGATAGATGTTCCGTCGTATTTCAATTCGCAGACCAAATCAAAATCTTCATTCAGGAACTTTCGCGTCCGGTTGTAGAAATCCGTAATTTCCCCTTCGGAGTAAGTATTCGCAAGCGAAAGCATTGGATAGACATGTTCCACTTGCACAAAATTTTTATTGATATCACTGCCTACCCTTTGCGTAGGAGAATGAGGGTCATAATATTCGGGATGTTCGGCTTCCAGACGTTCCAATTCCTTTAACAAGCCGTCGAACTCGAAATCGCTTACCAATGACTGAGAGAGAACGTAATAGTTATAATTCAAACGTTCTATTTCTTTTCTCAAAGCCGCTATTTTATCTTTTATTGCTTCCACTGAAAACTTTCTAAAATAATGTGAATATCCTGATTTATATAAGCTAAGACAGGGGAAATTGAGTCTATATTCGGCGAATTGTCAAAGTACAGGGCGCCCCTGAAAAAAGACCGGACACTATCTGTAAGCACAAACTGAACGGGACTTGCAACATTTCCCTTTATCTCATAAACCCGGCCATACACTTTTTTCTCAGGCCGGTTGAATTCGTATTCATCTATTCCATTCGCTTTGATGATATGAAAATAGGCTAAATTTTCACTTTGCTCGGCTTGGGCTGCTAATTTTTCTTTGTCTATCGGAAAATAGGAACAATAGATGCCGACATTGTAATGGGGGTATTCTATATTGAACCATTTTGTACCGAGGGAATCTCTTATTTCTTTCACATACGCATGATTGGAAATATCGAATGTAAACCGGGAACAGCCCTCAAAAGAATGATAAACAGGTTGCGGTAAGTCTATATAAAAATAAGCCCTTGGTTTAGGAGTGTAATTCCCGGAACAAGCGCATAAAAAAATAAAAATTGGAAAAATAAAAAGAATTTTATTCTTCATGTTTTGAAAATTTAACTTTAAGGATACGTTTATTATCCATTTCCAGAATCCGGAAAAAATAATCCTCAAAGGTAATAATTTCTTTTTTTTCAGGAAAATCTTCTTTGATTTCCAAAATCAAACCGGCCAAAGTATCAACTTCATCGGTCAATTTCCCAAAAGTTTTGGAATCTAAGCCGGTTGTACGAAAAAAGTCGGTCAACAGGATTTTGGCGTCAAAGATGAATGAACCGTCCGCCAAACGAATAAATTTTGATTCTTCTTCGTCATATTCATCGCTGATTTCTCCGACAATTTCTTCCAATATATCTTCTAAGGTGACAATACCGGAAGTTCCGCCGAACTCATCGACAACGACTGCCAAATGCGTTTTGGTGGTGCGAAATTCTTCCATCAA
Source organism: Dysgonamonadaceae bacterium (assembly GCA_031289145.1). Classification (GTDB taxonomy): domain Bacteria; phylum Bacteroidota; class Bacteroidia; order Bacteroidales; family Azobacteroidaceae; genus Azobacteroides. The sequence goes on along the minus strand of JAITQA010000055.1, from coordinate 10,537 downwards.
ATCGTCGATTTTTTTGTTTTCCGGTACAAAAAATGCGGGACGAATCAGGCTTTGCCACCGGAAATCGCTATGCTTGTCCAAGTGCGGCAATAAATCTTTGATGTACAGGATACCTTTAATATTATCCTGGTTTTCGAAATAGACGGGAATTCTGGAATACCCGACTTCAACGATATAACGGATTACATCACTGAAATTTGTTTTGATATCCAAATCGGCTACATCCATACGGGAAGTCATGATTTCGACGGCTGTTTTATTGTACAGTCCGATAATGCCTTCCAGCATTTCTTTTTCTTCCGTCAACTCGTTGGAGGTCAGTTCCAAGGCTTTCGACAATTCATCTACGGACACATCGCTTGCTTTTCTCCGTTCAATATGATTTACAAACTTAGTCGAGGATAGCAGAACGGATGAAAAAGGCTTGGACAATTTCAATATAGCCTTCAAAAAAGTGGCCATTTTACGGATAAATTTCAATGAATTGTTTTGTGCATAGATTTTCGGCAGAATTTCTCCAAACAGCAAAATCAGGAAAGTAAGCAGAACCGTTTCAAACAAAAAACCTATCAATCGCGCTTCCTTGAAATCCAGCATTTGATTGAAGGCATAACTGGTTAACACGACAACGCCAACGTTGACAAAATTATTCCAGATGAGAATAGTCGCCAACAAGCGTTCGGATTGTGAAATCAAGAACTGTATAATTATATCGGGCGGTGACTCGCTTTCTTCAACTTCATTTTTGCTGGCAGGAGAGAGTGAAAAAAAAGCAATTTCGGACGCGGAAATAATTGCGGAAAGGCACAAGAATAACGCGGAAATAACAAGGGCGATTACCGAACTCAGCGTTATAGATGAGAACTGAATACCTGAAAATAGAGATAAAAATGTGTCTGTGTCCAAAATAAAAAAATTTAGTTAAACAAAAAATGCGTTATGAAGATGACTTTTGTGTAGACCGAAAAAACTAATGGAATAAACATGTACAATAACGGTTGCATAATTCATCATTCATAACGCATAATTCTTTAGAATGGAAGGTCGTCGCCTTCTTCCTTTTCAAGCGGAGGATTTTGCGAAGACGCTTCTACTGTCGGCTTTACCGGAGCAGAAGTATTTCTTTCAACAGGGGGCTGCGGAAACGGAGTTGACGTTTGTCCGCCATCGGGTCCTGTGGGCTTCCTGTCTAATAATTCCATATTATCACCCCAGATTTCGGTGATATACCTTTTGTTTCCATTCGCATCATCGTAAGAACGAGAGCGAATTTTGCCTTCTACGTAAATCTTAGTGCCTTTTTTTACATACTTTTCGGCAATTTCAGCTAAGCCTCTCCATAATACAATGTTGTGCCATTCCGTACGGTCCGGAACTTGCGTCCCGTTCGCAGCGGTGTAGCCCCTTTCGGTTGTGGCTAAAGTAAAGTTGGCAACGGCTCCGCCATTGTCAAAGTAACGAACTTCGGGGTCTTTGCCCACGTTCCCTAATAAGATAATTTTGTTTACTGACATAAATTTAAATTTTAATAATTTAAGCTATAGTTTTGATCACGGGTCAAATTTAATCACAAATTCGGAAATAACAAAACAAAATGTAAAAAAAATGAAAATATTTCATGTTTTTTTTGTTATCGTTTCCCAATATAATTGCATTAACCTGTGAGTAGGAAATTCATCTACCGCGTTTTGCCTTATTTTTCTTACCTTTAATAAGGATTCCGATTCTTCATTTATCGTTACCTCGAAAAAATCGGCATAAAGCGTAAGATGTGTCAAAGTATGCTTCTTGTCTTGGATAACAAGTTTGAACTTTGAAATATCGGCCGAGGGAAACAGCTCCCTAAAATTCTTGTGCCTGATCAACTCTTCAAATGTCATAGCAAATTCGGATTCAATCATCGGAAACTCATACAAATTTTGCCAAATACCCTTTCCTTCCCGTTTTTTCAGGTAGACATAATCCTGATAATGTATATGGAAGTAATACAAGTAACGATTCCCGACCTGCAATTTTTTTATTTTAACCGGATAGTCGGAAACTTTATCGGTAGCGTAAGCTAAACAGACAGATAGAAATGGACATTGGCCACAAGCCGGAGATGAAGGTGTGCATTGCAATGCACCAAATTCCATAATTGCCTGATTGAAAAGCCCCGGCCTTAGTTCATCCATTATATCCCCTGCCAAAGCTGTAAAAAATGCTTTCCCTTTGGGCAAATCAATGGGATCGTCAATTGCAAACAAGCGGGATAAGAAACGTAAAACATTCCCATCCACAACCGGATAAGGCATATTATAGGCAAAAGAAACGATAGCAGCAGCCGTATAGTCTCCCACACCTTTCAGAGAACGAATCGTCTTGTAATCTGCGGGAAATTTTCCGCCATGCAATTGCTTAAGGTATCGGGCTGCCTCGTGCAGGTTCCTTGCTCTGGAATAATAACCCAAGCCTTGCCAGTATTTTAATACTTCCTGTTCATCTGCTGCTGCCAAAGCGTCTATATCGGGAAATCTCCCGATAAACCGCTTGTAATAATCCAAGCCTTGTACAACCCTCGTTTGCTGCAATATAACTTCCGATATCCATATCTTATAGGGATCATCGGTATTTCTCCATGGCAAAACACGTTGGTGTATTTCATACCAACCGATCAATATTTTGCTTACGTCACTGAAATTTCCCATATTTTACTGCAAAAATACATAGATAATTGAAATAAAAAGCAGTTTTTTGAAAAAAAATGCTATAAACTTTTTTTAATCAGGAATATTGCTGTATATTTGCAGTTCGAAATCAAATTACATTAATATTTTAAATTATTTTATAGTCATGACAAAAGCAGATATTGTTAGTGCAGTAGCAAAAAGCACCGGCGTAAGCAGAGCTAATGTGTTCGCCGTAGTAGAAGGTTTCATGGATGAAGTGATGAAAGCCATGAATGGTGGAGAAAACGTTTACCTGAGAGGATTCGGTTCTTTCGTAGTTAAGAAAAGAGCAGCGAAAGCCGCCCGTCACATTAAAAACGAAACGACGATTATCATTCCGGAACGTTATGTACCTACCTTCAAACCATCTCAGTATTTCAGTGAGAATTTAAGAGCAAGTTTGGAAAATAAGTGACAATTGCTCACATTTATTAATTAAATTTATATACAAATGCCAAGCGGAAAAAAGAGAAAAAGGCATAAGATGTCTACGCATAAACGCAAAAAAAGACTTAGAAAGAACAGACATAAGAAAAGAAAGTAAGCTAAACGTGTGGTAATCACACGTTTTAGAGGCAGTGCTTTGTCTGCCGGTCTGTTCTTATAGAAGGGTTCTTTTATTCAAAAATTACGTTTAAAGGTTAAACGTGTGATATACTTCACACATTTAACCTTTAACATTTGGTTTATATCTTTTATTCAACAAAAAAATTAAAAACAAAAAAGTATTGTGAACAGCGAATTAGTCATTGACGTTAAGCCCAATGAAGTGTCTATTGCAGTCATCGAAGATAAAAAATTGGTAGAATTCCAAAAAGAAGCACGCAATATTTCATTTTCAGTAGGTGATGTCTATCTTGGCAAAGTAAAAAAACTTATGCCGGGACTAAATGCCGCATTCGTGGATGTTGGATACAAAAAAGATGCATTTCTTCACTACCAGGACTTAGGCTCCAACTTTAGCCGGTTGGATAAGTTTCTGAAAACTACACTTTCTGACAAAAAAAAATTGCCTTCGATCAACAAGTTTTCACACTTGCCGGACATCAACAAAGAAGGCGCAATTACCGATGTTCTCAAACAAGGCGATGAGGTTTTGGTACAAATAGCCAAAGAGCCTATTTCCACAAAAGGGCCTCGTTTGACTTCGGAAATTTCATTTGCCGGTCGCTATTTGGTCGTTATCCCATTTGGCGACAAGGTTTCTGTTTCCCAAAAAATTGAATCCAATGAAGAAAGAGCCAGACTACGGCAATTAATTCATAGCATTAAACCCAAAAATTTTTCCGTAATCGTCCGCACTTCATCAGAAGGAAGAAGAGTGGCCGAACTGGATTTGGAATTAAAAACATTGGTGAAACGATGGGATGACAATATGACAAAGCTATTTAAGGTGAAAGTGCCGTCCCTGATTTACGAAGAAACGGGAAGAACGGTAGCCCTTTTACGCGACATTTACAGTCCTTCATTTCAAAATATATACGTCAATGATACGGATGTATTTAATGAAATCAAAGATTATGTCAGCTTGATAGCCTCCGACCAGACAAAAATAGTGGAGCTTTATAACGGCGAATTACCTATTTTTGATAACTACGGAATAACCAAGCAAATTAAATCCGGATTCGGAAAAATAGTTACATTTAAGAGCGGCGCTTATCTGATTATCGAACATACGGAAGCGATGCACGTTATTGACGTCAATAGCGGAACACGTTCGAAATCAAGTACCGGTCAAGAAGATACAGCCATAGACGTAAATCTGGCCGCCGCGGATGAAATAGCCCGGCAGCTACGACTCAGAGATATGGGGGGTATTATTGTGATAGATTTTATTGATATGCATGAGGCCGACAATCGTCAGAAGTTGTATGACCACATGCGCAACATTATGGCTAACGACAGAGCTAAACACAACATTCTTTCAATCAGTAAGTTCGGTTTGATGCAAATTACCAGGCAGCGCGTAAGACCGGTAATGGATTTTCAAACCGGAGAAGTGTGTCCCACTTGCTTCGGAAGAGGGGAAATCAAGTCCTCTCTCTTGTTTATAGAAGATCTGGAGAAGAAAATAGACGATGTTGTGAACAAATTAAAAGTGAAGAAGTTTACATTGTATGTACATCCATACATTTCGGCATTTATCAATCAAGGATTATTTAACTCCAAAAAAATGCAATGGAAATTCAAATACTCCAGCGGAATGAAAATTATTCCCGATCAAAGTTTAGGATTTTTGGAATACAAATTCTTTGACAGAGATAAAAATGAATTGGATATGAAAGACGACAGTCTTTCTGCCTGAAAACACAAGAGGAGGTTGTATGCAACCCGCATGCAAAAGTGCACACAAGTGCATGAACATGGTGCGGGTTCCATACGACCTTTAAAACAAATTATGTACGTATGAAATTTAACACCACAAAACGAGATTCGCAGGCGACGGAAGTGGAGCCTGTATCCCCCGAAAAGTTTGATTTCGAAGCATATTCGGCTTATGAGGCAACTCTGTTGAAAAAGACGGGAGCCTTTTGGAAGGCTGATTCGGGTGTAGCCGTTTATCGCAGGATGCGGGCAGCTGAAGTTTTTGCCGACGGTAGTCGTGATAGGAAGCGCTCATTGGAATTACAATTGGGTTGCCTGGAGAAAGGCATGGCGTTCAAAGCCGATATTCCCAATTTTTTGGAACCCTGGTATGGAATCGGCGTTTGGGCTTCAGCTTATGGTATTGAATATGTATGGAATGAAAAACAGGCGCCTGCATCGCATTATCGTTTCGAAACACTTGCAGAAGCGCTACACTATGAGCCTCAAGCCATTGCTCAAACCAATATCGGCAAGCATACGCTTGAAATGATAGATTATTTTATGAACCGAACAAAGGGTAAACTGCCGCTTTGCCTCACCGACTCACAGTCGCCTTTTAACACTTCGACATTGATAGTCAACACTTCAGACATGATGCTAAATATATTGCTCGACCCTGACAATGTAAAGACTTTTCTTGATAATCTGGCCGGATTGATGATTGATTTTGTGGCCGAACAAAAGAAGATTATCGGTGATTGTTTAGCCAGTCCCGGACATGGATTCGCTTCGGCCCGTAATTTCGACGGCTATGGGCAAAGCGACGACAATATCGTGATGCTTTCCAATGATTCTTATTTTGAATGTGCAGTACCTTCATTCGAGAAAGTGGGTATGGCTTACGGCGGTTCCGCGCTTCATTCCTGCGGCGATTGGTCAAACAAACTACCTTTACTAAATAAAATAAAAAAATTGCAGATGGTCGACGCTGCTTTTTCACCCGAAACCGATCCGAATCCCAATCCCGCCCTGCCATTTGCCGAAGCTCTCGCAAATACCGGCATTGTTCTGAATGCAAGGATTGTCGGTAATTTGGAAGTAATAGAAAAGACAGTCAGCCAACTGTGGCGCAAGGGTATGAAATTGATCGTAGTCACCTATTGCCCTACACCTGAAGAACAGGAACAGGCATACAAAATAATTCACGAAATATGCGTATAAAAAAAGGCACACATGAAAGGGTATAAGTGGATTATTTGTGCGTTGCTGTTTTTTGCAACGACTATCAATTATATCGACAGGCAGGTGTTAAGTATTCTCGCCCCTGAACTTCAGCAGATTTTCGGCTGGACGGAAAAGGACTATGGTTATATAGTTATGGCGTTTCAGATTGCTTACGCAATAGGTCTGTTGTTTACCGGCCGCATCCTCGACCGTTTCGGAGTGCGTATCGGATATGCTGTTGCAATGGTCATCTGGAGTCTGTCGGCAGCGAGTACGGCTTTTGCGCGTTCACTCTTTGGCTTTACAGCAGCTCGTTTCAGCCTTGCCCTGGGTGAATCGGCAAACTTCCCTGCTGCAATCAAAACGGTGACCGAATGGTTTCCCAAGAAAGAAAGAGCCTTTGCTACAGGACTTTTTAACTCAGGTTCAACCATCGGGGCTATCGTTGCTCCTTTATTGATACCATTTTTGGCTTTAAGGTTTGGATGGCAAATGGCTTTCATAGCTACCGGTTCGATCGGTTTGGTATGGTTGATATTCTGGGTGATTTTTTACAAAATGCCGTCCAAAAATGACATCTCGCCTGAAGAACGTGTTGTTACGCATGTTGATGTTGATAATCCTCAAACCGAAAAATCAGTGTCATGGATTGGTTTATTAGCTCACAAACAGACGCTTGGAATATGCCTTGGAAGATTTGTTACAGATCCTGTATGGTGGTTTTTTATGTACTGGCTGCCTAAATACCTTAGTGATAATCTTGGACTGAATATACAGGGATTAGGCATCCCGCTGATTATCATCTATACTGTTTCGTCGGTTGGCGGGATAGGTGGTGGATGGTTATCGTCCTACTTTATCCGAAAAGGTAAAAGCGTTGATTTTGCACGGAAAACATCCATCCTAATCATGGCTTTTATGGTAATGCCGATATTTTTGCTTACTTGGTTTCAGTCGCTTCCTGCGGCAATCATTTTTATCAGTCTAGCAACCGCTGCCCATCAAGGGTGGGCGTCAAACATCTATACGATTGTCTCGGATATCTATCCCAAGAATGCTGTTGGCGCTATGACGGGACTGACAAGTTTTGCGGGCGCTATCGGCGGCATCGTCTTCGCTCCATCGGTGGGCTGGATATTGCAAACCACAGGTAATTATCATATTGTTTTCGGAATAGCAAGTGTCGCCTATCTGTTGGCCTGGTTCTCCCTGAAAATATTTGTCAAACGTATCGAACCTGTGATAGTCATCTGAAAACAAACGAACTTTTCAGAACTGTTTTTTTTACTTCGGCTTTTTGTGACCCCGACAGGACTCAAACCTGTGACCTACAGAACCGGAATCTGTCGTTCTATTCACTAAACTACGGGGCCGTTTTTAGAGACTGCAAAGTTACACAAAATCTTGCAATAAACAATAATGCTATTTACAATTATTTGGATAAATTTACTTTTTTGTCACACGGCCGGTTTTTCGTCCGGATCCCATTTTTATACGCTTTCCCTACTAAGTTTGCAAATGGTCTTTTCCCCTATTCAGCAACAAATTCCTGAATCAAATCAGATTCAATATATTATCTCAATAAAACCAATGAAAAATGCTTCTATGGCGAAAATACCGCAAATGTGGTATTGACGTATATTAACATTCAGCTTACATTTGTACCGAAATTACAAAAAAAGCATAAGCATTATTAAATAATTGATTTACTAATTAAAAAAATGATTTATGAAAACTTTTATTAAATTTTTCAGATCAAGGACAGAATTTCGACGATCGAAAGAAAGGGGTTTAATCTCTAACATTCAGTGTGTTTTGACACAACAACAATTTCCGATTTCTTCTATGGACATGCGATGTCGGGTTTGAAGACCCGATTTGTCCGGCTCATTCCCGGATATTTTACACCATAAATATTAACAACAATAAATGCAAATTCAAATGAAGAAAAATATTATTTTAAGTTTAATTTTTTTATTATTCATGCTCGTCGCTGAGGCGCAAACACGGCAAATAAGAGGGAAAGTAACCGACGCCGAAGATAGAAGCGCATTATCGGGTGTGTTTGTTTCCGTTGTCGGCAATAGGAATATTGGCACAACGACCGGAATAGACGGCGGATATTCTATTGATTTAGAGCGTATTATAGCAACTGGGGGCAGGCAAGCCCAATTAAGATTTCAGTTGCTTGGTTATGAAACAGTAACAGTCGGTATAACAGAAGACAAGAATGTATACGACGTAAGTTTGAAAATCGCCAATAATGATTTGGACGAAGTGATTATCACCGCAGCAGGAATCGCAAGGTCGCGCAGACAGCCGGGATATTCAAACACCAAAGTTACAGGTTCGGAAATTACCCAGGGAAAATCGGCCTCTATTGCAGGAGGTCTTACCGCCAAGATTCCCGGATTACAGGTGAATGCCATCAGCAGCGGGGTGAATCCGAGTTACCGTTTGGTATTAAGAGGTAACCGCTCTATAACAGGCGATAATACAGCTTTGATTGTGGTTGACGGCGCAATAGTTACCAGCGCTGTACTGAACAATCTCAACCCGGAGGATATAGAAGATATTCAAGTCTTGAACGGCGCTGCCGGAGCAACGCTTTACGGCTCGGAAGCTTCCAACGGCGTTCTGCTTATTACGACCAAAAAGGGAGTAAAAGGGAAACCGCAGATCAAATTATCCCATACGACAACTTTAGAGCAAATCAGTTTTTTCCCTAAAACTCAAACCCGCTTCGGTCAGGGTTCAACTGCCGACGGACAGATTTTCGAAGCGGTTGAAAACCAACAATATGGTCCTGCATTCGACGGAAGCCTGAGAGAATTGGGATATCCGCTCGAAAACGGCGAACAACAATATGCTATATATTCGCCAACGACGGACAGAAACGATTTCTGGGAAACCGGAATACAAAACCAGACAGACTTATCGTTCAGTTTCGGAAATGACAATTCGACGTCTTATATTTCCGCTCAATATTTAGACGTCAAAGGAACGACTCCGAGCGATGCTTACAACAGAATATCGCTCCGGCTGAACAATACCCGGAAAGTTTTATCCAATCTGAATCTTGCTTATAATGCCAGTTATGTCGAAAATAATTACGATATCACGACGGCTACCGATTATGTTTACGAGGATCTCTTGAATTTACCTGCCAATATTCCGCTTTTACAATACAAAGATTGGCGAAACGGCAAATGGGCTAATCCCGACGGATGGTTCAATCCCTGGTATGAAAACCCTTACTGGATGGCAGACAATTATCGCAACGACGCCAAGAACACCTATCTAACTGGTAAAGTTGAATTGAAATGGGATATAAAACCATGGATTTCAGTTTTGTACAGGGCTTCTCTTTCGAACAGGTATTATCAGACCAAACAAACAATATCCAAATATACGTACAGCGATTATTCCCAGTCGGTACAGGGAAAAACCAATTTTCCCGGATATGTTTACGATAATCAGCAAAACTGGTACAGGCTCAATCAGGATTTTCAGGCGTCGCTGGCAAAAATATTCGGCGACCTTGATCTGAATCTGACTTTGGGCGCTTCCAATGTTAATAAATCATGGAAAGGTACTTCTGAGAGTGCTACAGGGCTGGTTGTTCCGGGACTGTTCAATATCGGTAACCGCAGCGGAACGCCAACTGTGAGCAGCAACATCGAACATGCAAGAAATTATGGTTTCTGGGGAGATTTTGTAGCCGGTTATAAAAATTACTTATACCTGCACTTGACAGGCAGAAACGACTGGACTTCCTTGCTGTCGAAAGAAAACAGGTCTTATTTTTATCCTTCGGCTGATGTATCGTTCATCGCTTCCGATGCCATAGAATCGTTGAAAGACGGTTTCTTCGACTACCTGAAAATAAGGGCTGCCGTTTCCGAAACCGGTAACGTAAACATAGACCCCTATTCATTACTGTCAACTTTCAGTTCGACAACAGGTTATTCCAAAGGCACCTATTTCCGCGAATCGGGAACATTGATAGCAAAAGATTTGAAACCGGAAATCACAAAAGGTTGGGAAATCGGTACGGAATTTAAAGTGTTTAAGAATTTTGCTGAACTGCAATTTACTTATTATTTCACCAGTACGACCGGCGAAGCTATTTCGTCGTCTATCGCAACTTCTTCGGGCTATTCCGAATTGTTGTTGAACTGTAAGCATCCGGGCAAATACATCTTGCGTACTTAGTTTACTGACTCTACCTTTGCAGGCAAAAACGCATGAGCAAACAACGTCGCACCAAGCGAGAGGGGAATCAATTAATTCTTGAT
>JAITQA010000160.1 GCA_031289145.1 Dysgonamonadaceae bacterium | reverse complement strand
ACTACAAATCCCAAGCCTTCACTAAACGAAAATTTGTAGTGCTCAAATCGGAATTTCTAAAAATGGAATTTCTTGATTACAACCACTTTCCGACTTGACGGGCTGCAATGTGGGTTAATGCACATTCGTTTCATGTGTTGCTGGGCGCGTCTTACGAACAATTTCTGAAAGACCAAATGACAGGCGTGGCAAACAACCTGCTTTCTAACGATTTTTTCAGTTTCAATTTCTACGATAATTCGGCCGCCGCCAACTCGTCGCTAACAGACCTGATTCAACCATGGAAAATGGCTTCGCTGTTCGGACGCTTGAATTATGACTTTAACAATCGTTATTTGTTTGAAGCCAATTTCAGATACGACGGCAGTTCGCGTTTAGACCCAAGCAAACGCTGGGATTTGTTTCCTTCATTTTCGGCTGGGTGGCGCGTGAACGAAGAATCATGGTTTGAACCACTGCGCGACGAAGTCAGCAACCTCAAAATTCGCGCTTCGTGGGGACAGTTAGGAAACAGTTCGGCTCTTTCGGGCTACTTCCCATATCTCGGACTGATAACCAACAAAGACGCAAGTGGTAATGTAATTTCTTATGTTGGCAATACGGTTTATTATCAGCAGGAAATGGCTTCCAAAGATATTACGTGGGAAGTGCTACAATCAACAAACATCGGTATAGATATTGGTTTGCTTGACAGTCGCCTGAATATGACAGCCGATTATTGGTGGAAGCAGAACAAAAATATGATGGCAAATATGCAAGTAGGGCATATTATCGGAGTTGATGTTCCTGCTCAAAACATTGGACAACTGAACACTTGGGGCTGGGAATTTTCGGCAAATTGGAACGACAAAATCGGACCGGTAACTTATCAAATAGGTTTCAATATCGAAGACAGTCAGAATAAGTTAGTAAAATATACAGGAGCAAATGTTATTAGCGAAGGTACTGTGGCACGCCTCGAGGGCTATGCTTTGAACACAATTTGGGGCTACAAAACCGATGGATATTGGAGCAGTCGTCAGGAATACCTCGACTACAAAGCCGCTCACCCCGGTTATGTGAGTTTCCAAGATAATATGGTAACAGGAGGCGATGTGAAATATTTGGCGCAGGGAACGCCCGACCATCAAATAGGAACAGGCGATGCCACTCCCGAAAATCCCGGCGACTTGGTTTGCTTGGGAACAACCAACGGACGTTACTTGTATGGAATAAATTTGGCGGCACAATGGAAAGGTTTCGATTTTACCGTCTTCTTTCAGGGCACAGGCAAACGTTCATTCCTGATAAATTCACGCACGATAGCACCTTTGGCATATTCATACGAAATGCCATGGACTGTTCATCTGGATTATTGGACAGAAGATAATCAAGATGCCTTCTTCCCACGAATCATCAACTACAATGCAGCCGACCCTTTCGACTACCGTCCGTCCGACAAGTGGGTGCAAAACGGTGCGTATATCCGCCTGAAAAACATTCAGTTAGGATACACTATTCCCGTTCTCAAAAAAAACATACAAAACCTGCGTATATATATTGCAGGAACAGATGTATGGGAACAGTCGCAAGTGTTGAAAGTATTTGACCCCGAAGTGGGCGACAACACTCAAAAATCACAATATTATCCGTTTTTCCGCACCTGGACAACCGGAATTAGTGTAACATTTTAATTTATAAAAAATAAAATCATGAAAAAGATATTATATATCAGCATATTAGTGAGTTCTGTTTTATTGTCTGGATGCAAAGATTTGTTGGACGTGCAACCCGGTTCGGAATTGACAGACGATAGCTTTTGGCAATCGGAAGCCGACTTTAAAGGTGCTTGCAATCGACTTTACTACGATTTGCCACGTTGGGATTGCGATGCCCGCGCCGACGAATTTGTAGCGGCAACACAAAATGATGTCAGTGCAGGCGCAAGAACAGTGTCCGGCACAAGCGACGATTGGACAAAACCATACGATTGCATCTTTGCAGCCAATAATATTATCGAAAAAGGAAATGTGTCGTCTTTGGCAGAAAGCAAGCGCAATCGCTGGGTGGCAGAAGCGTATTTCTTTCGCGCATACTGGTATTTTACTTTGGTAAAAAAATATGGCGACGTACCGCTGGTTTTAAAAACCTTCGCAAGCGTCTACGACTCCGACCTCAAAATGGGACGCACACCGCGAGAGGATGTTATTCAACAGTGTTATAATGACTTACAGTTTGCCGCACAATATCTTCCTACACGCGCCCAATTGGGAACAGCCGAATTAGACCGTCGCCGTGCAAGTCGCTCTGCTGCTTTGGCAATGACAGTCCGCATCGGTCTTTACGAAGGAACTTTTCAAAAATATCATGCCGGCTCCAATGCCAACGCCCATTTAGACAAATCAATTTCTGCTTTTGAATTGCTAAAAGACGAAGGACACAATTTGTATCCCGATTTCAATGACGTTTTTTCTTATAAAAATGAGGCAAATACAAATTTGGAAATTGTGTTTGGGCAAGCATACGGAGCAAATGATTTTTCAACTGTTACCACCGGACACATGCACACCCGCGATATGGAAGGCAGTTATGCACTCACTCGCAATATTTTAGACCTGTTTTTGTATGCCGACGGACTGCCGATAGATAAAACCACGCTGAAAGTTCCCGTTGAAACATCGTACAACAACATTGCCGGAATTGACGACATGGGAAATCCTTTGCCGAGCAATTTAGGACAACGCGACCCGCGCCTGTTGAAATCAATCTGGACTATCAACGATGCTTTGGAAAACGATGCTTTTGTGGGCTGGAGCGTAACCGGAAAAGGAAAATATTATCCTTTCGATTCGCAACGACCAAAAGCTTATCCTTGTAAAAAAGCATTTTTCGGCTCTATGTGGGAAAAAAGCATCAGCAATAAAGATTTTACCGACAGAATTTTGATTCGCTACGCCGAAATGCTTGTCTCTTATGCCGAAGCCCTTTACGAAAAAAATGGCACAATTACCGATGCGCAATTAGACCAAACGGTGAACAAACTTCGCGCACGTGTCGGGTTCAGTGTGAATTTGACAAATGCTTTCGTTACGCTGAACGGTTTGGATATGCTCACCGAAATCAGAAGAGAACGCACGGTAGAACTCATGGCTGAAGGATTTCGTTATGACGACATCATTCGCTGGAAAACGGCAGAAAATGTGCTTACTGTGGATTTAATCGGTCCGATATGCTTGGCAAGCGAACTGCAAAATCCATCGTTAATCAGCACTTTCACGCCAAGAATCACTAACGCTGCGGGGATAGTGAACGGAAATTTTGTTTACGGACAGGAAAACACTTATGTAATCGAATTTAAAAACACAAGAACTTTTAATGTTAATCGCGATTATCTGTATCCTATTCCCACTTTTGAAATTGCACAATCCGATTTTAATATCAAACAAAATCCGGGCTGGCAATAAAATAACTAAATTTAAGTTTAATAATAAAAAATATTGAAATGAAAAAGATAATGTGTTTTTTGGCAATAATGACGATAATGTGTTGTGTTTCAAGTTGCAAAGACGATGCGTGGACAACCGACCCTGCATTGGAGAATATCTATTACATAGGATTTTTCAGAACAGACGTATATTCCGATGCCCTTAACTACGAAATTGCAACCGACGGCACAGCACGCTGGCGAATTAATACAGGCACATGGACTGTTACAGGAACAGACGGCATAAGCAGCAATATTCCATTTGAATTTTACAGCGAACAGACACGTTCTTACGACATCATTACCTATTTTTGGGTTAGCAACAATGGAACTTCCGCTCTCATTGAAGGTACCGACTTTGCTGTCGTAAATGAATCGGGCGCAGCAATAAATCCCGTCGACGGAAAATATTCGTTAACATGGGCGAAAGCCAAAAAAGGAAAACAGAGTGTAAGAATTAAACGACTTACACCTGCCACAGGTGTGTTGAAAATCAATACGCTCGACCCCGCAAAAGGTACGCCTGCTACTTCGGAAGATAAATATCGCGAAAGTACCCTCAACAGTAAAACCAGCGACTATGAAGTGCGGGGAATTACTGCTGATTTTAACAAGGAAACAATTACGTTTAACTAAAATGTTGTAACAAAAAAGAGACATAATCGAAATGTCGGGTTATGTCTCTTTTTTTTAACAAACTAAAAAATGAGAAAACAACAATTAGTTTTATTGGCTTTATTTTGGCTGCCGGTTGCCGCTAATGCGCAATGGATGTGGAATATCAATAAATTGAACGAAATAAAAAAAGACATCAATTTGCCCGAATATAATGGTGCATACCGTCAACTAATCGACGAAGCGGATAATAATTTAAACAAAAAACCGTATTCGGTTACATTCAAAACAGGCAAAGCGCCCAGCGGCGATAAGCACGATTATGTAAGTTTAAGCCGTTATTATTGGGCTGACCCGTCCAAAAAAGATGGCTTGCCATATATTAACCGCGATGGAGAATCGAATCCCGAACTTGATAACTACGACCGTAATCCACTCGGAAATATGGCAAGCGATGTAACCACGCTATCGTTGGCGTATTTTTACAGTGGCGACAAGCATTATGCAAAAAAAGCCGTAAAACTATTGAGAGTTTGGTTTTTAGATAAAAAAACCAAAATGAACCCGAACCTCAATTATGCTCAATTTATTCCCGGAACCAACGACAACAAAGGTCGCGCTTCCGGATTAATCGATTCTTATTCGTTTGTGGAAATGCTCAACGCCGTAAAATTGTTGGAATCCTCAAAAGATTATACCGAAAAAGATAGAATCGGACTGCAAAAATGGTTCGAAGAATTAATAAATTGGTGGAAAACCGACAAAAACGCCATCGCCGAAAAAAACAGCACAAACAATCACGGGCTTGCTTACGATGTGCAATTAGCAACATTTTCGCTCTTCGTTGGCGACAAAAAAACGGCGATGGAAATTATAAAAAAAACACCTGAAAATCGACTATTCAAACAGATAGAACCCGACGGAAAAATGCCACGCGAACTGACACGCACATTAGCGTTTCACTATTCTGTTTATAATCTGTATTTTATGGTGGATATGGCTGCAACTGCCAGAAATTTGGAAATAAATTTGTGCGATAGCATATCGACGGACGGAAGGTCGTTGTACAAAGCAGTCGATTTTCTGACACATTATATTGGCAAAGACCTGTCGGCATGGCAATACAAACAAATCAGCGGCTGGGACAAAGCGCAGCAAAATTTATGCGAAGAATTATTTCGCTTAAGCGCAATAAACCCTGCACGCAAAGATTATTTTGAGTTATACAAAAAATACAGTAAAATTGTGGATACAGACCGCAACATTCTGTTATACTGAATATTAAGCCTATGAAAAAACTTGCGCCGCTTGTAATCTTTTTGCTTTCAGCACTTTATGCATCATCACAAATCAATTACCCTAATAAATTGCGACTGAACGATGGTTGGGAATTTTTGCGCGAGGACTTGGGAAACCTGTGGGAAGCAGTTCGCCCAATTGCCAAGCCCGACGACCCCGAAGCCCTGCCTCTTTGGACAAAAATAACGCTGCCGCATACGTGGAATGCCGAAGATGCTGTTGCGCCTGATGTGAATTATTTTCAGGGCGCGGGTTGGTATCGCACGCTTTTGGACGTGCAAAATCCTTACAAAAACGGTCGCACGCTACTACATTTTGAAGGAGCAGGGCAAAAAACCGAAGTATTTGTTTATACCGAAAAAGTTGCCGACCACATAGGCGGCTACGACGAATGGACGGCGGATATTACCGATGCGGCAAAGTATTTTAGCGAAAATATTGATTCAAAGCGTTTTAATGGTAAAATCCCACTCTCAATTCGTTGCGACAACAGCCGCGATGCCGAAATGATTCCTTCTGACCTATCGGATTTTACGCTCTACGGCGGAATTTATCGCTATTTGAACTTGGTGTATCTGCCTGCCGTTTCACTTAACAATTTGTATATCAATGCTTTTGTTGATGAAAATTTGAAAAAAGCGAAAATCGAAATTTCTACCGATTTTTTGCTTGATTCTTTTCGTGAAAATATTGAACTGAACATTCAAATTTTTGATTCTAAAAATAAAAAAATTATTGATAAAATTCTGAATGTAACTATTTTAAATAATACTAAATTTTTTACTACAGAAATAAAAAATCCGCAACTTTGGTCGCCCGATAATCCGCAACTTTATCGTTGCGAAATAAGGACAAGCGAAAATAATGATGTGTGGTGCGAAAATTTTGGTTTCCGCACGTTTGAATTTAAGCCACAAGGAGCATTTTATCTCAATGAAAAACGGTTGCTGTTGCGCGGAACGCACCGCCACGAAGACCACGCAGGCATTGGCGCAGCAATGACCGAAGCGCAAATTCGCGCCGAAATGCAAATGATAAAAGATATGGGCGCAAATTTCATTCGTTTGGGGCATTATCAGCAGTCGCGCATTGTGCTGAATTTGTGTGACAGTTTGGGCTTGCTCGTTTGGGAAGAAATTCCTTGGTGCCGAGGCGGTGTGGGCGGCGAAAAATACAAGGCACAGGCAAAAAGAATGTTGAAAAATATGATTGGGCAACACCGCAACCATCCTTCTGTCGTTTTGTGGGGTTTGGGCAACGAAAACGATTGGGAAAATGATTTCCCCGAATTTGACAAACAGAAAATTCGTAATTTTATGAGCGAACTCAACGCGCTGGCGCACAAATTGGACAGCACGCGACTGACAAGCATACGTCGTTGCGATTTTTGCAGCGATATTGTGGATGTTTATTCGCCGTCAATTTGGGCGGGCTGGTATTCAGGTTTTTATCAAGAATATAAAGCAAAAACAGAAAATTGGCAAGCCGAAGTTTCGCGTTTTTTTCATGCCGAATGGGGCGGTGACAGCCATGCCGGTCGTTTTGCCGAACATCATTTCGTTCCGCAATACGACGAAAACGGGAAAATTTTAATTGCCTCTAAATCTGGCGATTGGAGTGAAAATTACATCTGCGACCTGTTCGATTGGCATTTGAAAGAGCAAGAAACGATGCCAAACCTCACGGGCAGCGCGTTTTGGACTTTTAAGGATTTCGCCACGCCACTGCGACCCGACAATCCTGTGCCATACATCAATCAAAAAGGCGTTGTGGAGCGCGATTTAACGCCAAAAGAGACGTATTACGTCGTTCAATCGTATTGGACTGACGAGCCGATGATTCATATTTTCGGGCATAATTGGTACACGCGATGGGGCAAAACAGACGAAATGAAAACGCTAAAAGTGTATTCCAACTGCGAAAAAGTTGAATTATTGTTGAACGGAAAAAGTTTGGGGATAAAAATGCGAAATTCGCAGGATTTTCCGGCGGCAGGTTTGCGATGGGAAACAAATTTTTTGCAAGGAAAAAACATTGTAAAAGCCATTGGCATAAAAGGAAAAACAACAATAATTGACTCATTATCTTTTACTTACGAAACACACCTATTCGGCAAGGCGACAAAAATCGCTGCAAAAATTATTGAAAATACAAATGAATATGCTTGGATAGAAACCGCGTTGCTCGACCTAAACGGCTCAATAAGTTTAGAGTCAAGCGACTTCATTTATTTTGATGCAGTCGGCGACGGGAAACTCATCGTCAATCAAGGAACTGCCATCGGCTCAAGCAAAGTGCAGGCAATTAACGGCAAAGCGCAAATAAAGTTGCTGAAAAATAGCGGAAAAACCGTCGTCTCAATAAAAGCAGATGGCTTGCAAACCGCTTTTATTGCAGTGGAATAATCACTTCATTTCGAGTCAGCGGTTTTGCTTTTGCAAAAGTTTGTCGCATTCGGCGTTTAGGCCTAAAAATATAGAGTTTGAATAAAAACATACTTTTTCGCACACATTATTGCCTGCGTAAATGCTTGTAGAATGGTTTGCCAATCGGTAAAAAACAACATTTACAAGCCCTGAACCACCGAACCTTCCAGAAGCACAAGCGTATCGCGCCACTGATTTGAAATTTTATCGTCGGCAAAAATAAAAAATTTGATGTGAATGTAATTCTTTGTATTTCGTATTGTCTCAAAAATGGACTCAAACGAACTTTCGCCGCTGGAAAGCACGTCTATTTTGTTGAAAACGTAGTCGGCAGCACCGCCGTTGCGATACAACAACTTGCTGAGTTTTATACTCGAATCATCAATTTTGAGGGCAGCAATTTTGTCTCCATCAAGCGAATCAACAGGACGTTGAGTTAAACTGCGAATGCTTTTTCGCTGAATGAGATGATTTTTTGTATCTTTGACATCGCAAACAGTGCAAGCAGGCTGTTTTTTCTGAATGTCAGTGTTGTGAATTGCTTTCAAAATTTGTATCTTTGACATCGCAAACAGTCCAATTTTAATATCTAACTAATATTAAACGTTTTACGATTATTTTTTGAAAAACAAAAATGACTGTTTACAAGTAAAAATCCCGCCTAATAAGCGGGATTTTTATGTTTTAATTCATTATCAGAAATCTTGTGGGATGCTGTTTTCGATGAGTTTAAAATAATTCTAATTGTTGATAGGGAGTGGAAACTGTCTTTTCTTTTTTGCAGTAAAACAGTTCCATTGAGCCGAATTGCTTGTCGGTCACACACATAATACCGACATGACCTCTTTCGGGCAAAAATGTCTTTACCCGTTTGATATGCACATCGGCATTTTCCCGGCTGGCACAATGACGCAGGTAAATAGAAAACTGAAACATCGTGAAACCATCTTTTCCTAATTTTGTCCGAAAATCGGAAGCGGCTTTTTTCTCTTTTTTCGTTTCCGTAGGCAAATCGAAAAATACCATGACCCACATAATTCTATATTCGCTGAAACGTTCCATTTTCCATTCCTATATTCCTGTATTTTCAAAAGGAAGGATACGTAATTTTCCGACTCTCCCCTAAGTAACATTTTGCCAATGAAGCGGTTGTTTGACCGGCGGCAATCATCAGCGGACTGCGTTGCCCATTCATTACCACATCCAGAACCGGTATATTCAGGAGTTTTATTTTTATTTCTTTCGATAATTCCTGAAAATCTGTTCCGCTGTCCACGATTTCTACCACCAATTTATCCACAAAGGGACGATAAGGTTCCATAATGTCATCTGCCAGACAATAAGCATTATAACGGTTGTGATGATGGATGCCCAATGTCGGCAACAGTCCGCTGGCAACCAATGCCCGCGCTACCACAGCCCGCAAAATGGCATAACCGTAATTGAGCAGATTATTCGGTGGCACACCTTCTCTGCCGCGCGTAAAACCCTCAATATCAGCAAAAAGCGTTTTCCAATAATACGCCGCGGCTCTGCCTTCGAGATTGTCGCTGTCGCCACTTTTAACATCGTTTGCCCATTTGAGCATATTCCGCACTTCTTCATTCCGACAAGTTTTCAAAACGTATGCTTGGTTTTCGATTTTTGCCTGAATAGTTTGTTGCCAAAGTTGCTTTTTCAATGGAACGCTTGCCTCTATCTGTGCCGTAAAACGCTCACTCTGCGTAGTATTCCGTTCCAGCGGCAAAAGCAAACCCTGCGGCATTGAGCGACTGTCGCAAGTGATAATCGCGCAATTATTTTCGAGCAACGCCTCCATTAAACCGCTTGTGATAGTTATCTGCTTGTTGTCAAGAATAAGTACGCCAATGTCCTCAATCGGAATTGTCCGCTCGCTCTCCGTTTTAAACGAATTGGGCAGCGTGTCGTTTTTCTCCACTTCGGGCAGTTTTAGTACCAACTGCGCATTTCTAAGCGAAAGATAAGTGGGATTTGAGAAACAGAGGGTTTTCTTAATCATCGTTTTAACAGTTTATTTGTTTCTATTTTCTCTTCCAACTCTTTCAAATCCTGTTCGTCTGCGGCAAGTGCATCCTGTTTTTTCCGTTCAGCATCAAACCGTTCATAAACTTTATCTACAAAATTTTCCATTTGTGCGTTACTTATTAAGCCCTTGCCCGAAAAAATTTGTTTATCATTGAGTAACAGTATTTTATCAACATTTTCTTTCCAAAACGACATTGTTACATCTTTTCGTTCTTTTGCTCTCAATTCTGCTGTTTCCAAAAATACTGTAACAAAGCGGTTTAACCTGTCTATTTCATCTTCGGTAAGATAATTTTTTGAAATATAAATATCCTGCTTTCGTACAATTTTACCTTTCCAACTTGTGAGCGCCATATTCGGTTGAGTGGCGTTGGCGCGCGAAACAATAAGTTCCGCAGCCGTTTTTCCTGTAATGGCATATAAAAGTTTGTTTTGTGTTTCGGCAAAAAACATTTGCGTTGCCTTGTCGGTTGAATCATAATCGCTTGACAACGCAAACAAATCACGCACTTTCTGATAAAATCGCTTTTCGGAAGCCCGAACATCGCGAATGCGGGCAAGCAGTTCATCAAAATAGTCGAAACGTCCGTTGGGATTTTTCAGCCGTTCATCGTCCATTACAAAACCTTTTTGCAGGTACTCTTTCAGCGTCTTGTTTGCCCATTTTCTAAATTGCGTGCCACGCCAACTGCGCACTCGAAACGCGACTGCCAAAATCATTTCCAAACTATAAAAAGTTACATTGTAATTTTTGCCGTCTGCGGCAGTTGTTAAGTAATCCTTAACAACTGAATTTGCATCTAATTCATTGTCTTTAAGTATGTTAGATATGTGCATACTTATATTTGGAACAGAGGTGTCAAAAAGTTCGGCAAGCAGTTGTTGGTTGAGCCAAACCTGTCCGTCTTTTGCCAACAGCGACACCGAAGTTTTGCCGTCGTCGGTATTGTAAATGATTATATTTTGAGAGGGTTCGTGCATAATATATTCTTTTTAATATTCCCCAACTCCTACTATTTGTCCGAGATGATTTACTCGGACTTTTATGATATTATCTAATCCTTTTGAACTACGGAAATCTGTCCATGTAATACCTTTTAATTTCGATGAAAAATCCGCAACAGTTGTTTCCAAGTGGTGTCGGAATACATAATTTTTATGCGAAAATTTTTGCACCCTAAACAAATTCGGACTAATCAAAGCGTAATTATCAGGATTCAGTAAATCAATTTCTCTCGGGTTAAAACCTGTTTTTTCATTTGAGAATACAAAATATTCGTTTTGTTTCATAGAAAACAGGAATTGCCAACCTTCGCTTTGCTTAAATTCTTTGTCAATTACAGGTACTCCTGCATTTCGGCGAGCAACGGCTTCGTAAAATGAAACAACATTTTCTTGCAATTCGTATTTTGGATTGTTATTTTCGTCAAGGGCTGGATTCCCTTCTTTATCAAAAACAGGAACACGATAAATTGCCACGTGGTGGTTATTTCCTGTATTCACAAAATCGGCAGGAATTTTCTTGCCTTCACTGTCCAAAATTGCTTTGCCGTCCTTGTCCTTTTTCTCATGCAATGCTTCGGCGTTGCTGACACCCGAAATAGTTACTCGTTTTATAGAAATGCCTTTTTCTTTATTCAACCAAATCGGATTTTCATCAAGGTTTGAGAATGCAGTTTTCGGGTCGTTATTGTACTCTTTTAATCTGTTATCTAAGATTTTACGTATTCCAACATCTACGACTTTATCCAATTTTATATCCTTGTCTATTGGCTTGCGAATGGTATAAACAGTTTCAAATGTTACGGTTTTCACCTTTTCCGGCAATTGCTCGGTTTTAGCATCATCAACAAAAATCGGATTTTTTGCAGGTGCATTTTTGCCTCCAAATGCTTTTTTCGGGTCATTGCCGTTTTCTTGCAGACGTTTGAGCAGAGCATCGCGGTAAGCAGGTTTGGATACGGTTAGAATTTTTGCTTCGTCAAATGTTGTACCGATTTTTTCCTCTTTTATAACATATTTTTTCTGACTGCCATACACCGTTTCCAAATGTAATTGCCCGCGCGGCGTTTGTTGCACTTTTTTGTTTGTACCACCCGATTTTTTCGTGGTATTGATATTTTGCGTAACCACTTTGTTTTTTGCCTTGATAGAAATTAGCGTATTTTCTAAATGTCGTTTTGCTTCGGCTCTAAATTCGTTCAAAGGCATTGGCGGA
>JAITQA010000029.1 GCA_031289145.1 Dysgonamonadaceae bacterium | reverse complement strand
CTGTTTGGAAGCCCAAGCCATCGCGGTAAAACCGTAGGGCTGTTTCCATATTCCTCACTCCGAGGCAAATAATACTGATTCTGTTCATGTGTTATTCATTTAATTATTTCTTAATCTTTCAATTTCTGTTTTTTATTTCTGTGATTCTCTTATACAGCCGTTTTCCGAGTTCTTCCGAACTTTCTTTGGTGATCTTAAACGGATTCTTCCCTGCCGTTTGGGCGTTTTCAAAATACCAACTTTCCCATTCTTCAATGGTTTTGGGCTGACATTCTCTAATCAATGCCATTATCGCGCCGACTTTGTTGGGGCGAGAAAGTTGATAAGTTGCTTCATAAATATTCGGACGTTGATAAATATTATCTTTTACATTCTTTTGGTTATATGTTTTATTTACATTGATTACTAAACATTTATGCTTTATATCTCTTTCTAATAATGGTTTACAGTTATATAAGGTTTCGATATCATTAACTGTTTTAATTCCTCTATCGAAAGAATGGTGTCCAGCAACTATGTTTGTAATTTTAGCTACTTCCGAAAAATCTTTAAATGTCAGAAAATCTATTAAAACTGATTCTACGATAAGTGCTTCGTTCTCCTCTAACCCGTGTCGCACAATGTAAGATCTAACTTCTTCATTACTACTTATTATCTCACGAATAGTATCCAGTTTATCACTTTCAGAGGACATTTGCAAGGCGTCTTTTTTATGCTCGAAAACTCTATTCCCTTGTCCTTTTCCCACGTAAAAAATTCTATTGTCTCGTGAATCAATTAAAACATAAACATAATGTCTTAATTCTTCTTTTGTTTTTTGAGAAAATTTCATTACAAAATACTTTTAAATTTTACAAAGATACCATTTATTTGTCGTTTGATGAAATTAGTTTTTGAATGTTGGCAACCATAGTATTATAAGTCGCAATGGCTTCCGCTTCTTTCAAACGGTAATCGAGCAATTGACGTTGTACTTGTATCACATCGCTAAGCTCGCTTTTACCGCTTGCGAACTCCTGTATTACCAATTCGCAGGTTGTCAGGGCAAGTGCGGACTGCTTTTTGTAAAGCGCTATTTTCCGCACGGCATCGTCCAACAGGTGCTTGTCGCGGTAAAGTTCCGCCTGTAACCGGTTGAATGTATCGGCGTACTTTTCTTCACTCGCCTGCCTGAGTAACCGACTTTCTCTTTGCGCCGCCTTGTATTTGTTGCGGAAAATCGGGATACTGACCGAGACCATCGGCATAATCATATCTTTGCCGTTCATGCTTTTCATGGCCTTGCCGTTTGCATCGGGCGTTATGCCGTTATCCATTGCGCCCATATCCGCGCCGTTCGCCGCACTTTCCGGCGTTTTACCTATCAGCATATATTGCAAGCCGACGCCAAACATGGGATATGCCATTTTCTTCTCCATTTCCAAACGGGCTTCATGCGCTAAAGATTCTTCCTTCAGCATACCCAGCATGGGATTTTGTTCCGTCATCTGCTGCGAGACGGAGCTTACATCCAAAAGGTAGGGGATTTGCGAAAATTCGTCCGGAATATTTACCGCATGGTCTGCCGAACGATTCAACAAAGCGTTGAAGCGGGCTTTTGCTGCGATGATTTCGGAGAGCAGGCTTTCGATATTGCTTTCCGATTCGACAAGTTCAAGCTGGACACGCAATACTTCCGACATGCCGGAAGAAGCGCCGCCGCTCATATTCATACCTCCCCTGTTTTCCTGATTACCGGAAGAATTACCGGATGCGGTCTGAGAAGCGCCCATATTCATGCCGGACGTCGAACCGCTCCCCATCTCCTGTTTCCCGTCTTCCGTCTTCTGTCTTCTGTCTTCCGTCTTCCCTCCCCCGCTTCCGGTCGAAAATTTCCTGACAGCCAGACTTTCCAATTGTTGCAACAGTTTTTTGTTTTCCTCGCTGTTTATCCGTTTTTGTTGCAAAGCGCAAAGCGCATACCATTGGGTATAGACTTCCAGAAAAAGATTGTCCCGGGATTCCCGAAATTCTTCGAAAGTCATTTTAGCCATGTGGTGCGCTTCCGTTTGGGCGGCTTTTTTCGTGCCGAACCATGGAAACATCTGCATCAATTGGAACTGGGCGATTTGACGACCATCGACCAAATCCATCGGTTTCAGGAAAAAGCCGATATCCAATTGCGGGTCTTCGTATGCACCCATTTGCGGAATTTTCTGCAAGGCAGCTTCATAAGAAAGGAAAGCCGCTTTCACGGACGGGTTGTTCTGCGCCGCTATTTCCAGGTAGCGACTCAGCGAATCGGTCTGCCCGTAAGCCGTGAATAACGAACAGTGTATCGTGAACAGGACAATGATGATTGTTATTTTCTTCATAAAAATTTGTGTTTATAATATATTTTTGTTCAAAACAAATCCTCCATTTTTACTTCCGACTGTACCAGTCCATAATAGTCGTTTTGCTTTACGCCGTAGGTAGTAAGCAACGTAAGATGAATGGCTTTGCGGGTTTTCGTTTCCCGCACGAATGCATCCCGCTTGTTACGCAGGATTTCGCCGTATTTTCGGTCAATGACAAATGTATCGTTGGCATATTTCATCTCGCAAAGATTGATAACGCGGTCGTTCCGGTCGATAATCAGGTCTATCTGTGCTCCGGGCGATACATTCAGACTGCGCCACGAAGCGGTATGTGTCAGTACGCCGGAAATGCCCAATTTATGCTTGATTTGGTCTTCGTGCATCAGGCAGACTAATTCAAAAGCATAACCGCTCCACGCGCGGTGGCGTGCATTATCGGTCATGTTTGTCCAGAAATACTTGTTAGCCGCATCCGGACGAATGAAGTGCAGATAAAATAGGGTATAAAAATCGACTAACTGATAAACAGGGTATTTGTTTTTCTTTTCAAATGATTGATACTTACGGATAAAACCGCATTGTTCCAATTCTTCGAGCAGGTTGCTCAATCCGCCGCCTTGCAGTTTGCTTCCTTTGATGATTTCGTCGCGTGTCAGGCCTTTGGCTTTTTTACCCAATACCTTTACAATTTTTATGTGTTTTTCGGCGTGTTTGAACAATGAGGCGTAAAGGATTGAAAACTCATCCCTTAAAGCGCCGTTTTTTGAAAAACAGAGTTTATCGACATTCTGGGCAAGGCTCAGGCCTTTTTCCATCATATCCAAATAAAACGGAATACCTCCGAAAATCATATAACTCTCTACGATTGAGCGTTTATCCAATATAATTTTCTTGTGCCGGAAAAACTTCTCACATTCACCCAATGTGAACGGCGATATCAGCATACGGCGGGTAACGCGGTTGTGCAATCCGCCGTGGTTCTTAATCAACTTGTTAATCATCCACGAAGTAGCCGAACCGCATACAATCAACAGAATTTCCGGTCGGGACGAGGCCCAACTGTTCCAGAAATGTTCCAATGCCGTGATAAATCCCGAACGAGGCGTATCGAACCAAGGTAATTCGTCAATGAAAATAACTTTTTTCCCTTTCTTTCTCGAATGTTCAAGTAAATGAATAAGTTGACGAAAAGTCTCCATCCATGATTCTTCACGCGGATAAGGCATTTTCCCGTAATGATTTAACGACACATTGAAGTTTTTTATCTGCTCTTTTTTACTTGCATTCGCCAGACCGGTAACATAGAATACAAACGATTGTTTGAAAAACTCTTTTATCAGAAATGTTTTCCCAACTCTTCGACGCCCATATACGGCTACAAATTCAGGTTTGTCCGACTCAAGATGTTGTTGCATAGCCTTTTGCTCGGAATATCTTCCTATTATTTCCATTTTGTTTGCTTTTTATAATCTGCCACAAATATA
The DNA here is from genome assembly GCA_031289145.1 of Dysgonamonadaceae bacterium. GTDB lineage: Bacteria > Bacteroidota > Bacteroidia > Bacteroidales > Azobacteroidaceae > Azobacteroides. The sequence continues at coordinate 105,254 of JAITQA010000029.1, read as the reverse complement.
TAAAAAATATATGATTTGGCAAGTTATATTATATTATTTTCTGCCAAAACGCACTTTTTATATATACATTTGGCAGGTTATAATAATATATAATCTGCCAAATGTATGCAAAAAATATGCGATTTGGCAAGTTATAGATATGTGTAATTTTATTTATAATATTATATATCAACATAATACAATTTATTTATCTTTTTTAATTACACTTTCTCTCCACCAACATTGCAATACCGGAACAACAAACATAGTCATGCTCTGAATCAACATGCCTCCGAATGTTGGAATCGCCATCGGAATCATGATATCCGAACCTTTTCCTGTCGATGTGAGTACCGGCAAGAGGGCAATCAGCGTGGTAGCGGTAGTCATTGCGGCAGGACGAACCCGTTTCAGACCGGCATATACGACGGCTTCGCGGATTTCATCCCTTGTCCGGGGATTGCGTTCAACAAAAGTATCGTGGATATACGTTCCCATCAGGACGCCATCGTCCGTAGCGATTCCGAAAAGGGCGATGAATCCTACCCAAACAGCAATGCTGAGGTTTACCTGATGAATACTGAAAACGTCCCGCAGGTTTTCTCCGCCGAAAGAAAAATTCAAAAACCAAGGTTGCGCATAAAGCCACAGCAGGATGAAGCCTCCGGCAAAGGCGACAAATACGCCCGAAAAATGAATCAGCGAAGCGGTTACCGTGCGAAAACGAAACCACAGAATCAGCAAGATAGCAAATAAACTGAGCGGAATAACAATCATCAACCGGTTCGCTGCGCGTTGTTGCAGTTCGTAATTTCCTGCAAATTTGTAGGAAACGCCATCGGGCAAACGAATTTCTCCGGCGTTTATTTTTGCTTTCAAAATTTCTCCTGCTTCCCTGACTACATCTACTTCGGCTTTGCCTGTTATTTTGTCGAAAATGACATAGCCCGTCAAAAAAGTATTTTCGCTTTGAATCATCTGAGCGCCTTGCGTATATTCGATTTCCGCCACATTGCCGAGTGGAATTTGCGCACCGGTAGCCGTCGGAATAATCAGTCGCGACAAAGCTTCGGGGTCGTCGCGCAACTCGCGGGGGTAGCGCAAACGCACCGGAAAACGTTCACGTCCTTCTACGGTAGTCGTCAGCGGCATGCCGCCCACGGCGGCGCTGATGACTTCCTGCAAATCCGCTACTGTGATGCCGTATCGCGCCATATTGCGGCGATTCAGTTTGATTTCGATATACGGAGCGCCCACAGCGCGGTCGTAAAACACGGTTGAGGGCAATATGGAAGGAACTCCTTTCAAGGCGGTTTCGAGCATGATACCGGCTTGTTGGATGCTTTCGAGGTCGGGACCGGAAACTTTCAGTCCCATCGGCGCACGCATCCCTGTCGAAAGCATTACCAAACGGGCTTCGATGGGTTGCAGTTTGGGCGAAGAAGTCAAACCGGGAAGGTGGGAAACATTCACAATTTCCTGCCAGATATCATCGGTTTTTTTGATGTGCGGCCGCCATTGCCGGAAATAATCGCCGCGACGGTTGGGAATCAGGCTATCGACAGGGACTATCCGGAAACCGTCGGCAGGATTGTAAGCCGTTCCGTCTATCAACAAAAATGCTCCTTTCCCGTTTACTTTGAAGCGTTGCCGCCGTCCATCCTCATTCAGAATATATTCGGAACGGTAATTAATCGTATTCTCAAACATCTGAACCGGCGCCGGGTCGAGCGCCGAATTGACGCGCCCCCATTTACCGACGGTCAATTCTACTTCCGGAATATTGCCGATGCGTTTATCGACAACTCCAATCAGTTGCCGGTTCTGCTCAATGCCCGTATGCGGCATACTGGTGGGCATCAGGAGGAAAGAACCTTCATTGAGGCCGGGCATAAATTCCTGACCCATATCACGCCAGATAAATACGCCTGCAACAAGTGTGGAAAGTGGTATCAGCATAAATTTCAGTCGGTTGAACAAACACCAGCGCAAGATGCGCTCGTAATAAATAACCAAAGCCCAAAGCATGCCGAGAACGATTCCAACGACAAGGACAACAAACACAAAGTTCATGATAAATCCGGCATTCGTGCCTATCGGTAGCCAAGCGGAAGTGAGGTAATAGCCGGCGAGCAGCAGGGCGAGGATGTTTATTATTGTTCGGGTTTTTAAGTATCTTAAATTTAAGGTGCTTAAGCGCCTTAAAATCTTCGGCTGACGCCACGAAAACACATAATACGCTACCACCGGAAGAATAACAAAACCTATCAAAAAAGCCGAAACCAACGCGAAAGTCTTGGTGTAAGCCAGCGGACCGAACAATTTTCCTTCCTGCGCCTGCATGGCGAAAACCGGCAGGAAACTGATAATTGTGGTCAGCATCCCGGTCGATAAGGCTCCGGATACTTCCGAAACGCTTTTGTAAATTACATCCGCCAGCGCTTTGCCTTTCGGAGGCGTTTGGTTCTTCTCCAGATTCCGGATAATACTTTCAACCACCACTACGCCCACATCCACCATGATTCCGATGGCAATTGCAATACCCGACAGGGCAACAATATTCGCATCGACATGGGTGTAACGCATAATGATAAAAGTAGCGAGTACGGCAATCGGCAATATACTTGAAATGGTAAGCGATGCCCGCAGATTGAAAATCAAAACGATAACGACAATGATACAGATCAGAATTTCGTGCGACAAAGCCGTTTCGAGCGTGCCTATTGTTTCCCGTATCAATCCTGTGCGGTCGTAAAAAGGTACAACAGTCACTTTGGAAACCGTTCCGTCGGCTAAGGTTTTTTGCGGAAGACCTGCATTCATTTCTTCGATTTTGGCTTTCACATTGTCGATGACAGCCATCGGATTTGAACCGTAACGCGCCACCACCACGCCGCCGACCGCTTCCACGCCTTCTTTATCCAATCCGCCGCGGCGGGTAGCCGGTCCCAAATTGACGAAAGCCACGTCTTTTATTCGTACCGGAACGCCTTCCCTGACGCTGACAACGGCTTCTTCCAAATCGGAAATGTTTTTGATATAGCCCAATCCCCTGACGAGGTATTCGGCGCGGTTCATTTCAATGGTTTCGGCTCCGATGTCAAGGTTGCTTTTCTGCACGGCATTCATCACATCCATCACCGAAACGCCGTAAGCACGCATGGCGTTGGGGTTGATTTCAACCTGATATTCTTTCACGAATCCTCCGATGGAAGCCACTTCCGAAACGCCTTCCGCCGAAGAGAGGGAATATTTGACATAAAAATCCTGAATGGTACGCAGTTCGTCGGGATTCCAACCTCCGGCAGGTTTGCCTGTTTCGGGATTTCGCCCTTCGAGCGTGTACCAATAGATTTGTCCGAGCGCTGTGGCGTCAGGTCCCAAAGCGGGTTGAACATCTTTGGGTAAAGTTCCCGGCGGCAAAGAATTTAGTTTTTCCAATACGCGCGAACGACTCCAGTAAAATTCGATATTGTCGTCGAAAATAATGTAAATAAACGACATGCCGAACATAGAAGTGCTTCGTATGGTTTTTACACCCGGAATACCGAGCAAAGACGTTGTCAGCGGATAAGTAATCTGGTTCTGAATGTCTTGGGGCGAACGTCCCATCCATTCGGTTGCCACAATCTGCTGATTCTCGCCGATATCGGGAATCGCATCGACCGGAACCGGATCGCGGGGCAGGAATCCGCCATGCCAGTTGAACGGCGAAACCGATATGCCCCAAATAATGATGATAATCAGAAGTAATATTGCTATCAATCTGTTATCAAGAAAATACCTGATAAGTTTGTTTAGCATGTTTTTTAAAATAAAATGGAAAATAATAAAAAGACAGAAAGATAGAAGACAAAAGACGGAAAGACAGGAAATTATAATGCCTGAGAAAAAGTCTTTACGCTTCTTCCGGCTTTAATCAAATCCGATAAACACAAATCAGGTGGCGCAATTCTGCGCTATATCGCGCCAAGCCGCCGGGAGGAAAGCCTTGCGGTAACAAAAGGCTGTTTTTGTAGGGAGTAAACAAATCATCATCGATTGCAAAAAATAACGGATGCATATCGACAGGCGCTTGAATGTTTATATCCGTTTGATTGATGGAGAATGAGTCTGTTTGGACTTTTAAAATCTTGTTGGAGCAGCAGTTTGAATGATTTTTTTCACAGCATGATTTAGGCAGGTCCTTTTTAACAAAACCCATAGAATGCAGTTCGCCTTTGCAATAATGAAAAGCGATGGTCGGCTGAGCCGCTGTCAGCAGTAAACCCATGAGTAGTATGAAAGACATTGTCCGTTTCATATAGAACCCGCTTGTGTTTGTATTCACGCCCGTACAAAGCGTAAACATAATTTTTTGCCGGAGAATCGAAAAATGCAGGCATCTTCCATCAACTCCGCTACAAAAGTAGTAATTATTTTTTATATTGCAAATTTACAGGAGAAAAGTTTTAGCCTGAAAAAAGGCTGAATACGTCCCAAAACAGGCAATCACCGCAAAAAATTGATTGCTTCTTTACAGCTTTATTCTCGGCTTGATTTGTCAATTAAATCAAGTATCATTTCCGGTCTGTCTACGATAAATTGAGGATAATATAGCGCTAACTCGGAGCGGGGACGGAATCCCCAAGTCACACCACAGGCAATGACGCCGCTATTATGCGCCGTCTGCATATCAATACCGGAATCACCCACGTATAAGGCTTCTTCCTTGTGAACATGGGCCGCCAAAAGAATTTCGTGTACAATAGTAGCGTCAGGTTTTGGAGCAATGCCTTCCCGTTGTCCCAATACTTTGACAAAGGATATTCGGGGAAAATAATGCGCCGTCAGTTTAAGGCTTGCTTCCTGGTATTTATTGGAAGCAACAGCCAACAGAATATTCCGTTTTTGCAATTGCACCAACAATTCGGGAATACCCGAATAAGGAACACTGTGGTTTGTATTGTGTTGACTGTAACAGGGTAGAAAACTTTGCCGGATACGGAGAATATTTTCTGCTGTTTTTGCTCCTTCCGGAAGCGCCTTTTCAAACAGTTTATTGATACCATTCCCTACAAAAAACTTATAGTCGTTTACCGGATGTATGGGGAAACCATGCTGATGCAAAGCCTGATTGGTACTTTCCGCCAAATCAGCTATGGTGTCCAAGAGTGTTCCGTCGAGATCGAAAATAACGAGTTTTATCTTATTTTTCATAAAATGCAATTAAATACGCTACAAAAGTACTACAAAATCCACGAAATTATACCTAACTTTGCAGGCGTATGGGTTTATTGCAATATACTTTTTTCCAACATGCGCTGCTGGGTAGCCTTTTTATTTGTATAGCTTGCGGAATAGTAGGTTCTTACATTGTTGCGAGACGATTGGTTTTCATCAGTGGCGGTATTACGCATGCTTCTTTCGGCGGTTTAGGATTAGGTTTTTACTTAGGCATGAATCCCATCCTCTCGGCATTGCTGTTTGCCGTAGCATCCGCTTTTGGCGTGGAATGGCTGTCTAAGAAGCAAGGGGTGCGGGAAGATTCCGCCATAGCTGCTTTCTGGGCATTGGGAATGGCTTTGGGCGTAATCTGCATTTTTATGACGCCGGGCTATACGCCTAATATCTCCGCTTATCTGTTTGGAAATATTCTTACCATTACACTTTCAGATATTTGGTTTGCCGGTATTTTAGCCGTCTTGCTGATCCTTATTTTTATATTGTTCTATAAACCGATATTGTATACGGCATTTGACCGGGAATTTGCTCAGACACAAGGCGTAAAAACCGGATGGATAGAGCACCTGATGATGCTGGCCATAGCCGTGAGCATCGTCGCATCTATCCGGCTGATAGGAATCATGCTGCTTATGTCGTCTTTGACAGTTCCGCAAATGACGGCTAACTTATTCACGTCCCGCCTGAAAAAAATCATTTTATATGCTGTTTTAATTGGAACTGCCGGTTGCATTTCCGGTTTGTTTCTATCCTATTACCTGAATGTTCCATCCGGAGCAGCCATCATTTTCGTTCAGGTACTATTTTTCCTATTCTGTAAAACACTATATTTCTTTGTAAAAAGACAATAAAATGCAGATAAATTTGTTTAAAATAGGGTAAATAATTAAATCTTACATTCTTGAAGGCTCGCTTTATTTATTTCTCTTTGCCGGTTCTACTGCTTGCATCTTGTACTTCTGTCAAGAATACGAGCGGTACGAGGTGGTATCATGGGTTCAACACTCGTTACAATATTTATTTCAATGGAAATGAAGCCTATAATGAAGCAATGAAAACCCAGTCGGAAAGTTATGAAGATAATTATTCAAATACAATTCTCATGTTTCCGGTATCAGCCCTTCCCAAAGACAAAACCGAATCGGGAGGTCCTTTTGATAAATCTATAGAAAAAGCGGTTAAAGCCATCAAGCGTCATTCCATTCAAACCAAACCGGAAAAACAATCCGGGAAACGGAGCGACCCTAAATACCAGGAATTTATGAGTCGCACGGAGTACAATCCTTTTTTGCACAATGCATGGATGATGATGGCCAAATCGCAGTTTCACAACGGGAATTTCTTAGAAGCGGCCAGTTCGTTTTCCTATATCTCCCGCTTGTATGAATCTCAATCGGAAATAGCCACTCCGGCAAAAATATGGAAAGCACGCTGCTATTCCGAAATGGAGTGGTATTATGAAGCAGAAGACATCTTTTCGAAGATAAACACCAATAAACTGAGTAAAAAAGAAAGTGAATGGTTTTCAACGGTTTATTCCGACCATCTGATTAAGCAAAAGCAATATGCCGATGCAATTCCGCATTTACAAATTGCGATTCGATCGGAAAAAAACGGTTACCAAAGAACGCGCGAAAAATATCTTTTGGGACAATTGTATGCTATTACCGGACAAAAAGATTTGGCATACAAGGCTTTTGGAAATGTTTCAAGTGCAAATGCACCTTATATTATTGAGTTAAATGCCAAAATCCGGCAAACGGAAGTCTACCCGGGAGGGGATATCAGCAAGATGAGCAAACAATTAAATAAAATGGCCAAAAGTTCAAAAAATAAGAATTATTTGGACCAGATTTATTATGCGCTGGGAAATATCTATATGACGGTTCCGGATACTGCAAAAGCCGTAGATAGTTATACTTTGGGTGTAGAGAAAAGCGAACGGAATGGAATAGATAAGGCGCTTAACCAAGTTGTGTTAGGTGATATTTATTTCAACCGGAGGGAATATTTGGATGCCCAACCTAATTATGCCGACGCTTTAGGACAACTGAAAAAAGAAGATGAAGCCTATCCGAGAGTTGCCAAACGTTCCGAAGTTTTAGATGCCTTAGTGATTCACTATGAAGCGGTTGTATTGCAGGATAGTCTCCAGCGTTTGTCCCGGATGACGGAAGAGGAGCGGCTTGTAGTGGTCAATAAGATCATTGCCGATTTGATAGCGAAAGAAAAAGAAGAGCAGAAAAAAGAAGAAAAAGAAGCCTATCTGGCCCGTCAGGAAGATTTACGGGCGCAGCAGCAAAGCATACAAACAAAACCTGTACCCATCACGCCGCCTACTACCGAATCCAATGCTTTCTATTTCTACAATCCGCAGGCGGTCGCACTTGGTAAAAGTACCTTTCAGCAGAAGTGGGGCAGGCGAAAACTGGAAGACGATTGGCGCAGGCGGAATAAAATCAACCCAATGTTGAATTTTGACGAAGAAATATCTGAGGGTGAAAATCTTTCCGGAATTTCAGCAATCGCTACCGATAGTTTGGAAAATGAAACGAATGATTTGCTCGCAACAAATACCTCCGCCGACGAATCCATTGACCCGAAAGACCCGCAATTCTATTTGCAACAGATACCTGTGACGGAGGAAGACTTGGCCGCTTCCGATTTGATTATTGCAGACGGTTTGTTCAATATGGCCGTTATCTACAAAGACTTGTTGAATGATAACGATTTGTCTTTGGAAACTTTTGAAACTTTGGATACCCGTTTCCCGGAAAATGAGAAAAAAATGGAAGCTTATCACTATACCTATCTGATTTATTGGCAGGCTGATAACAAAGAAATGGCTGAATTATACAAATCCAAAATTCGCGCCTTATTCCCGGAAAGCAACCTTGCTATTGCTATGGCAGACCCCGATTACGAATATAACCTGAAAATGATGAATGTAGTTCAGGATTCACTGTATCAGCAAGCATATAACGCTTATCAGGAAGGTAATTACATAGCAATCCGAGACAATTACAAAACAATTAATACGAAATTCAGCCAATCGACATTAATGCCGAAATTCATGTTTCTCAATGCTTTAAGTTTCGCTCAAACCAATGAAGTGGATACATTCAAAGTTTTATTGAAGAATCTGATAGACAAATATCCATCTGAAGATGTTGCTGTTCTGGCCGGAGAAATGATGAAAGGTTTCTTAAAAGGACTACTCTTAGCTTCTTCCGGCGACAATATGCTGGCAAGAGGAAGTTTGTTCAATATGCGATTTGGTGTGACATCCGATTCATTAAAGATTGATTCGACCCTTGTATTTTCGGCTGGGGTGAATACGCCATACGAGTTACTTTTGATTTATCCGAAAGGAAGTATCGACGACAATTTGTTGTTATTCACTGTTGCAAGTTTCAATTTCGGGAATTTCATGGTGAACGATTTTGATTTAGAAAAAACAGAAACCGGAGATATCGGATTGTTGCGTATCAAAGGTTTCAATAATCAGGATGAAATAATTCAATATATCCGGATGATACGCCAGCCCGACGGTTATGCACGGGACTTGGCGCAATCTGTGATAATTGTGCCGATTTCGACGGCTAATTATGATATTCTGATGAAAGGGAAGAGTTTAGACGAATACATGACTTTCTTCGAAGAGAATTTTTCGGAAGGGAATGAATACCTGATTGCCGGTTGGCGTCTGATGCAGGAAAAAGAAATGGAAGTGCAGAAATTACGCGAAATGGAAAATAATGCGGATGAACCCGAGCCTCCTGTAATAAAAGAGACGATTCAAAATCAGGAAACGGAAAATCAGATTGTTCCCCTTGAAGAGCCTGTGACGGTGGTAGATACGATTCCGGCCATACAACAAGATTCAACTGTGATAGCGCCGATTGCCGGTTCAGACGAAACTTTAGATACAGTAAATGATGTTTACAATACTACATCTGATAAATTGGAAAATGCCACTACTATTTTCAATGATATTGCTTCGGATCCGATAAGGGGAATTCAAAAATTGTTCAGCCGGAAAAAATCTTCCAATGCGATTGACGAATATGCAAAGCAACAGGAAAAGGAGGAAAAAGAACGACAGAAACAGTTGAAAAAAATACAACAAGAAAAAGATAAAGCGGCAAAAGAGTTGGCAACACAACAAGAAAAGGAACAGGCTGCCCAACTTAAAAAGCAACAGGAAGAAGAAAATGCACTGCTGAAAGCCAAAGAACAGCAAGAGAGAGAATTGGTAAAACTGAAAGCGGCAGAGAAGAAGCAACAGCAAGCAGAGAAAGAACGTTTGGTGAAAGAGAAAGAAAACGCACGGAAAGAGGCGCAAAAAATCAAAAAAGCCGAACAAGCCGCTAAGGAAAAAGCGCGGAAAGAAGATTTGAAAAAGAGGGAAAGAGAGCGGAAAGAGGCACAGAAAATCAAAGAAACCGAGCGGAAAGCCAAGGCAAAAGCACGGGAAGAAGAACAAAAAGCAAAGAAAAATAAAAAATGAAGAAAGACAAACTTTTATGGGCGGATGATGAAATAGATCTCTTGAAACCGCATATCCTCTTTTTGGAAGAAAAAGGTTTTGATGTTGTTACGGTATGTAGTGGACAAGATGCCATTGATTGCTGTAAAGAACAGGTTTTCGACTTGATTTTCCTGGATGAAAACATGCCCGGACTGAGCGGGTTGGAAACATTATCCTTGATTAAAGAAAGCTATCCGGATGTTCCCGTTGTGATGATCACGAAAAGTGAAGATGAGGGTATTATGAATCAGGCCATTGGGAGTAAAATAGCAGATTATCTGATAAAACCCGTTAATCCGAACCAGATTTTACTTTCGATTAAAAAGAACTTGCATAAGAATGAAATCATCACGCAGACAACCACTTCCGGTTACCAGCAGGATTTTCCCAAGATAGGTATGCAAATCAATGACTCGTTTACAACCGAGGAATGGAAAGATGTCTACAAAAAATTGGTTTATTGGGAGTTGGAGTTAGGCGCTTCTCCTGCGGCTATGGCCGATTTGCTCCGTATGCAAAAAGAAGAAGCCAACCGTTTGTTCGGTAAATTTGTAAAAAATAATTATACAACATGGATTTCCCAGCCGGAGAAACGTCCGTTGATGAGTCCCGACATTTTTAAGACGAAACTTTTTCCTTTATTGGACAATAACGAACGGGTTTTCTTTATCCTGATTGATAATTTTCGGTTGGATCAATGGCGGGAAGTCAAGGATATGCTATCGGAATTTTTTACTTTCAATGAAGATTTGTATTATTCTATTTTGCCGACAGCTACACAATATGCCCGCAATGCCATTTTTTCAGGATTAATGCCGCTACAGATAGAGAAAATGTTCCCTGAATTATGGGTAGACGAAGAATCCGAAGAAGGCAAAAACCTGAATGAAGCCCCCCTCATCAAAACGCAGATTGAGCGTTTCCGGAAAAAATATACTTTTTCGTATCATAAGCTAATTGATTCAACCCAGGGAGAAAAGCTCCTGCAAAATTTCAATAACTTAGATAATTACCAATTGAACGTCATTGTCTTGAATTTTGTCGATATGCTTTCTCATGCCCGTACCGAATCAAAAATGGTGCGGGAACTGGCTTCCTCTGAAGCCGCTTACCGTTCGTTGACCCGGTCGTGGTTTAAACATTCCACTACGCTTGAATTGTTTCGTAAAATATCGGAAAAGGGATGTAAAATCATCTTAACCACCGACCACGGAACAATAAGGGTTACCCAGCCGGTAAAAGTGATTGGAGATAAAAATACCAATACAAACTTACGTTACAAATTAGGTAAAACGCTTACATATAATCCTAAAGAGGTATTTGAAATAAAAGAACCGGAACTTGTTGGTCTTCCGGCTCCCAATATCAGTACAAAATATATCTTCGCCCTGGGAGAAGATTTTTTCACTTACCCCAATAACTACAATTATTATGTATCTTACTATATGAATACCTTCCAGCACGGAGGCATCTCATTGGAGGAAATGTTGATACCTATTATCAGTCTGGAATCCAAGGCTTAGCTGCGATCAAAAGCGCGTTCTTCCGCCGCCGCCGCCACCACGTCCGCCACCACCACCAGGGAATCCACCGCCTCCCCCTGGAGGGCCGCCGGGAAATCCACCGGGGAACATGTTTTGGTTGCCCATTGAAGGGAAAGCAGAGAAGCGATAAATCAAACTGACCATAAAATAGCTCGGAAGTACCAATGATTGAGAAGTGGAGAATCCATTGGTAGTGGTGGTGGCCGAGATATTGTTTCTATTTTTCAGAATATCAAAAATTTGTAAGCGGAGAGAACCCGTTCCGAATTTTTTATTGAATAATTCTTTCGTTACGGAAGCGTTCCAGAGTGTTTGCGGAATATTGTATTCTTCTGCATAGCCCGTTCTTATAGTCCAGTTTATATCACTATCAACAGTCCATTTTTTCGGAAGATACCAGGTTGTATTTGCTCCCAGTCCGTAATTGGTTGTTTTCAGGTTACTTTCCGGATTTGCAGAATAAGTGATATTACTGAAATTGATGTTGCCGTTTACGCTAAAATAAAACAAATCGGAACTGTAATTAAGCCTCAAATTATCGTTTATTGAAGCAGATTTCCCCAGATTTTTCAATTCATCGACGTATGAATTTGAGTGACTGTACATTCCCATTACCATATTGCTGATTGAAAAGCGTTTGTTTTTCAGCGGCGTGTTCACCATCCCCATCAACATGGAGTTCCAATTGCCGTTGATATTTTCATAGGTACTCAAACGAATTCCTCCGGGCTGGGTCTTGGTCACGGATACGATGTCATTCAATGAAAAACTGCCGTTCCCCATTAGCATGTACATAAATTGAGTTTCGGGAACATATTTTTGGAACTGAAGCCGCAAAGAATTGCTATATCCGGGTTTGAGGTTCGGATTTCCCTGGTTCCAGTTCGTCGGGTTGCTATCATCCAAATAGTCTCTTAACTGAGTGGCAGACGGTTGATTGGTTTCTCCTTCATAATCAACTCTGAGGTTGGTTCTTTGTCCAAATATATAATTGAAATTGATTATGGGGGAAAAATTGACAAGATTCTGGTCGATGCGGGAAATCAGGGAATCTCCTCTGATTACGGCTAATCTTGCATCGTCGTCCGGATTAAAAAGCTGCGTCTCAATTTGTCCGGGGAGAGGCTGGTACGTTTCATTCACGGATTTTGATGGGTCTACATTAAATCCGGCAGTTAAACGGAATTTTTCGCGTACCATTTGCAGATTCAATCCGATGCGTTGATTTGTGCTGTTTCGTATCGTACTTCGGCTTTGCGTCAGATTAATTAGCGCAGTATCTTTAAGCACCGTCGCCATTAGATAGGGATCATACTCCAGAATGTCGTAGGTGCTGTTGAGACTTTCTGTTTCGGAGTGGGTAAACCGGTAGGTAGCCTGTGCAAAGAAATTCTTACCGAGTGGTTCTACCCATGAACTCGAAAGCGTATAATTATTGGTAATATTGTCATTGAAAGTCCGTTGATTACGGTCTTTATAGAAAATCGGATCCCCTGTGGTGTAATTGGTAAGACTAAGTCTGTCTGTTTTTCCGTCACTGAAGGTGCCTCTTGCGGTTACGGTAAACACCCGACCGGGTTTCGAAAATTTATGGGCGAAATCCATTGTTCCGCCAAACGATAAAGTGTTCCCATCGTTGACGGAACTCGTATAAGAATCATAGATTGTATCCAATGTGTTGTAATCGTAACGAGCCGATAATCCGGAGCTATTGCCATCGGACTTTCTGATACTGATGTTTGGCCGGAAAATAAAGGTATTCAAGGTATCCGGTTTCCAATCGATTCTCATATTTGCAGAAATGTTATTGGAGCCATTATTGTCTTTGGATTCGGTTTTATCCAATTGTGATTCCGTGTTGGAGATGGTGGTCATATTCGATAACGAATTTTCCGAATATCTTCCCTGCTTTCCATAACGGATGTCTCCGTTTATCTTTAAAACAGGCGAAAATTCTCTGTTTATATTCATAGCATAATTTTGTGATTTGGAAATTCCGCCGGCGCTACCGAAGCCGCCGCCGCCACCACCGAAGCCGCCACCACCGCCGCCGCCACCGCTGCCAAGCATGTTGGCTCCACCCATATTGTTGTTATTGTTTCCACCAACGATAAAGGTTATGCGGTTTGCATCTTTCTGATTGTTTACGAATCCACTCCCGTTATAGCGAAAATCATTTTTTCCATCCAAGCTGCTTCCGCCTCCTATCTGCGCGTTTCCCATGGTTCCTTGCGCCATTCCCGGACGAACTGTTAAATTAATAATTGTTTCTTCTTCTCCATCATCAAATCCCGTCAATTGCGCCATATCCGATTTGCGGTCAAACACCTGAATCTTTTCGACCATTTCTGCGGGTAAATTTTTGGTGGCTGTCAGGGGGTCGTCATTGAAAAATTCTTTACCGTTGACATAAACCCTTTTTACGCTTTTTCCACCGGCTGTGACATTTCCCTCTTTATCAACCTCTATGCCTGCCGTTCTTTTTAACAAGTCTTCTACTACCGAATTTTCCGCTACTTTTATGGTGGTCGCATCGTACTCCAGGGTATCGCCTTTCACCACAACTTCCGGCCTTTTCCCTTCGACAATGGCTTCGTCCAAAAGAATGGCATCGGGTATTATGGTTAAAACGCCCAAGTTCGTCTCCGTCTTGCTGTCGTCGAGCGTCAGATTTTTAAAAATCGGTTTAAATCCCAGATATGTTATGTGGAGGATATATTTTGATGACTCCAGATTTTTTAATGTAAAAATACCGTTCTCATTACTGATTGTCCGGGAAACGACCGAACTGTCTTTGGCTGCTAACAAATCAACACTACCAGCCACAACGGCTACATTGTCGGTATCAACCAACTTGCCTGAAAGAACCAGATTCTGCTGTCCGGAAACAGCGAGAGAACAGAGAAGAAAAAGAATCAAATGACCAAAAAATTTCATATAAATTATCTGTAAAAGTTAATAGTTTCAAAATATGTATGTATTTAAATACAGTGAATGATGATTAGACTTATTGTAAGGTAAAAGGTTTAATTCATAAAATCAAATTAGTGTTTTTTAGCCGGGAAAAACAGTATAGAGCCTAAAATGTAGTTAGGATTAGAATCGCCCTCCTCTGCCGCCGCCGGACGTACCTCCTCTACCTCTGTTGCCTCCTTCCCGATTACCGCCGCCGTCGCCTTCCCTGTCTCTATCGCGCCTGTTGAACGAATTGTCTTGGTCGGCATTTGTACCGGCATTCGGGAAGATATTAAAGCGATAAATAAAACTGCACAAGAAATAGCTGGGAATGACATTGGTTTCTCTTGTTTGGAAACCGTTGGTAGTGGGCGATGCCGTAATACTGTTCCGGTTTTGCAAAATATCAAAAATTTGTAATTTCAAGGTTCCTACGCCATATTTTTTGTTGAATAATTGTTTGGCGACAGCAGCATTCCAAAGGGTTTGAGCGATATTGTATCCTTGTCCGTAACCCTCTCGTCCCAACCAGTTGATATCACTGTCGATTGTCCAGTCGTGCGGAAAATACCATACCGTGTTTCCACCCAATCGATAATCATTTGTTTCCTGATTCCGTGATGTGTTTACAGCGTTGGTCGTTTTACGGTAGATAATGCCTGTATTCAAGCCGATATCAAATAAACTTGAGCGGTAATTGAAACTTACCATATCCGTCAGTGAAACATCTTTCTGTGCATTCAATATTGCATCTGAGTACGAATTTTCATTACCTAAACTCAATCTTGCCGAGTTTCCTATTGTAATTTTTTTATTTTTCAGGGGCGTATTGAATGTTGACGATAAACCGAAGTTCCAGTTGCCATTCACATTTTCATAAGTTGTCATTCGTTTACCTCCATCTAACATTTGCGTTACCGATACGATATCGTTGAAAGAAAATCTTCCGTTGAGATTGAAGCCGTACATCATCTGGGTTGCTGCTATAAATTTATTGAAACTGGCCCTGAGCTGGTTGCTGTAACCGGGTTTCAAATTCGGATTACCTCTACTCCAGTTAATAGGGTCGCTTGTATCTTCGTAGTCCTGTAACTGATTAGCCGAAGGCTGGTTGGTTTCTCCTTCGTAATTGATGCGAAGATTTGTTCTTTGGCCAAAAAGATAATTAAAACTAACTACCGGAGAGAAGTTAATCACATTCAAAGGAATCGAAGAAATCAGCGAATCACCTTGAAAATTGTGTATATGGCCGTCAAAATCACGCGGAATATATTGGATCGGCGCCGAATCCCACTTGGGTTGATAAGTATCATTCACCGATTTTGAAGGGTCTGCGTTAAATCCCAAAGTAAAATTGTATTTTTCGCGAACCGCTTTGAAACTGACTCCAATGCGTTGTTCCGTGGAATTACGCAAGGCGCTTCTGCTCTGAGACGGTTTGATAATCGCCGTATCCAAAGCATCCGACCACAAAGCCTCATAAATATCATACGTACTATTCAGCGCTTTCGAATCGGAATAAGAAATCCGATACGCAAATTGAAGCAGGTTGTTATGTCCGATCGGTTCAACAAACGAAAGATTGGCGCGATAACCGTTTGAATAATTATCATTTTCCGACCGCTGGTTTCTGTTCTCATCACTGGCATAAATGCCGTTTATATAATTCTGGGTAAGCGAAATATTTTTACCCTGGCTGTTGTTGTCGCTGTAATTGCCTCTTGCGTTGATACTGAGAACCCTACCTGCTTTGCGTGAGAACCGGTAAGCATAGCTTAAATTACCGCTGATGCTGAAAGCCGTATTCTCGCTGGCAGAATTTCGCTGGGAAAATACCAAAGGGTCCATATTGTTATAATCATACCTTTCTTGCGAACTGTATCCATTGTTGGCACGGGTATTGAAGCTCGCATTCGGACGGAAGATAAGTTCTTGTTTGTCATTCGGTTTCCATTCCAGATTAAGATTGGCTGCTACATTGTCGGAAAAGTTGCCGCTATTGGACAGCGATTTATCCAATTGCGATAAATTTTGCGAAAGAGTGGTTGTCTCGCTTTTATTCAGCATAGACCTTTCCTGTTTATTATAACGGATATCTCCGTTCAGATTCAATTGGGGAGAAAATTCCTTATTGATACCCAACATATAATTCTGGGATCTGCCGGTACCGGAGCCGCCGAATCCGCCAAATCCACCACGGTTATTACTACCTCCTCCTGTTTGGTCTGCAGCCCCCATATTATTGTTGTTGTTTGTACCTATCATAAATGTATAACGACTACTGCTTGTGGTTCCGTTGAGAAACCCGCGTCCCAGATACCGCTTGTCATTATCGTTTTGAACGTCTTGGCCTGCAGCTATTTGAACTGTTCCGGTCGTCATGTTTTTCATTCCTTTACGGATTGTCAAGTTGATATAGGTCTGCTCTTCGCCATCGTCGAAACCGGTCATTCTGGACTGATCGGACTTTCTGTCGAATACCTGCAATTTTTCTACCATATCGGCGGGGAGATTTTTTGTGGCAATCTGCGGGTCATCAAAGAAATTTTTCCCGTCTACCAATATTCCTTTTATGTCTTTTCCGCCAATCTTTACATTTCCGTCATCGTCAACTTCCGCACCGGGAAGTTTTTTTAACAAATCTTCTACAACAGAATTTTGTGGCGTTTTATAGGAGGCTGCATCATATTCCAAGGTATCGTTTTTGACTACTATTTCCGGCCTTTTCCCTTCTATAACCGCTTCCGATAAGAGGATTGCGTCAGCCGCCAAACTTATTACACCCAAATTTGTTGTAGCCCGACTGCCATCCAGATTGACGTCTTTGAAAAAGGTTTTATACCCTACGTAAGTCACTTTCAATAGGTACTTCGATGCCTCTATGTTCCTGAATGAAAAATCACCATTCGTGTTACTTGTCGCCCGATAAACAAAAGAACTGTCTTTCGCTGCTAATAATTCAACATTACCGGCTACAATGGCAGAATTGTCGGTGTCCATTAATTTGCCGGAAAGAGCGAAGTTCTTCTGACCGAAAACAGTAAGAGAACATAGAAGAAAAATAATCAAATGACCCAAAAATTTCATATAAATTATCTGCAAAAAGTTAATTAAACCAAAATGTGTACTTATTGGAATACTGTGAATTAACATATAGACTTATTGTAGCATTAAAAGTTTAATTCATACCATCGAATTAGCGTTTTTTAACGAATTGCAAATACCATAAATAATGAGTAACTTGCGCCGCTTTTTAAAAAACAGTAATTCCGAATGAAAGATTTTTTCCATTTATTGAAGCGGTTTGTTCCGCCTTACAAAAATTACTTGATACTGAACATCGTAATGAATTTCTTGTCGGCTTTGTTGACATTGGCCTCTTTTTATGTGGTTATGCCGATGTTGAATATGCTTTTTGAAATCGAAACCGTCAGTTACGCGTATATTCCTTTTGATTTTTTTTCCGGCGATTCATGGGCGCATCTGAAAGATATTCTCGAAAACAATTTTTCGTACTATATTGCACAGATTATCAATACCTACGGTGGGTCTGCCGCCTTGCTTGTAATGGCTTTGTATTTGGTTATAGGTACAATCTTTCGAACGGCGAGCATGTATTTATCCGCTTATTTTATGATTCCCATCCGTACGGGGGTCGTTCGCGACATCCGTAATCGAATCAACGAGAAAATTCTTTCCCTGCCTTTGGCATTTTTCTCCGAAGAGCGAAAAGGCGATATTCTGGCGCGTATTTCAGGGGATGTCAATGAAATAGAAGCCTCCGTAATGAGTTCCTTAGACATGCTTTTTAAAAATCCGATACTGATTTTGGTTTACCTGACCGGTTTGTTCCTCATCAGTTGGCAATTGACTGTATTTGCTCTGTTGATGCTTCCGATAGCCGGTTATATTATGGGACAGATTGGGAAGAAACTCAAAAAACGTTCTGCAGAAGGGCAGCAGCAATGGGGCGGATTGATGTCGCAAATCGAAGAGACTTTAGGCGGATTGCGAATTATCAAGGCTTTTAATGCGGAAGAAAAAATTGCAAAGCGTTTTCAGGAAACGAACGAAGTGTTCCGTAAAATTACCAACCGAATTTTCCGTCGGCAACAATTGGCGCACCCCATGAGCGAATTGTTGGGCACAATTGTCATCGCCATTGTTTTATGGTATGGCGGAACTTTGATTTTGAACGAAAACAGTTCTATCAGCGGAGCAGGTTTCATCTTTTACCTGACTATTTTCTACATGATTATCAATCCGGCAAAAGACCTGACCAAATCTGTCTATTCCATTCAAAAAGGCTTGGCTTCGATGGACAGGGTAGACAAAATACTGAAAGCCGAATCGGACATCATCGATCCTATTCATCCGATTCCCATAGCTTTAGACAAGCAGATAACATACAAGGATATCCGTTTCAGGTACAAGGAGCATTGGGTGATAAAGGGCATAAGTCTGACGATAAAAAAAGGGCAGACTGTGGCATTGGTTGGCCAGTCGGGTTCGGGAAAATCGACGATGGCCGATTTATTGCCTCGATTTTACGACATGCAAGAAGGGCGTATCACAATCGACGGAGTAGATGTCCGGAACACGAAAGTACACGACCTCAGACAATTGATGGGAATTGTGAATCAGGAAGCCATCCTGTTCAACGATACATTTTTCAACAACATTGCTTTCGGCGTGAAAGACGCCACGACGGCTCAGGTAGAAGAAGCTGCAAGGATAGCCAATGCACATGAATTTATCATTGCATCGGAAGCGGGCTATGATACCAATATCGGCGACCGGGGATGTAAACTTTCGGGTGGACAAAGGCAACGGATCAGCATTGCCCGTGCGGTGCTGAAGAACCCTCCGGTACTGATTTTAGACGAAGCGACTTCCGCCCTGGATACCGAATCGGAACGCTTGGTGCAAGATGCACTGGACCGACTGATGCAAAACCGGACAACACTTGTCATCGCCCACCGTTTATCGACCATTCGACATGCCGACCTGATTTGTGTGATGCATGAAGGTGAAATTGTGGAACGAGGCAGTCACGAAGAACTTATGGCAAAAAATGGCTATTACAGCCGTTTGTGCGAGATGCAGTCATTTTAATTGATATTTAATCGCTGAATCGTTGTTAAATCAAATAAAATGCTGTGTAATTTGACTTTTTTTTGTAACTTTGCGGCGCAAAAATCAATAATAAATTTATAATTATACAAAGACGTTATGGAAATTGTAAAAATTGTCGGAAGAGAAATTCTGGATTCAAGAGGTAATCCTACAGTAGAAGTTGATGTCCTTTTGGCATCGGGTATTATAGGACGCGCTGCTGTTCCGTCGGGCGCTTCAACAGGTGAAAACGAAGCATTGGAACTGCGCGACGGTGATAAAAAGCGTTATGGCGGAAAAGGCGTTCTGAAAGCGGTAGATAACATCAACAAGGTAATTGCACCGGTATTATTGGGCGAAAGCGCTTTAGACCAAAGGGCAATCGACCGGAAAATGATTGCTTTGGACGGAACGAAAACGAAATCCAACCTGGGTGCAAACGCCATTCTGGGCGTTTCTCTGGCTGTCGCAAGAGCTGCTGCCACCTATTTGGATATTCCTTTGTACCGTTACATCGGCGGAACCAATACTTATACTTTGCCTGTTCCAATGATGAATATTATCAATGGTGGTTCTCACTCCGACGCCCCCATCGCTTTCCAGGAATTTATGATCCGTCCGGTGGGCGCTCCCAGTTTCAAGGAAGGTTTGCGTACCGGCGCTGAAGTGTTCCACGCCCTGAAGAAAGTATTACACGACAGAGGTCTGAGCACAGCTGTCGGCGACGAAGGTGGATTTGCTCCCTCTTTGAAAGGCACGGAAGACGCTTTGGAATCTATCCTGCAGGCAATTAAAAATGCCGGATACGAACCGGGGAAAGATGTAACCATCGCTTTGGACTGTGCTGCTTCGGAATTTTGCAAAGACGGCGTCTACGATTATACCAAGTTCGAAGGCCCTTCGGGCGCCAAAAGAACTTCCGCTCAACAAACCGATTATCTGGCCGAACTCATTTCCAAATATCCGATCGATTCCATCGAAGACGGTATGAGCGAAAACGACTGGGACGGTTGGAAACTCCTGACCGATAAAATCGGTGATAAATGCCAGTTAGTCGGCGATGATTTGTTCGTTACCAATGTCGATTTCCTGAAAAAAGGCATCGAATTGGGTTGCGGCAACTCTATCCTGATCAAGGTAAACCAAATCGGTTCGCTGAGCGAAACTTTGGATGCTATCGACATGGCGCACCGTGCCGGTTATACCTCTGTAACTTCGCACCGTTCGGGTGAAACGGAAGACGCTACAATTGCCGATATTGCCGTAGCAACCAATTCCGGTCAGATCAAAACCGGTTCATTGAGCCGTTCCGACCGTATGGCTAAATACAACCAACTGCTCCGTATCGAAGAAGAATTGGGCAGCCTGGCTGTTTACGGATACAAAAAAGTTCAAAAAATAAAATAACATTTTTAGTAGTTTTTAACCCTGAAAAGAGGGCTTGTCTTAACGGGCAGTCCTCTTTTTCTTTATCGTTATGGCCGGTATTTATATCCATATTCCATTTTGCAAAAAGCGCTGTCTTTATTGCGATTTTTTTTCTTCTACGGACACGAAAGAGAAAATAGTGTATGTAGCTGCCCTTTGTCGTGAATTGGCAGACAGGAAGGATTACTTGCAGGCGCAGGCAATTGAAACGGTTTATTTCGGGGGAGGAACCCCTTCCTTATTGCAGGCCGATAATTTTGAAAAAATATTCGATACGCTCCGGTGTTATTACGGCTTAGATTCGCCGACTATTGAAGTGACACTCGAAGCCAATCCGGATGACATCAATACGGAATATTTGCAGTCGATTGAACATCTTCCGTTTAACCGCATCAGTCTGGGTATCCAGAGTTTTGACGAAAAGGAATTGCAGTTTCTGAACCGTCGCCACGATGCTTCATCCGCTGTCTCCGCCGTCCGATTGTTACAGAAAGCCGGATTCGACAATATCAGTATCGACCTGATGTACGGCTTACCCGGACAAAAAACCGAAACATGGGCTGCAAATCTCCGGCAAGCGATTGAATTGAACATACAACATATCTCGGCTTACCACTTGATTTATGAGGAAGGAAGTCCGCTTTATTCCTTGCTGGAACAAGGCCTGACAACTCCCGTCGATGAAGAAACCAGCGTTCAATTGTTTGAAATGCTGATAGATACCCTGCAAGACGCCGGATTTGAACAGTATGAAATAGCCAATTTTGCAAAACCCGGTTATCATTCCCGCCACAATACCGCTTACTGGACAGGCGCTCACTATTTGGGCGTCGGGGCTTCCGCTCACTCCTACAATGGGATCAGCCGCCAATGGAACAAAAGACTGACCGGCGCCGAATACCTTTCGCAAGGCATTGAACAAGAAATAATTGATACAAAAACAGCTTATAACGATTTTGTTATTACACGTTTGCGGATGATGGAAGGGATTGACCTCCGGGAATTGCTTGTCGTTTTTGGTGCAAAGCAGAAAACGTATTGCCTAAAACAGGCGCAAAAATATTTGGATGGGAAATTGCTGGAAATAAGCAATGAACAGTTGAAACTGACCCGGAAAGGAATATTTGTTTCCGACGGAATCATGCGTGAACTCTTGGCTTAAACCAATTATATCGCCTCCAAAAATTTAACTAAAGCCGCTCTGTCGTCTTTCGATAGTTTACGGAATTTCTCTTTGCTCTGTTTCGCCTCGCCGCCATGCCAAAGAATGGCTTCTTCATAGTTGCGGGCGCGTAAATCGTGGAGCATATCCGAATGACCGGATACGACAGGCATCAATCCGCGACCCCACAAAGGCGTTGTGCGACAAACTTTCACCCGACCCGATTCATACATATCCAAATCGTGACGCAACAAATCCGTATAGGGATAAATCTTTTGATTGGAAAGTTCGGATTGGGGTTTGTAACCGTTTCGGGTCGTCCACGAAGGCCGATGGCAAGCCGTGCAACCGGTTTCATTGAACAGTTCCTTCCCTTTTTTTACTTTGGGGTCATCCAAGTTGCGGGCGGCCGGAACGGCTACACCGCGATGCCAAACCATGAAATCGTTATAATCTTCCGTAGTCATTTCAGGTTTGAGTTCTTTAGACATCAAATCATTGAAGATTTCCGCTTCCGTTTTTCCCAATGTGTTTTGAACCTCCGGCTCTTTCGACATGACTTTGGCATATTCTTCGGTAATATAATGATACCGGCGGTCGGGTCGGGTTACATTGGTAATGTTCCAGAGTGCATTCGACCCGGGACCATTATCCAAAGTAGCGCGGGTACAAAGGTAGGTGAACCGGCCGGGATGTTTTCCCGGATAATAAGGATTCAATCCCGTTTCGTCAATATCCGCTCCGATAACTCCCTGACAATATCCGCGTGTCTGTTCCAATTCGTATTGGGCGCGGAGGTCTTCATCGGAAATAGCATCCAATAAGCCAACCCCATAAATACCGATAGTAGCTTCGATGGAAGCGGCATGTTTGCTCATGTCAAAGTCTTCGAACAAAATAGCGCTCTGGTCAACCTTTATTTTGGGATAAATCAGTGTGCCTTCGTAAGGAGCGCCCTGGCTGTATGGCGTACCGTCTTCGTATTTATTACCATATTCGTCCACAAAATTCACCCATGACAGTTGGATGCCCGCTTCGTTAATCGGCGCTTTGTAAGGAGCGACTGCTTGCGTTTGTGTCATCCCGGTAAAATATTTGGACGCCAAGGCCAGTGTCGGAGATGTCGGGTCGTAAATCATCAGCAAATATCCATTTCGACTGTCTTTGGTATCGAATTTTTCTACCCGTTTGCTTCGTCCGCCATAGCTTGGGTGACAGGCAATACAGGATTTACGGATATATACCGGCCCCAATCCCGAAAAACCCATTCCTTCCGTTGTGACAAAACTTTTTTCAAAAATGCGTTCTCCCCGCATAAACGCCCTGTAAAGGTCGGGACTCGCATCAATAAAAGGCATCGACTGCTGGTAAGCCATTGTATTGGCTATAAAAACCGTTCCGTTTTCGCCTCCGGGATACCACTCTTCATTTTCTTTGTTATATTCTTTTTTGTTACTGCTTGAAGTACTTACATTATCCTCCGAACAAGAAACAAGAAAAACGGATAAGCATACAATGCTCATCAACAAGTTTAATTTTCTCATAGTTTTTTTAATCAATAATATTTTTTAGCTGTTCAAACAAATTTGCCAAATCTTTACATGCATCAACGGCTGCTGCTACCTGCCCTTCGTTTGTATGGTCGCGAACCACTTCGTAAAATGATTTTGTTCCTCCTCCGATAAGCGCGATTTTGGTAATGCAATCTTCTATTTGCGCTTTAATATCACGGTCTAACTGCGCATTTTTTGAAGCAACATAATTACTTAACAACGAAACGGAAGGCCGGGTAACGTCACTAAAGCCCCCCAAGTAGGCATTTTTTATGCTTCGTATGTTGTTCTGGTAATCGTCTAATGAATGCCAGCTGTACCACGATTCCACTTCTTCCACTCTGCCGTTTTCGTAAGGCGATTCTATTTTTGTCTCGCCCACTTCGTTGGCAATATCAATAGCGCCATCGAAAATCTGACTGACAGCTGCGGCAAAAGAGCTTTGGTAGGCAGAGGCGTCTTTCATTCGGGAAGCAAAATTCTTGTAAGCTGCATTATTATTCAAATGGCTTACCACATCCGCGTTTTCGTTGAAAACAGTTTTCATTTCGGCAGATACATTTTCTTCTCCCACCCAGGCAACGTAAGCTAAAACACAATCCCAGACCAATGCATCGGTCGCTGCGATAAGGTAATTCAGTTCGGACGAACTTACATCACTGATTTTACGCGACTTCCCATCGCGATAAAGTAAATATTCCGTAACGTGAAAGCCGATTACTTCAGCATCTAAATTCCAGGCATCTTTCCCGGATAAGTTTCCTCCTGCGGCTATCTCGTTTTGAATCGCTTCCAATTCCAATGGCCAGGAATCGATATGTCCATCGACATCCAAAGCGCTTTCGCCCACAGGGCCAAAAAGGAAAGCTTCGTTTATTTCCCACCAGATACGCGCTTTCATCCAGGCATCGGATGCCGCTGCCATCGTTTCGTCCGTCGGATTACTTCTTAAGCGGTTGTTAGCGGTACGCATTTCAAGAGCCGCTTCGGCTAATGATTTGTAGGTAGGGATAATAGTCGTATTGACAAATTGCTCTGCAATAGACTTGTACAATTCTTCATTGTCTTGAATGTCTTTGTTTTCTTCTTCACAGGAAGAAAAATTAAAGGCGAAAGCCATTAGTGTAAATGCAAAAATGCTGTTTTTTACTAACTGTTTCATTTTATTTATGTTATTTATTTTATGAATAATCCTGAATACGCAATGCCCAATGAAATCGTGGGTTCATCGTTATATTGGGCTTTGAACTGACGGAATGTATATTCCGCTTTGACAACGATATCGTTCAGTGGAAAATAATTGATTCCTCCACTGATGATTTGTTTACTACTCCAGCTTTTCGGCGTAATCCGGTTATCCGTTTTGTACATGGAATCGTAAAAACCATAATGTCCGTACACATACAAACGTTCTCCTTTGTTCTTGCATTTCGGGAACAGAGAAAAAATATCATATCCGGCTTCTACATAATAGCTTATTACATCAGAAGCCAGGTCTGTACGGGATGCGGGACTTCCGGAAGGAAGCCGTTTGTTAATCATAGAAATAGCATACGAATTGACTAAATGGCCATAGAGCACATTTGTCCGCGCCAACAGATTGTGGGCGTTGTAAACCGCATCAAAAGCGCCGATAGAGACACTTCCTTTCAGATTATTATTTTTATATCTTTCCCATTTCAAACTGTTTAACGCACTGTAACCATAATATCCGCTCAAACCTATCCGCAGTCCGGGCACAGAATAGTTGTCCACCCGCAAAGCGCCTGCATAGGAATTACCGATTTCAAATTCATACGGAGAAACGGCTCCGTCTTTAATCCAACCGGCATTGCTGAAACGTTCGGCATCTAAACCCGATAAGAATTGCGCTTCGTAACGCCACTGCTTGGTTTTGCCCCAGAAACCGATTCCCGTCTGGTGCCAGGTGCACGGTAAAATGGCCGATTCTTCTTCCGGTCGAAGAACGGAAAAAAATTCAACGGGTATATGATATTGATTCGTCAATCCGATGGGAACAATGATATGACCCATACGGAGATGCGCTTTGTCGGAAAAAGTCTTCTCAATCCAGAACTGTTCCAGCGCTACTTCACCGCCTTTTTCAATTTCAGTTTCATATTCGCCGGTCTCTTCTTTTTCTATTTCATACGTACTTCCCGTACCTCCGTGCTCAAACTCAATTTCGGAAGAAACTTTCCATCCATGCCCAAAGTCATAAGCCATATAAACCACTACGTGAGGTAAATCGAAACGACCGTGGGTAGCGTCTTTGTTGCTTTCGGGATAGGCATAACGTTGTACATTGTCGCTGTAAAACATGCGTTGAACAATGGCTTCCCCGTAACCACCCAATACAAAACGGGATTTTTCCGGCGTTTGAACTGCTGTAGAATCATTTGTTTCAGCTTGAATAGCAGGGATTGAACACAGTCCAATAAACAGAATCAATAAAAAAGAAGCTAATTTCACTTTCACGGATTGTTTGTATAAAATTTACAGCACAAAGGTATCTATTAACCAAAGGTGTAACAATCACTATTTATTAGTATATTTTTATTGAAATTTCATTATAAATTGGGATGAAACGGTTTTGTTTTTACCTTTTAAAATTATTTTTTTTGAATCCGTAAAATATTTTTCGTTCTCATTTGTCTTTAATAGTAGAAAGTAATTTCTATTAAATAAAAGTATTAATTTTGTAAATTAAATTGAATATGAAGAAGCAAGTATTTAAATTCGTAATGATGGGATTGGTAGCGATAGCAGGATTTGGCGCCATTACCATGTTGTTGTGGAATTGGCTGATGCCGTGTATTTTCGGATTGGCAGTCATTAATTTTTGGCAGGCATTGGGCTTGCTCGCTCTTGGTCGCATACTGTTAGGCGGTACAGGTATCAGAGGTAAACATGGGCTGGGTGGTATGCATAGAGGTATGCACAAGCATCACAACCCTATTCGTGAAAAATGGGAGAAAATGACGCCTGAAGAAAGAGAAGAGTTTGTGAAAAACAGACATTTCGGACCTGGTTTCGGGCGTGGTTTCGGACATTTCGGGCGTGGTTGTGATGATCGCTTCAATCCGGGGGAACCTGAAAAGAAAGTGTAACGTGGCAAAAGCAAGCAAAAATAATCTCAACGAACTGATTGTAGAATATCAGCCGCAACTGAAATCGTTTATCCGCAAGCGGGTAGCGAACAAGGAAGATGCGGAAGATATTCTACAGGATGTTTTTTACCAGTTGGTTAAAGCTGCCGACAACGTGATGAATCCGATAGAACATGTATCAGCGTGGTTGTATCGCGTTGCCCGTAACACAATTATCAATAAGGGGATAAAGAAACAGGAAGAAGAAATGCCCGTTTACTACGACGAAGATAGCAACCATGAGATGATGAAAGAATTATCCGATATCCTGTTTCGTGATGAATCGACATCTCCTTCGCCCGAAAGGGAATATCTACGTTCGTTGGTCTGGGCGGAATTGGAAACCGCTCTTTCGGAATTGCCGCCTGATCAGCGCGAAATATTTGAACTGACGGAATTAGATGGTATCCCGGTGAAAGAAATAGCTAAAACAACAGGCGTGCCGGTCAATACTTTACTGTCACGCAAGCATTATGCAGTGTTGCATTTGCGCAAACGGCTGGCGGGATTGTATGAAGATATTTTGTATTCGTGAAGTTTTTCCATAATCTTGAAGGGTTATTTTTTCGACAGAAACGGTATTGAGCGAGAAAGACAATGTGTAACTTATTCCGATACAGAACAATCCTTGTCTTGTTATAATTCACTTTCTTTCAATCGTTCCGCATTTTCAGCGACAATCAGTTGGTCGATGACGCCCTGAATATCGCCGCCGAGAAAAGCCGGTAGATTGTAAATCGTGTAATTGATACGGTGGTCGGTTACCCGGCCTTGTGGATAGTTGTATGTCCGTATTTTCGCCGAGCGGTCGCCGGTAGAAACCATGGTTTTCCGCTTCGAAGCGATTTCGTCCAAGTATTTTTGGTATTCCATGTTGTAAATCCGCGAACGGAGTTCGACCATGGCTTTCGCTTTGTTTTTCAACTGCGATTTTTCGTCCTGGCATTGCACGGAAATACCGGTCGGCAAGTGCACCAAACGGATGGCCGAATAAGTGGTATTGACCGATTGTCCGCCATGCCCGGAAGCGCAGAAAATATCGACCCGGATATCGGATTCCTTGATTTCCACATCAAATTCTTCCGCTTCTGGAAGAACGGCAACCGTAGCGGCTGAGGTATGCACCCGTCCCTGGGTTTCTGTGACAGGCACTCGCTGCACACGGTGAACACCCGATTCATATTTCAATGTCCCGTAGACATTATCGCCCGAAACCGTGAAAACAATTTCCTTGAATCCGCCGATAGTGCCTTCGCTAAAACCGGTAACCGCTACTTTCCAAGCCTTCGATTCACAATATTTGGCATACATCTTATACAAATCTCCGGCAAAAATGGCGGCTTCGTCTCCGCCGGTTCCGCCACGGATTTCGACGATAGCATTCTTGCCGTCTTGTGGGTCGGCCGGGACTAACAACAGTTTTATTTCCTCTTCCAACTGTGGCAACCGTTGCCGGTAATTTTCCCATTCTTCTTTGGCCATTTCGCGCAATTCGGTATCCGATTCCGTTTCCAGAATCGTTTTGGCTTCCTCTATCCCGGTTATTACCTGTCTGTATTCGTTCCTTGCAAAAACAATTTTTTCCAGATCGCGATATTCCTTGTTCAGTTTCACAAAGCGTTTCATATCTGAAATAACATCCGGATCGGTAATCAGCGTGCCGATTTCTTCAAAACGGAGCGCCAAAACATTTAATTTATCTAATAAAGAGCCTTGACTCATCAGGAGAATTTTTCTATTGACTTGCAAAGGTACGAAAAATCATGGCTATTTTTTTGCTTACTCATTTTTTTTCTTGTATTTTTGCTTAAACATTAAAGACAATAAAAAATCTATATGTTAAAATATTATATTCTTTCATTTTGTTGTATACTATCCGGCTATATTAGCGCTCAACAATATGACATTAAAGGACAGGTGGTTGATGAGCAAGGCAAACCATTATCTTACGTTAGTGTCTTCCTGTCACAGTCTAAAAAAGGAACAATAACCAACAAAGAAGGCAATTTTTCTTTGTTTGCCGGTAAAGAGAACGACGAATTAAATGTGTTGTGCATAGGTTATAAAAAAATTCAAAAAAAAATTTCACAATCAACAAGCTTTCTGAAAATTGTTTTACAATTAGACGAAACGCTATTAGATGAGGTGGTTATTACAAATACATCCGCTACAGATGTAATAAAAAATGCAATTAGTAAAATCCCTGAAAACTATGAACTTACACCTTTTCTCACAAAAGCCTATTACAGAGCAAAATTATCTGAAAAAGATACCTTGCTCTATATGGAAGAAACTTCTTTCAATATTGTAAAATCTTATCAATCAGGATTTAAAGATGAATATTTCTTGTTGAAAAACAGAAATTTTGAGTTTAAGGAAAATACAACTCTAAGAAATATCGGTGGATATGATATTGTTCAAAAGGCAAGCAAAACATTTGATAATGATTTTTTTAAAAGGAATAATGCAAAATTTCTTCCAAGTACTACATTCGACAATCGCGCTCTATATGTTATTTCCATAACTCCCAAAGGAATAAGTGACGAAAGAGAATCGAAAATTTATATTGATGTGGAAGATTTAGCTTTCGTCCGTTTTGAACTCAATATGCAAAGCGGAGATAAATTGACGGCACAATACACAAAAAACGATGGAAAGTATTATCTGATAAATGGATATAACATACACATTAACCGACGACTAACTCGTGAATTACCCGCCGAATCGGAAATGATAGTTACAGATATAATTCATTCATTTTCAGAAAAGGACATTGAAGGAACTCCCGTTAATCGAAGGGACATTTTGAAGGTATATGCAACTCAAGGACAAGACACTGCTTTTTGGGAAAATCATAATGCAATCTTGCCGGATACTGCCATTCAACAGGCGGTGATTCATTTTCAACAGACAAAAAAAGATACGCTTCCATTCGATTCTTTGCAATACCAATCGTATCTGAGGCGACTTTACGTACCGAATATTTCATTGTCTTTTTCTACGGAATGGGCAAAAGATTTTTCCTCATTAAATCAAAACAGTGTTTCAATTAGTCATACCGTTAACCATTTGTTTATGAAAAAATTTGGCAAATGGGGGCGGGTTACTTCCGCTTTATATTATCTGTTTTCCATGCCTTTTGAGGAAGCATTATCAGAACAAAGATTACTGCATTTAAATGGTTTGGAACCCAAAATGAATCCCACAATTTTCAATAGCACAGATTATTCATATATTTTTGGAATCGGGAGTGATATATTAAATAATTATAAAACAAATAATTACAATAATTTTATGCGTTTACATACGATTCGTAATGAGGGTCATTTTGTAAAAGCGCAAATTTTGGAAGAAGAATTGGCAAAAGTCGATTTATCAAATAAAAACAACCAAGCGATTTTTTTTGATTTATATTTTCTCGAATTGTTTATGCACCGAAGTTTAACCATTTACAATCCTTTCGGAAAAGATCGGAAGTCGATCAATGTTTCCGAAGAGAAGCAAGCATTGATCATCGACAGAAATAGAAGTTGGGCTAAATATTTGTTCGAACCTGATGCAGAATACAACAGGCATGTTTTACAGGATAACCTAAGCAATGAAGCGCAACAATATTTGAAGCGGTCGGCATGGTTTTCATGGATGAATCTGCTTTCTCCGCAAATGTTAGGCATGAAGCAGTTTAAGATAACAAAATCAAGTAGTTTTACTTTCAGTTTAAATTATTTACGAGTTCCATTTGGCGAAATGTTTGGGCAGAACATTTATCTGACAACAAGTTATAATCAGTTGCATGGCATTTATTTGAAACAATACAAAAACCATGAAAAAACAACATTCGGAATTGGCTACAAACTTTTTGATCTAAAACTTTTCAAAAACACATTTGTCAATACCACATTGGATTATTGGAAACAACCTGCTGAATTGCAATTCTACGCCGATTCTTTTTCAAATGGGTTTCATGTAGGACAAATGATTGAATATCAGTTTTTCCCAAACAAATACACTCAACAAAATAGAATGTCACTATTCGTAGGATACGATTTTAAGACGACCGGATATATGCCTCAAAGTTATTTTTCAGGAAAAAACTTTGATGTGAAATTTGGATTTAAATACTTGATTGATTAATAATTGTTGCATATTATTTTAATACTTATCAATTAAATTTATGCTTTTCCCTCCCGAAATCATCAACGACACCACCGAATCGCTTTTTGTCAAGCGCACCGTACACAGCAAAGCCATATATCTGGTTGTCGTATTGGCGGTTGCAGCTGCCATTGCTGCCTTACCGTTCATCTACGTGCAAATCAGCACGCAAGCCCGCGGCATTATCCGAACGCCTAACGAAAATAATGCTTTGCAAACTGTTGTTTCAGGGGAAATTACAGAAATTCGTATAGCGGAAAACATGGAAGTAACACGAGGCGATACGCTGCTGACTCTTAACGCGCAAGCCGTTCAAGAACAAATCCATCGAAAAGAAGAAAAAATAACAGAGAATCAACAATTTATTTTCGATATTGGCAAATTACTTGCACAAAAAAGCGATAATTTGTCCACATCCAAATACATGACCGAAAATAGCTATTTCCGATCGGCAATAAACGAACAGCAAACGTCTATCAATTATTTACAGAAAGAATACCAAACTTCTAAAAGTTTGTACGAACTGAATGTGACGCCCCAAACCGAATATCTGCAACGCAAAAACGCTTATGATGCGGCTGTGAGTCAAATGGCAAATATCAAGGAACAGTTTCGCAATCGTTGGGAAGCCGAAAAAACAAACTATGAGATAGAAATTCGCGAATTGCAATCATCCATCAAACAGTTGGAAGAAGAAAAAACAAAATACGTGCTCAAAGCGCCCGAATCGGGTTCCATCATCCAGTTTTCAGGAGCGCAACAAGGCAGTTTCATCGCACCCGGACAAACAATCGGCTATATTTCCAATGATAGTAATTTATTGGTAGAGTGTTACGTTTTGCCGGTGGATATAGGTTATATACAAGAAAAACAGCAAGTTGCTTTTCAATTAGACGCTTTCAACTATAATCAATGGGGTTTAGCACATGGTATCGTAAAGAAAATATCGAAAGATATTGTAATTGTAAATGAACAACCGGTTTTCCTTGTGCGTTGCTCGCTTGAAACCTCCTTTCTGAAACTTAAAAACGGTTATACGGGAAAATTGAAAAAAGGGATGATGGTTACCGGTCGTTTTTACCTGACAGACAGGAGTTTGTGGCAACTATTGTTCGATAAAGTAGATAATTGGGTAAACCCGAAATTGAAAGAATAGAATGGGTATAAAAATCAAACAGCGAGATATAACCGATTGCGGAGCAGCCTGTTTAGCTTCCATAGCCGAACATTATAAACTAAAATTGCCGGTATCGCGCGTGCGGCAAATTGCCGGTACGGATAAACGTGGTACGAATGCACTCGGCATGGTAAGAGCCGCGGAACATCTGGGATTTGAATCCAAAGGAGTGAAAGGTACGGCGGAGTCGCTGTCGAAAATTCCGCTTCCGGCAATCGCGCATCTGGTGCGGGACAATCTTCAACATTATGTAGTCATTTATGCCGTGCACAAAAACAACCTTACTTACATGGACCCTGCAGACGGTAACCTGCACAAGGAAACGATTGAGGAATTTGCGAAAACGTGGTCAGGCGTGCTGATATTGTTGGTTCCGGGAGAAACGTTTAAGACGGATGATACGAAAATTTCTATTTACAAACGTTTTTGGTTTCTGCTGCAACCCCACCGAAGCGTTGTTTTTCAGTCGCTTTTCGGTGCGGGGATTTACACGCTACTCGGATTATCTACCTCTATTTACATTCAAAAAATAACCGACCACGTGTTTGTAAGCGGCAATAAGAACTTGCTGAATTTGTTGAGTATAGCGATGATTGTTATTTTGCTTGTTCAAATTTTCGTAAGCATAAGCAAAAGCGTTTTTATGCTCAACACGGGGCAAAAAATTGACGCCCGGCTGATATTGGGCTATTACAAGCATTTACTTAAACTTCCGCAACGATTTTTCGATACCATGCGCGTGGGCGAGATCATTTCGCGTATCAACGATGCAGTCAAAATCCGCGTGTTCATCAATGACGTAGTCATTTCGTTGATTGTCAATGTGTTTATTGTGATTTTCTCGTTTGCTTTGATGTTTGTTTACAGTTGGAAATTGGCGCTTATCTTTTTGATTTCTATTCCGCTTTATATTGTTATCTATTTAATTACAAATAAATTAAATAAAAAACGAGAGCGAAAACTGATGGAAGACAATGCCGAACTCGAAAGCCAGTTAGTTGAGTCGCTCAATTCGGTAAAAACCATCAAACAATTTGGAATTGAAGATTTTGCAAATATTAAAACGGAAAATAAATTTATCCGCTTGCTGGATTCGGTTTATAAATCATCTATTAACTCGTTTTTTTCTACTAATTCATCCGAATTTGTCAGTCGCATTTTTACGATAATTATTCTATGGATTGGCTCTTATTTCGTAATTGACAACCTGATAACTCCTGGAGAATTACTGAGTTTTTATGCCCTTATCGGTTATCTGACAGGTCCGGTTTCGAGTTTGATAGGACTTAACAAAACCGTACAAAACGCACTGATTGCCGCCGACCGTTTATTTGAAATAATGGATTTGGAACGCGAAAACAATGAAAATAAAATTGAATTACAAAAAGATTTGATTGGCGACATACAGTTTGAAAACATATCGTTTAGTTACGGAACGCGAGTGGATGTATTCGAAAATTTCAACTTACATATAAAAAAGGGCGAATTGACTGCCATTATCGGAGAGAGCGGTTCGGGAAAAACTACGCTTGCTGCATTGTTACAAAAACTTTATCCCTTGAAATCAGGTAAAATTCTTATTGGCGAAACCAATATTGATTATATTGAAAATCAAAGTCTGAGAACATTAGTTAGCAGCGTTCCACAGCAACTCAACCTTTTTGCCGGAAATGTGATTGAAAACATTGCGCTTGGTGAATATAGTCCTGATTTACAAAAAGTAGTGGGCATTTGCTCAATGCTGGGAATGATTTCTTTCATTGAAAAACTGCCCGCGGGGTTCACTACTTACCTCGGCGAAAATGGAGCATCCCTTTCGGGCGGGCAGAAACAGCGATTGGCAATTGCGCGTGCACTTTATAAGAATCCTGAAATCCTTATTTTAGACGAGGCGACTTCTTCTCTTGATTCCGAATCGGAACAGTTTGTCCAACAAACCATTCAACAGTTGAAAAATCAAGGAAAAACCATTATCATTATTGCACATCGCTTGAGCACGGTAGTAAATGCGGACAATATTGTGGTACTTGAAAACGGAAAAGTGATGGAGCAAGGCTCTCACCGTGAGTTGTATGCCACAAGAGGGAGATATTTCCAAATGTGGGAAAAACAAATTCCGATTAATTAGAAATTAGAAAAAAAGTGAAAAAAAATCTTTTTATTATAGCTTTCCTTTTTGAATATTTTTTTATTCAAGCACAAACCTATTCTTTATTTGATTGTATCAATTATGCTTATAATCACAGAATTGAATTACAAAAGCAGGAAACAGCTCAAAATTATTACTACCAACACTACAAGTATTCAAAATATGGTTTGTTGCCGTCCTTAAATATGCAAACGGATTTTCAGAATTCTTATAATCGAGAAAACAGACTAGCACAATCAGGCGTTGCCGAACTAACAGGTAAATTAATCTTATTTGATGGTTTTCAAACATTTAATTCACTAAAACAAAGTAAATTATTAACCGAAAGGAATAAAACTTATACTGAAAAAATTCGCAATGATATACGCATGGAAATCACCGAAATTTATTTTGGCATATTGCTTGCCATGGAAAACAGTAAAATTTTTCAAAATTCGATAGAATCTACGAAAAAACAAATAATTAAAATATCTGAATCCGTCAAAGCCGGAAGAATATCTAATATTGATTTGTTGGAAATGCAAGCCCAATCCGAAAAAGAACGCAGTAGTTTGATAGCCACTAATAAACAATTCGGACAACATATTATTCGTTTGAAAAGAGCAATGAATTACAATGAAAAAGACACATTTATAATTTCATCCGCCCCTATGGATTATTTGCTTTTTGACGATAGGACAAATCTCGAAAATTTATTTTTGTCGGCCATCTCTACCTTACCCGAATTTCAGTTGGCAAAGCAAGATTCATTGTTTGCCGTCTATGATATTAAACGTATCAAAGGACAATATGCGCCCTATTTAACTCTATTCGGAAATTTATCTTCTCAGTACCAAAAACTTCCATCGTTTGAAAACAAAAAAATTTTAACGCAAATGGAAGATAATTGGACGAAAACTATGGGTATTTCATTCGTTATTCCCATTTACAATCGCCATGAAATAAAAAAACAGCAATTGGAAAAAGAAAAACAGCTTTCTGATATTTTATTGGATAATGGTCAATTACATCATGATGTTTACTTCGAAATAGAAAAAATAAATCATGAAATAATGCAAAGCCAAAAAAATATCCAATCGCTCGAAAAACGATTGGAATATTACCGTCAAATCCATACCATGCGCATGGAACAGTACCATCACGGGGTTTTATCTATCACCGACTTGCTGATTGCCGAAAACAATGCCCGCAATGCGGAATCGGAACTCGCCTATGAAAAATATAATTTATTGTATAACAAAGTGTTAATATATTTTTATTGCGGCATCAATTTTTAAATTAGCAAAACGTGGTAGAAGCAAATAAATAAGTCCTCATTCCACTAAAACCCGTCCTCCGGAACTATGTGAGACAAATTCGGGCGCATACATACATTGAATGGTCGTGACGCCGTTCGAGTAATTCCCCGGACTTGTTGCGTACAACGCATATTCGAATACGTAAGTCCCTTTCGGCAGATTGTAGAAATAATAATTCATGGAGGCGTCGCGCGGCGTTTGATAATAAACGGTCGATTGCGCCCAACGAATCCCCGACAATTGTTCCACCGGTTCGAAACAGGCGGCACGCATGTCTTTCAACAGGACGTATTCGAAATCACGGTCTGTGCGAACCGTCAGCCTGACAACGATTTTATCCCCGACTTTCATCGGATTGGCTTCCGTTACAGGGGTCAGGGTTTTTCCGGCGCTTGTAAGACGCTCAATAAAAAGCGTTTTTTCTACATTCAGATTCGTTTTTGCCTTTTGAATTTTATCCAAGTCTTCGAAATACTGCCAATACAAAGCGCCCCAAGCCGGTCCGACGCTTTCCTTGGAAATTGTCACCCGGTTTTCCTTGGGATTGCGAATCTCCGCAGGAGTCTTCACAACTTTAATGTAACCGCTTCCCGCATCAGCCTTGCTTAAATCAAGGGTTTGCTCGTCCCATTGAATGGTGGTTTTGCCTTCGCTTTCCAACCAGTTGGCGCCGGTTTTCAACAGCATCCGAATGGCATCGACGGTTGCCGGTACGCTTTCCCATTCCTGGGTTCGCTTTTGTTGCAGCAACCAACGTTTCATCTCGTCCATCTCTTTTGGACTGCACCCTGTTTCATAAAAAGCTTCCATGATAAAATTGTGCACAGTCGTTACGCTTTGAAACATAAATGCTTTTGTGCTGTTGTTGGCCCAGAACATACCTAAATCGGGTTTGTGCGATGCGTGTTCCCTGAGCGACTGTACGATGGCTGTTGCGGCTTTCGTTTTCCCTGCGCGTTGAAGAATTATTGCAGCAATGGCGCGGTCGTAAAGGCGGGTATTGTTCGCCCAATATTTTTCGGCTAATGCAGTATAGAATTTGGCCGCCTCTTCTGTTTCACCCAAGGGAATATCCTTGTACAGAGAACGTACCAAAAGGTATTCTAATTCGTAAGTGGAAATATTTTTGCTTTCTTTCCAATAAAGACTGCTTTCTTTGAACCTATCGAAATTTCGTTTGAAACGGCTATCAATAAAGCGAATCGCCCTCTCTTTCATATCTTGAATATCCGCCAATCCCTTGCTGTTTTCCAATTCACCTATTCCGTAGAGCATCCACTGAGTTATGTAAACATTGGCGCCCATTCCCTTGAACCATGTCCATCCGCCTTCTTCGGTCTGGAGTATCCGGAGTTTTTCGATGGCTTGCAAACTTAAATTATTCGAACGGTTGAGGTCGAAAAGCAATGACAAGCGTTGTTTCTGTTCCGTTTCATTGTGCCCTGCCAAAACCCAGGGCGTTTCTTCCAGCAACACCGCTTTCAGTTCTTGATTTTTCTCTAAATTGGATAACAAGGTTTCTTTCGTCCCGCCCTGTTTGTTCCAGGTGTCGATGATTTGCCTGATTTTCGGCGTAGTATTGGCGATATGCGCCGCCAAAGTATTGGCATACCAAACAGAGAACCACGACAAGGCATTGTCCGATTGTGGAACGGAAAGCGTAGGCAAAGCCTGCACGGCATACCAGACAGGATTGTCGGTATATTCCAAAGTCAAGCGGTAGTTTTCCAAAGAGGGCGAAGTGTTTTTCTTCATTTTATCGAAAGAAAACGTTTGGGTTTGTCCACCCGAAATAGTCAATGGCAGGCTTTCCGTCACCAACATCCGATTGGGAAGAATCGGCAGCAGGTGTTGTTCGCCATCGCTAAATTCGGCTGTGCGGGCGACAATTTTCAATGCAGTCATGTCAATTCCCGTCGGAACATCAAAAGTCCATGACACGGCCAGGCTTTTGCCGGCATCCAAGCGGAAAGTTTGCTCGCTTTCCGGAATAACAATCAGGGTTTGGCCGCTGTTCGGGTCGAAACATTCGATATCGACCGTACCGCTGACCGCGGATTCCGACAAGTTGGCAATATTCGTAATAATCGTTGTTTTATCTCCTTGGCGAATAAAGCGCGGTATATTCGGCGCAACCATCAGTTGTTTTTGGCTGATAGCCGTTTCGACGATTTGTCCGTATTCCAAATTTTTGGTGTGCGCCAGCCCCATGAATTTCCAGGTCGTATTGCTTTCCGGCACGGTAAAGGAAATAAGGGTTTCACCGGCTTCATTCGTCCGCAGTTGTGGATAGAAGAAAGCCGATTCGTTGAAGTTTTGCCGAACCTGAACAGGAATGTTTTCCTGTTGTACTGACGTAATACCGTCATCCGACACTGCTGCTTCTTCCCGAAGCACATTAATCACTTTATGTTCCGTTAAATTAGCAATATCAACAGTTCCGGCTATCATCATTCCATTTTCACCGGCAGCAGCCGAAGCCGTTTTCATTTGGGCAGCGCCTCTCAGCATAAGGTTGCCGTTTACCATACCTCCATAAACAGTAAATCCAAACCAATCGAATGTATCAAAAGAAAATGAAGTAAAATAAGATTTCTGGGAAGCTGTCTTGGCATTATTCGAATCAGCGAATCCGGCGCCTTCAGCGAAATTTGGAGTAAACACAGATACCTTCGGCACAGGAGAGAAATTCCATGAAAAATTGCTATATATTTTATCTAAAGAGGCATCATACATTCCGGCAAGCAATTCGGCCGAAACCGGATGATTCTCAGCATCTTTGATGGAAACCCGCCACTCTTCGGCCTGCCCGGGAAGTAATTTATTCCGAAAGACTTCCGCTTTTATCGTTAATTTTTTATCCGGTTGTTTCCGCATTACCGATACGTTTTTTGTATACAATTTCCCTTCTTTAATAAGTGTAAAACAGACACTTATTCCTTCTCCGTACGTCGCGGAGAACGGTATTTCAATTTTTTTATTGCTATCGTTCAATGTAAACCGTGTAACGGATAATTTTTTACCTTCCTGACTGTATATTTCGTACAGCACGTACGCATTTTTTGCGGATGAGCCATAAATAATCTCGGCTGTTTCTCCCACTGCACAAGTTATTTTGGGAGTCATCATCCATTGGTAAGTCGGATATGGCGGCTTTTTATCGTTTGTCGAAACCAGAGAGAAATCTTGTTGCATTTCGGCTTTATCCGTTTCGGAGTCCCCTTGCACAACGGCAATCAGGCGATAACGGCCGGAAGATATCATTTTCAGCGCCGAAATATCCAACTCTTTTCCCGATTCAAAATTTCCGGATAAAACCTTTTTAGCAAGGCGCCAATCAGTAGACGCCAAATCCAATTTCGTATTATCGTCCGGTTGCAAACTGTATATTTCATAAGCGCCTGTTTTAGAGAGCTGTGTAGTATTCAAATTATAAACAGCTATCCGGATAGCGGGCATATCGCTTTTGTCGATAAGATCATTCAACTGATTAATAGTCATATACATGGATTTATCGCCTACGTTGACCGTTGTTATCGAATTTTGCGTTTCCCCGTTGGTATCCGTAACGGTGACTTCAATGTCATAGGAATACGAAACGACTTTTAGATTGTTGTCTTCAAATGCTTTTTCAGCAAGGAAAGAAAGATTAAATTTACCGTCCGCTCCGGTTCGGACACTTCCGTTTGCGATCTGAACAGGGTCACCCCATCGACGGGAACATAACCAGTGGTAGCGTCGGGTAATCCGATACCGGACATCAATATCTTGCTTGTAAACGCCTGAAAAAGACTGCGCCTCGCCACTAAGGGTAATTTCATCACCGAGACGGTAGGTCGTTTCAATTTTATCAAGCTGAATGTGAAAAGTAGGCCGTTTGTATTCTTCTACCCGGAAAGATGTATAAGCATTACCTTCCGATTGAATGGAGAAATTGCCGGTCAGCAATCCTTGTGGAATCACAAATTCTCCGCTGAAAGAGCCGAATTCATTGCTTGTAAAAGTCTTTTTGCTGATTTCTTTGTAGTTTGCATCTCGAAAAATAAGCGTAAATATTTTTCCTGGAGACGTTTGTTGCATGTCTTTACCTGTAACATAAGCGATTCCTTTGAAAAAAACCGTTTGCCCGGGACGGTAAATATTTCTATCGGTAAAAAGTTTTAATTGAGATGAAATAGCCTCCTGATTCGTCGAACCAACGGAAACCCATGGCAACGGAGAGTTTATCAAAGCCGTATCATTGCCATAAGTGACATTGTAAAAATCGACATCTCTATCGCCTTTATCCGATACCAAACCCAATTTGTCGGTAAGCAGCATCTTTTCTACATTCAATTCCAAGCCATTAATTTTCCTTTTGTAAAATTGAATTTTAGCGCCTGCGACGGGTTTTCCCGTCAAGTAATCAACCACCAAATATTCCCTTTTTCCTTCAACTGTTTTGGAAACAGTGGCAAGACGACTGACGGAAAATTGTTGATTGATTGGCCCTTCGATAGAATCGGCATAGATGACATATTCGTAATTCCCTAATTCTTTCATTGGAATTTTTATCGTAGTATCTTGCTCCAGATAGGGATAAAGCGCGGGTAAGTTTATTGTTTCCTTTGTGAGTAAACTGCCTGATTTTTCGTATTGTCCATACCTTGACCAGGAATTTGGATAAACGCTCACCGGCGCCTTGATTTTATAAATCTCCAGCCGGAGATGGTTACTGTTTTTGTATGTAATTTTTAATTCCAAATCTTTTCCGGGATAGACAGTATTGGCGGAATTGACCGTTAAAGAAGGTAATGTTATTTGATTTAAGCTATTTCTCAGCAGGTTTATACGCGCATAATCCGGATATTTTTTAATCCCGTCGGTACAAATCTCATAAACTTTTTTTAAATCTTCAACAATTTGGTTATCAGTTGCTTGCTCAGAATTGTAAGTAATAATGTACGGTCGTGTACGTTCGTAATAAAAAGCGGCTTCTTTTGCTAATATTTCCACACAAAAACCATTATTGACATACTGTTTTTCCAGCTGCTTTAAAGCTGCTGTATATTCGCTGTCCTTATCTGGTAATGAGGTGTTTGCATACACAAAATTCAGCCGGTCCAAATCCGTCATCAGCAAAACAAAAGCATTATTTTCTGCGGCTTGTCCTTTGCTTTCTAAACGGAAAGCCAATAGTTGCCGGTATAAATTCAAAATTTGCGGAACAAAATCATACGTTTCTGCCGCGAAAGGATATTTTACAAATGCCGCCGCCGGTGCAAAATTTTCTTTGGCGGAGAGTTTGGTTTGTGAAAAATAATGTTGTGCAGTTGAATTTTGGACATTATTCGTTAAAAAATCTATTCCCCGGTGGACAAGAAAATCATACAAACTTGGGCGTAAAATCCGCGAATCATCGCCTTCAGACAATATTTCCCTGTATTGTAACACATCTGTCTCCTGTAATTCTTTCGCAGGCTGCAAAGATAAATTGAGGCAATCGGTTATTTTTCGGATAAAGAAATTGCCCGACCATTCCCGGATATCTTCGGGAAAATCTCCGTCAATAGCTGTCCGTTGGTTGATTTTGTAAGCATCCGCCATGTAATAGTTATAATACAATTCCATCAAAAGCGAATACAATACCGCTTGTTCCACGGTATGCTTATCTGTCCGGATAAATGCTTCCAAAGCCGTGATTTTGTCCGGCAATTTATCCTTGTCAATCGCGGATTCATATTTGAGTTGCAGAATTAGCGCCTTCAGTAATTCCGGACTGTTCCCATCGTTGAGAGCGGCGTTATAGATTTGGTTTACAATTTCAAGCGCCGATTGCGGAAGCGATTTCGTTTCCAAAGCCGCTACTTCATTCCATAAAGATTCATACGGTGATTTTTCCATTGGTCTCTCTTTTTTATTTAATTGCGCGGTCGCTGAAAATGTAACGAAACAAACGATTATCAGCAGAAAATTAGTTTTCATATTTCAAAATTTTTATTAAATAATCGCTGCTAAGTTAAAAATAAAATGGATATGTTGTAACATATTTGTATCTTTGTCGTTTTAATTGCAGAAAAAATAATATTTACCTGATGAATAAACGTATTTTTATTGTCTTCTTGTGCTACTTAGCAGGAACATTTGCAGCTTGGGGACAAGACCCGGTATTTGAAACATTAAAGTCGGAATTAGACCGTAATTTTTCCATTTTGAGTAAGCAAAGTACGCCTGCTTATTATATTTCATTGCGTTTGGACGAGTTTCAAACCATGACTTGTGTAGGTCGGTTAGGCCGATTACAGACAGCGCCCCGTTTGGATTCACCTACCCATGTATTATCTTCATGCCTGCGAGTGGGGGATAAAAATCTGGATAATACGCACGAGATCAGAGAATCGGGATATGGAAGTTACCGGGATGTACGCATGGGGGTCGATTATGTTACAATTGACAACAATCCCAATGTGTTAAAAAATGCCATCTGGTCGCAATTGGATGAACTGTACAAGCAAGATGTCCAGATTTACGACCAAATCAAAGCCAATATGGCCGTCAAAGTGGAGCAGGAAGACAAGTCGCCTGATTTTTCCGAAGAGAATGCAGAAAATTATTACGAAGCGGCTATTCCGTGGAAAGACATGCATATCAATCCGAAAGAATGGGAAGAAAAGGTGAAAAAATATTCCGAAATTTTTAACGGAAATGAGGATGTTTTGGATGCCGCAGCCATTTTAACCGCCGCTTTGGAACGTAAAATTTTTGTGGATACCGAAGGGCGGGAATTGGCGCAGAATATCGTTAAGTTTCAGTTGGCCTTATCGGCCGAAACCAGAGCTGAAGACGGAATGGATTTACCGCTTGTCAAGTCATGGATGGCATTTTCATTAGCCGAACTTCCCTCGGACGCAGAAGTGATAAAAGCAGCCGGAGAAATGAGCCGAATGCTTTCCGCCTTGAAAAAGGCGCCGGTTGTGGAATCGTTCACAGGCCCGGCTATCCTTTCACCCGAAGCTGCCGGTGTATTTTTCCATGAAATTTTCGGTCATCGGGTAGAGGGTTCCCGTCTGAAACAGGAAACGGATGCCCAGACATTTAAGAAAAAAATAGGGGAAAAAGTGCTCCCGCAACATCTTTCCGTAACTTTCGACCCCCAGGTAAAATATTATCAAAAAACACCCTTGGTGGGTAATTATCAATTTGATGACGAGGGAATCCGTTCCCGGAAAGTAGAGATTGTGAAGAATGGCGTTTTGAAAAACTTTTTGATGTCACGCACACCCATAGAAGGTTTTCCGCGGTCGAACGGGCATGGTCGCGCCCAGATTGGCGCTGCACCCATTTCCCGTCAATCCAACCTTATGGTCGAAAGTTCGCAAAAATTCAGTCAAGACGAATTGATTAAAAAGTTGCGGAAAGAAGCCAAATCGCAGGGCAAGGAATATGCTTACTATTTCAAGGATGTTTCCGGCGGATTCACCAATACCAGCCGTTATACTCCTAACGCATTCAACGTAAATCCTTTGGTAGTATACCGAATTTATACCGACGGGCGTCCCGACGAGTTGGTGAGAGGCGTAGATTTGGTAGGAACGCCTTTGGCCATGTTTTCACAGATTGATGCCTGCGGAAGCGAATATGCGGTTTTCAACGGAACCTGCGGGGCAGAATCAGGCGCTGTACCGGTTGCTTGCGTTTCTCCGGCATTGTTGGTCAAACAAGTTGAAACCCAAAAAAGAGCCAAGAGCCAATCACAAGCCCCAGCGCTGCCGAAACCCAAGGTCACGGCTGCTGCCAAGGATTCCGGAAGTGATATCATCGCACAGTCTATCAGGAAAGAGGTCGACCGCGCTTTGCAAGGCTTGAAAATGCAAGGTCTACAGGCGCCGTTCTTTATCGCCTATACTTTGAGCGACGTCGACCAATTGCTGATTTCTGCTATGAACGGCAGTATTATTTCGTCCGAAACCTATCCTTTCCGCACAGGAGGCGCTCGTCTGTTGATGGGAGATTACCGGTGCACAGACGAGAATTTCAGTGGTACAACGGGCGGTACATCCGGTTACGACGGCACACCTTGTCTGGAGGACAACGAAGAAGGCATTCGCTATACCATCTGGCGGGATTTGGATGCTATTTATAAGAGCGCAGCGGAGACTTATGAGCAAAAACTTTCTGCAATCAAACAATTGAATATCCCGGAAAAAGACTTGGAATTGCCGGATTGGGATAAAACACCGGTTGTGGTCATGAACGATATTCCGGCGCCTGAAGTCAATCTCGAAAGAGAAGTTTACGAGGAATATGCCAAAGCCGCTTCAGCTGTTTTTAACGATTACAAAGAAATATTCAATTCCAATGTCTCGCTTCATATTTACAAAGCCCTGATTTATTTTTACAATACGGAAAAATCGGAATACCGCTTGCCTTTTGTTTTTGCTTCGTTGGAAGCCTCGGCGCAGGTCAAGACCGAGGAAGGAGAAGATTTACAGGCGAGTTGCGATTTTACCTTTCCCCATCCCAAAGATTTTCCGACTGTAGAAGCATTCAAGAAAACCTGTAAAGATTTGGCTGAAAAACTCTTGGAAGAGATGAAAGCGCCCAAATTAATAGAAGCTTACGCAGGGCCTGTTTTGTACGAAAATCTGGCGGTGGTCAGAACTTTCTATTCCAATTTCTTTCACGGCGAAAATTCGCTGATTGCACAAAGAAAACCCCTGACCTCTCAAGGCTTTTCCTACGGAGGGAACGGCTTGGAGGAGATGATTGACAAGCGGATTACGGCCAAGGAAATCACCATTGAAGACCTGACGGGAACTCCCGAATACAAAGGCGTCGGATTGTTGGGATACACTCCGATAGACGCACAAGCGGTCGTGCCTCCCGCACGGCTGACTTTGGTAGAAAACGGCATCCTGAAAACCCTGTTGAACGACCGGGTGCCGACACCTAAAGTTCCCCATTCCAACGGACACGCTTTGTATACTTCCGGAATCGGCGCTTATACGAATACCGGCGTTGTCAGGATGAGCGATACGCGGACGAAACCGAAAGAAGAACTCCGAAAAGAACTTCTCAGAATAGCGAAAGAAGAGGGATATGAATATGCTTACATTGTACGCGATGCGGCAAGCAGCGGAACAGTTCCGCTGGAACTTTATCAAGTCAGTGTTGCCGATGGCGCTGAAAAACGGGTGCGTTCGGCAAAGGTAAACAATATGGATGCTTCCGCCTTCAAAAAAATTGTGGCTGTATCCGACAATGAACTGATATACAACGGTAATGCAGGGAATTTAATTTCGGTAATCGTTCCGGATGCCATCCTGTTTGAGGA
Source organism: Dysgonamonadaceae bacterium (assembly GCA_031289145.1). Lineage (GTDB taxonomy): Bacteria > Bacteroidota > Bacteroidia > Bacteroidales > Azobacteroidaceae > Azobacteroides. Next base: position 60,523 of record JAITQA010000029.1, on the reverse strand, counting down.
AGTCCGGATTCAAAGCAACCGGGTTGATAATTTCAGAAAACCACCTTTGGTCAGACAAAACAAGGCGCAATAAATAAAAAAAATGTATCTTTGCAGTATAAACTAATAACATTTGACACACTTTACAGATGGCAATTAAAATAGTAGAAGTTACAGACAATTCGACATTAAAAAAATTTGTTGAGTTCAATATCCGGTTGTATAAAGGACACCCTTACCATGTTCCCGGATTAATCGGAGATGAGATGATGACACTGAGAAAGGATAAGAATCCGGCTTTTGATTTTTGCGAATCCATTTGTTACTTAGCCTATAGGGATGATAAAATTGTCGGTCGTATCGCCGGTATCATCAATCATAGGGCAAATGAGACCTGGAATCAGCAATATGCACGCTTCGGTTTTGTTGATTTTATCGACGACGATGAAGTTTCTGCCGCCTTGTTCGAAGCTGTTGAAAAATGGGCGGTCGAAAAAGGGATGAATGGGATACAAGGCCCATTGGGTTTCACCGACTTGGACCATGAAGGTTTGTTGGTCTGGGGCTTTGACCAATTAGGCACCATGGCGACTACTTACAGTTTTCCGTATTATATGGAACATATTGGGAATTTAGGTTATGCAAAAGAGCAGGATTGGAATGAATTTTTAGTTACCATTCCCCAAACGATTCCCGAAAAGCATCGAAGAATTTCGGAAATCGTGCTGAAAAAATACGGTTTGAAAATTAAAAAATTCAAAAGGACAAAAGAAATATGGCCGTATGCCGCAAAGATATTCCATTTGTGGAACGAGGCTTATCGTCCGCTATACGGCTATTCCGAATTATCGGACAAGCAAATAGAGTATTATATCAAGATGTACATACCCATGCTTCGTTTGAACTTGGTAACATTGGTTGTTCGGGAATCGGATGATGCTGTGGTCGGTTTGGCCATCACCCTGCCCAGCCTTTCGAAAGCCTTGCAAAAAGCCGGAGGGAGCTTGATTCCTTTTGGTTGGATTTATTTATTGAAAGCGCTTTACGGAAAAAACAATCTGCTGGACTTGTACATCATGGGGGTACTTCCGGAATACCAGAACAAAGGGGTAAATGCCTTGATTTTCTATGATTTGATACCAATTGCATCGAAAGTCGGGTACAAATATGCCGAAACCAATCCCGAATTGGAAATCAATCGCAAAATGCAGTCCCAGTGGGCGGATTTTGATGTGAAACACCACAAAACACGGCGTGCATTTATTAAATTATTGAAGGATGCAGAATGAACGAAACAAACATAAACAGTACAGGTCAGGAAATAGCATATATTGAGGAAAACATACAAACCCTTGAATGGTGGGAGCATATCCGCCGTCGTCCGGGAATGTATATCGGAAAAATTGGAGACGGAACTTATGCCGATGATGGTATTTACGTGCTCTTAAAAGAGGTGCTCGACAATGCCATCGACGAGTACATGATGGGCTACGGCAAATCGGTCGATATCACCATTGACAATGGCGTGGTAACTGTTCGCGACTACGGTCGCGGAATTCCGCTCGGTAAAGTAGCGGACGTTTCGTCCAAAATGAATACGGGCGGTAAATACGATTCAAAAGCTTTCAAAAAATCCGTAGGCTTGAACGGCGTGGGAATCAAAGCCGTCAATGCACTCTCTGCCTATATGTTGGTACAGAGTTTCCGTGATGGAGAAACCAAATCCGTAGCGTATAATCAAGCGCATATTACCGAAGATTCGCTTGTTTCACCGACAACACAAAGCAACGGAACATTGGTCAATTTTATTCCGGATGAAAAAATTTTCGAGGGCTATCATTACAGAGATGAATTTGTAGAGCCTTTGTTGAAAAATTATGTATTCCTTAATTCCGGTTTAACAATCAATTTCAATGGAAAAAAATTCCATTCGAAAAACGGCTTAGTCGATTTGTTGAACGAATACATGACATCCGAATCCCTTTATCCGATTATTCATTTGCGTAGCCAGGATATAGAGATTGCGATTACACATGCCAATCAATATAGCGAAGAATACTATTCGTTTGTAAACGGGCAGTTTACGACCCAGGGAGGAACACATTTATCGGCTTTCAAAGAAACCGTTTCGCGGGTAATCAAGGAATACTATTCCAAAAGTTTTGAATATTCCGATATCCGTTCGGGCATTATTGCCGCTGTCGCCATCAAGGTAGAAGAACCGATTTTCGAATCCCAGACAAAAACAAAATTAGGTTCTAAAGATATTGGGCCGGAAGGACCGACCGTAGCCAAATTTATCGGCGATTTTGTCAAAAAAGAATTGGACAATTACCTGCATAAAAATCCGGATACGACAGATGCCCTGCTCAAAAAAATCCTCGAATCGGAAAAGGAACGAAAAGCAATTGCCGGCGTTACAAAATTAGCCAGAGAAAGAGCCAAAAAATCCAGTCTGCATAACAAAAAACTACGGGATTGCCGCTTGCATTATAATGATATAAAAGGAGAAAATCTCGAAGAAACTTGCATCTTTATCACGGAAGGAGATTCTGCCAGCGGCTCAATCACGCAAAGTCGGGACCCGAACTATCAGGCAGTCTTCAGTCTCAGGGGTAAGCCCTTGAATACTTTCGGCGAAACCAAGCAGATTGTTTACAAAAACGAAGAATTTAATTTGCTGCAAGCCGCATTGAATATTGAAGAAAGCCTGGAAGATTTACGGTACAACAAGGTGATTATCGCTACCGACGCGGATGTCGACGGTATGCACATCCGCTTGCTGATTATTACTTTTTTCCTGCAATTTTTTCCCGATTTAATCAAAAACAACCATGTTTTCATCCTTCAAACCCCGCTTTTCCGGGTGAGAAATAAAAAAGAAACTACTTACTGCTATTCCGACGAAGAACGACAGAGAGCCATCGGAAAATTAGGCCCTAATCCGGAAATTACCAGATTCAAAGGCTTGGGTGAAATTTCTCCATCGGAATTCAAACATTTTATTGGTAAAGATATACGTTTAGACCTGGTAAACATGCGTAAGCAAGATGCGGTTAAGGAAATGTTGGAATTTTATATGGGGAAAAATACGATGGAAAGACAAAATTTCATTATTAACAATCTAATGGTGGAAGAAGATGTATAAAGTCGGCGCTCCTAAAATTGCCCTCTTCCCCGGCACTTTCGACCCTTTTACAAACGGTCATTTGTCGTTGGTAGAGAGAGGGTTAAATTTAGTGGATGAAATCATTATCGCTATTGGCGTAAACTTAGAGAAAAAAACTTTTTTCTCCTTGGAACAAAGAATCGACATGATTTCCGGACTCTTTAAACCCAATGCAAGAATTCAAGTCAAACCATATATGGGGGCTACCGTAGATTTTGCGGAAGAAGTGGGCGCACAATTTATTTTGCGCGGTATCCGGTCGGTAAACGATTTTGAGTATGAGAAAAATATTGCAGACGTCAATCGTGAAATTTCAGGAATTGAAACTTTCGTTTTATTTACGGAACCGACATACACCCATATCAGTTCTTCTATTGTCAGGGAATTGCTGATATACGGAAAGCCTGTTTCCGGTTTTGTCCCATCTAATTTACACATAGAAGAATACATTACAAATGAAGAAAAATAATTTTACAATAATCGAATTTATGAAACAATTGGTTTTCACATGCACTCTGTTAATAAGTTTGTATTCCTGTTCTTATGGGCAGGGACGCCGGAATGCCATCTCTAAAGTAGAATATGCATTGTCGGCAATAAAAGGTTTGTACGTCGATACAATAAATTCCGATAAATTAGCAGAAGATGCTATTGTCGGCCTGTTGGAAAAATTAGACCCCCATTCGACTTACCTCTCCGCGAAAGATGTACAGGAAGCCAACGAACCTTTGCAAGGCAATTTCGACGGTATTGGCGTCCAATTCAATATGATGACAGACACATTGTATATCATACAGGTAGTTGCAGGCGGCCCCTCCGAAAAAATCGGAATTATGGCCGGAGATAAAATTATCAAAGTAAATGACACGCTGATTGCAGGCGTCAAAAAAGCAAGTACGGAAGTCGTATCCATGCTGAAAGGGCCTAAAGGAACATCTGTCAATGTAAAAATACTCCGGAGAAATTATCCCGAACTGCTTAGTTTTAACATTGTCCGCGATAAAATTCCCATTCACAGTTTGAAATCAGCCTATATGATTGACAATGAAACCGGTTATATTTTATTGAGCCAGTTTGCTACTACTTCCCATGCCGAATTCAAGGAAGCCTTGGTAAAATTACAGGCGCAGGGAATGAAAAATCTCATTCTTGACTTGCAACAAAATGGGGGTGGAATATTGGAATCAGCCATCCGGATTGCCAATGAATTTCTGAAACGAGACGACCTGATCATGTATATGGAAGGCGCTCACCAAAGAAGAGAAGAAGCAAAAGCCACTTACAATGGCTCTTTCGGCGACGGACGCTTGATTATTTTGGTTGACGAATATTCGGCTTCAGCCAGTGAAATCGTTTCCGGAGCTGTTCAGGATTGGGACCGCGGAATTATCGTCGGCCGAAAAACATTCGGGAAAGGATTGGTACAAAGGCCGGTTCCGCTACCCGACGGCTCGGTCATCCGATTGACAACCGCCCGCTATTATACGCCAAGCGGACGCTCTATCCAGAAACCCTACGAAGGGGTAGACGTGAAATCGTATAACAAAGAACTCATTGACAGGTACAACAGAGGAGAAATGTTGTCAGCCGACAGTATTCATTTCCCTGATTCATTGAAATACAGTACTTTGGTTGAAAAGAGAATTGTATATGGCGGAGGTGGAATTATGCCCGATTACTTTGTTCCGATAAACAATGATTCCACAAGCTGGCAGTACAAAGCATCCCATACGACGCTGTACTATGATGAATTATGGGGAAAAGGAACGGTGCTTAAATATGCCCGAAGTTTGGTAGACGAAAATCGCAATAGTTACCGAAAGCAATATCCCGATATCGCTACATTCGAAAAGAATTTTACCGTTTCCGATAAGATGATAGCCGATTTGATGGAGGCATATAAAAAAGAAAAAGCGGAAGAATTGAAAGAGAAAACATATAAACTTACTGAGGAACAATTAAAGGACTTGGAAATATCCAAACCACTCCTTCAATTCCAAATCAAAACGAGTGTCGTCCGGGATATTTTTGATGAAAATGACTATTACCGTTTTTCCAACAACAGCGACATCTACAATGATGCCTTGAAAAAAGCAATAGAAATTGTCAAAGATCCGGAAAAATACAATAAACTGCTGAGAAAAGGTCTTCAATGACAAATTTTTTCATATATTTGTTGCAAATATAATTTGCATACCATGAGACAATATCAGTTAGACAAATTAGACAGAAAAATTCTGGAAATGATCGTGAATAACGCCCGAATCCCATTTTTGGAGGTTGCGCGTGCTTGCAATGTTTCCGGAGCTGCTATTCACCAACGGGTTCAAAAACTGACTGCACAGGGAATCATCAAAGGTTCCGAATTTTTGCTTGACCATGACAAAATAGGTTATGAAACAGCCGCTTATATGGGTTTATTTTTAATAGATCCGGGTAATTTCAACTATGTAGTAGAGAAATTGCGTGAAATACCGGAAGTGGTTGAGTGTCACTTTACAACAGGGCAATATGATTTATTCATCAAGGTTTTTGCACGAAACAACCAGCACCTGCTGGAATTAATCCACAAAAGACTACAGCCTTTGGGTTTATCCCGTACAGAAACCTTAATCTCATTTATTGAGATTTTTCACAAGCCAATCCCTTTGAATCCGGAAGCGGAAACAGAATAAAAAAACAAATTCTTCACGTATGAAAACGTGAAAAGCATGATTGTGTTTTATAACCGGTCGGATAAAAAATGTTTTTATCCGACAATTTTTAAAAAATAGTTTGCATAAACGAAAAATATTCCCTAACTTTGCACGCTCAAATCTGAAATAGAAGATAAACAAAATAAAAAGAATACAATAAAATGTCGAAAATTTGTCAAATTACCGGAAAGAAAGCAATGGTAGGCAACAATGTTGCACATTCAAATCTCAGGACAAAAAGAAAATTTGATGTGAACTTGTTTACAAAGAAATTCTATTGGGTAGAGGAAGATTGTTGGATAGACCTCAATGTTTCCGCCAATGGCTTGCGCACTATCAATAAGATAGGATTAGACGCCGCACTTAAAAAAGCGGCCGTAAAAGGGTATATTAACTTATAAATAAATAGGAGACCTGAAAATATGGCAAAGAAAGCAAAAGGAAACAGGGTTCAGGTAATTCTGGAATGTACTGAGCACAAAGAAAGTGGGATGCCCGGAACTTCCCGCTACATCACTACAAAAAACAGAAAAAATACTACCGGTAGATTGGAAATCAAAAAGTACAATCCGATTCTGAAAAGAGTAACTGTTCATAAAGAAATTAAATAATTGTAAGTCATGGCAAAGAAAACCGTTGCGGGATACCGCGAGAAATCGGAAGGACGTTCTTATTCAAAGGTGATTAAAATGATCAAATCGCCTAAAACAGGCGCATACGTTTTCAAAGAAGAAATGATCCCGAATGAAGCAGTAAAAGACTACTTCAGTAAGTGAATCTTCTTATAAAACTGTAGAAAAACCGGAGCAAAGGAGTCTGTTTTACTTCTTGTTCCGGTTGTTGTTCCTTGTAGCACAAGCTGGCGTGCTGATAGCCAAATAAATAATAAACAAAAAATAAATATGTAGACCTATGAAAACTTTAAACAAAATTTTATTCATTACTTTTATGGCCGCCATTTCTTTTTCGTGCGGCAGTGACGATCCGGATTATACAATGTATGATTTATCTCCATTGAGGGGTAAAGAGTTTGTCGGACATTGTATTTTTTCCACAATTGATGTGAAGCGTGATAACATCACAGCCGATACGGAGGTTAAATTAGTAGGATTTGCTGCTAAAGAAAGCGTCTTGACGCTTGAAACTACTCAATTCGATTTGATTGAGGGAGATATTCTTACCAACTTTAAAAACACGTCGGATAATACAGGGTATACATTCGATATAAAAGGCTTTTCATTTAGCAGGTCTATTGTTCCTTCATATATAAATAGTTGGTATAGTTCGTCTTATGATGAAATAAGTAATGCCAGGATAACTGTAGCTCCTTCTTCTGCAAAATACTTGAAGGCGAACAAAACATTGACTTTTTCCTTAGATGCGGATGTTGTTTTCACAGGAAAAGTAAAAGCAAGTTCGACGACAAAAGAAGAAAAATTCAAAATGAAGTATGATTATTCGGTCGTAATGAAATAATCAGGAATAGTTTTTGTTTTTACCGGTTCTCCTAAAAACAAAAACGAGCATAAAAAATAAGGCATAAGAGGTCAGTACTGCTCCATACTCAAATGGGAAGCTGATCAAGGCTGGATATACCAGCAAAGAGCCGCCTATTGTGAGGGGTGCGATATAATACCTTTTAACAAAATAGAAGGCATAGATGATGGAAAAAGTATCTGCCGGATAAAAAAACCGATCGTGCATCTTAGGCAAAATATAGGGTAGAAATAATAGAAAAAATACGATTATTTCTATCCATTTTTCATTGGAGATATTTCTATTTTTCTTGATAATAAAGTAAATAGCCAACCACATAAATGCAAAGGCTAAAATCAGACAAGGAAGCAAAATGGTATCATAGTATCGATTCGAAATAAAAGCATATATATTTGGTGCATTTTTATTTAAATCTTCGTAAGTTTCTGATTGCCATATATATATCGTTAATAAATCCAACAAGCCTCTTCCGGCAAAGAAAGCAGGTAAAACAGCGATAAGATAAATACCGGGAATAATCAAAAAATACAACAGACTAAACTTTTTGTTATACCATAAAATAAACAGTACCGGTGCGAAAAAAGCGGCTTGCGCTTTGAATGTAAAAGCAATTCCAAAAAACAAGAATGTACGAAAATATTTTTCCTGCAAGCAATAATAGCAAGATACAAGCAGAAATGTTGTGTAAATAACATCACATTGTCCCCATGCTGAGCTGTTTAGCCAAATTGTGGGTGCAAACAGAAACCCCACCGCAGCTAAGAATGGGATTCCAAATTTATTTTTATATTTTATTCCGACAATTTTATAAACGAAAAAAGCGGCCGCAAAATCAAAGATTAAGGATAATAATTTGATGGCGTACAATTTTTGAATAGGTAAGTAAACGAAAAGAGTCAGCAAATAAATATAAGGCATCTGGTAATTGTGAAAACAGCTTTCCCAGCTATGCCAACCGCCATGGTTTGCTATAAAATCATACCATGGGGATAGGGATAATTTATAATCTACGGATTCATAATCAAAAAAAGGCAACCGCAAAATGCACGCAAAAACAACTAACAGCAAAACGGAAAGCGCTTTCCGCTTTTCTATAAAGCAGATGACATTATTGAAGATATACTTTAATCGCCTTAACCGCATGAGAACTATGATACATGAATTATTCTGTAAATCGACACAAAGATACAGATTTATATGGAAAAATAAGCAAGTTTTTTTATTAATGCGTATTTCCTCGCATAATTGAAGCACTAAACCGGGGTGTAAAAAATTTATTTATTCTGAAGTTTTTCAATCCAATAACCGGTTCTACGCAAATAGTAATCCGGACTTAATGGACTATAATCCAAATAATTAAAAAAATCTGATTCGAATGTGACAGCAGGCTCGATCTGTGTGCCTTCGTGCCATTCATTAAACGATGTGATGCCTGCAAATTTCGAACCGCAATCTTCGACAGCTTGAAACATCCGGTCGTAGTACGCACCGTTTTCGCGATCGCGAGTTGTAGCTGTATTCCACGGCCTTACACGTGTGTCAATATACCCTGGGCCAACGCAGGGAATGAATATTTTTTTATTTTTATCTGCCCATTGCTGCAAATACATCCAATTTTCAGGACTTGACCCGTAAGTAAAACCGGTAGCCCCAAAATAGGTATAAAAACCATCAAAACCTGATGTTTCAAAAAAAGTTTCTTCACCTTTTTTTACCCATAAGCCGATCATAATGGCATCATAAAGTGTGTTTCTTACACTTATTTTTCCTTCGGGACGAAGCAAACTCGCCCATTCTTCCGCTTTGGTAAGATAAGAGTCATAAATAAAGAATAGCGGCTTCCCGTTTAATCTGTAAAAGGCCGGGTGATTCTCGTACCGGTCTATGATATTGACCATATTTTCGCGGGTCGTAAGTGCATTCCGTCCCGAAAAAGGCTCAATATGGAAACACACTTTCAGGTTATTTTTGGCAGCTTCATCCATGATTAGGGGTACGCTTTGATAGCCGAAATCATGGATGTTCCACCATGTCAGTACGATTATCTCTATTTTCGCCTGTTTCAACATCTGTATATGGCGGGAAATAACCACTGTGTCCGTACAACTGTATGTTCCCAATTCGGGAAAAAAATTGGTGGCAATATTGTCTCCGCCGGGCAAATAGCCCGATGTCGTATCCGAGGGAGAGGATTTCATTACCGGATGCGCCCAATGAATATCCTTTCCGTTATTTTTCACGTTACCGTACCAATTGTAGTAAAAACAAAATGTTGTAAAATCCGGAGCGTCTCCGTCCACATACATAAACTCAGTTTTATCCGCATCGGGAAAGACTTCCTTATAATTATCCTGTTGAGCAACGAGGTTTACGCCGACAAAGAAAAACACAAAACACAAAAAGTAAAATTTGATAAAGGCCATGTTTTTGAATAATTACATAGTATAATTTTGAACCTATTTTTCAATAACAACGATTGCGGATTGAGGCGCTATGACGACAGTTCCCCCAAATGCAACCGGCGTTTGTTTCTCCGGACTAAAAATCACCTGCCGAAGGCCTGAGCCGACTATAGAAATTTCCGCATGATTCTCTTCTTTCGTATTTGTATTATAGACCACTACCGCTTTTTTCCCATCTGTTTTGCGAGCAAAGACAGTATATTTCAAATCTTTGCCGGAGACCACAGCTCCTATCGTGTCTTTAAATTCGGCTTCCCATAGATAATCGGAATATTTTTTACGAAGGTCATCTACCTGTTTCCCATATGCAATGACACGGGGAAATTCCCATAAATGCCCTTTGAAATTTCTGGATTCGTAACTGATCGCATATTGATTGGCCAGACACATATTGATTTGATTTTTATCATAGTGGTCAGTAACGGCGCATGCGATAGGGATATCCGAGTCAATATACCGAAGTACCGGTTCGTGATTGTAATCAGCTCGGGTATATGTACTGTAATATTGCGACTGGATATCATACGGGCCTTCTCCGACCATCAGAAAATCGGGATTTGATTGTTTGCACATTGCCATAAACTCGCGCCCTAACAAATCGGCGCCCTTGTAAACAAAGCCGGGAATTTGATGCCCATGATTGGGATTGAAACAAAGCATCGTACCTGCGTGGTGTTGATTTTCATCATATACCATGCCGGGAGCGCCTAAATCCAAACATTTTTGAAACGCTGCATGAAGCTTTATGCGAAGGTCTTTATCCATCATACAGAAAATTCCGAACCTGCGGGTGTTAATTCCCAACAATTGGGTGTAAGTATTGTAATTATATCCCGGATGCCGACAAGTATCACCTTGATTATTCCATGCTACATGCGAAGCCCAATCCGGATACAGGTCGGCGGTCATGTCAACCCAAGTGAATTTGGTAAACAGCAATATTTTTATGCCTTTTTTATTTGCATCGGCTATTACCCTTTTAAATTCGTCCACCGTTCCCAAGCGCGGGTCCAGATCATGCGAAGGCAAACCTCTGTCTTGCCCTCCCCGTGTCCATCCTGTAAGTTGAATCGCATCGACACCATATTTTACACATTCGTCGACATATTGATTCAAATCCTTGATTTTGAAATTAATATTACTTTCCGAACTGTTAATTTGAAGTTGCTGCCAGGCATTTACTTTTTTTACCCATTCGGGGCGGTGCGGCGCAACATACCACGTTTTCCGCCATTTTTTGTAGATATCCGCACCCTTGTGCCAATCGCCCGAATAAGGAGTGAGCACAACCGGCATAAACACCACTTCCAATTTCGGCTGAAGATAAAGCATCCGCGCCACCTTCACCTGAATCTTCATTTGATTTCGTTCCCCATTATTTTTTTTAGAACCTGCTTCTCCGGCCATGGAAGAAAATCCTGTTGTAGGCAAGGTCTCATATTCGCACCGGATATACTCTTCAAATTTAACATCTTCACTGGACAGGTAGAGACCTTGTTTCCTGTTATGAATCAAAGTAAACGAATGTTCGGGTAAATTACTCCATCCCCTGCCGGAATAGCCGGGGTATAATTCGTTTGTATTAAATTTTGTATAATTCATGTACTGAAACAACAATTGATCTGTTTTTTCCGGTATGGATACCTCGCCGATAAACGGCCAGGAGAGTTGTTCAACGACCGCGTCCGAATTGTTTTTTAAGACGCCATCGTATATCAATCCCCTGTCTGTAATTTTTATCCGGCCTTCAAAAACAATGTCCACAACACTTGATCCGACTTTTATTCCATCCCAGACAAAGATGAGTTCGTCTTTGTTGATTTTTATTTCGGGCTTATTTTGTGATTTGCCGTTAACAACATGAAAGGCGCCGTCACTTAGTTTGACATTTATTTCAAATGACTGCCCATAAGTAGCCGTGGAGATAACATTCCATCCCGTCGACTTGCTTTCCAGCCCGATTAAAGCAGCGTCATTAAGATGAACCCTCGCTTTTAAGTCTTTATTCTCCAATACATGGCTTTCTTGCGCCCTGATATTCAGTGTATACACAAAACAAATCAGTGCAAATAATATGTTCTTCATTGTGCTTTATTTTTATCGTTCTAAAAAAAGGATTACCGATTGAGGCTGAACTTCAAGACTTCCGTGATAAGGCTGCATCGCGGGATTTTCCGGAGAAGCGTATACAAAATTATGGGGTGCGTTTGTTTTCAGTGTTACGAAAGAAGATTGATTCGTGCTTGTATTGACAACAACTACCGATTTTTTTCCATTCTTTTTGCTGATATACATTGCGTGGGAAAGGTCGTTTCCTTCTACTAAATTTTCCACCGGACCTATGCATTCCGCGTCCCAAATATAATCGCCGTATTGATTTCTAAAAGACTTTACGTTCCTGCCATAAGCCGTGATATGAGGATAATCTTCCAAGTGATTACGCTGAAATTGAAGTTCATACGAAATATTAAACCTGTTTAGCAGGGCAAAATTAATGTCTCTGCGGGCATTTCTCACATCGACAGTCGACAATATGGGAGTAGCCGGATTTAAGCAACGATGTTTCGAAAATTGCGGAGCAGATGATGAAATTTGGTAACCGTCATACATCAGATTTTGCATGTCCATAAATCCAAATCCCAATACGACCTTGCTCTCTTTTCCATAACCCCGGATAATTTCCGCCATTGAAACATCCGTATCCATCGTCCCGTTAACAGTCGGTTCTCCGTATCTGTGGTCGTGATTGTGCGCAAAACAAAGATACGATTTATCCGAATGATTATTGTCTGCGTTAATAACCCCGTCGGCCAACCGGAGTGATTGTAAAGCAGACCATTCCTCAATCACTTTCTCTTGCACCCGTTTTGAGAGCGGACAGAGAAATGAATTATTGTACGAAATGCCGAAGGGGTCAAGCATCAGGTATTGATTAAGTTCCTGCTTGTAAATTGTAAGGCGCTTGTTTGCGGCAGTCCAATTTGTGGCAAGAACAACCCGTATACCCGTTTTGTGACATTCATCAATGGCCTCTTTCATACCTGGTACTTCTTGCAAGTTTCCGTTTGATTCGCGATACCATCCCCTCACCAAAAGCACATCAACTCCGAATTTCACCCCTTCTTTCGCATAATTTATAAGTTCATTTCCATTGTTGATGCTTATATTTTGCCAGGTCAAAGGGTCTTGAATCCATTCGGGTGAATTGAAAACCGAAACACTTTTTGCCTTTTTGAAGAGCGTTATACCGGAGTACAAAGACCCTTTATATAAAGCTAGATGAACGGGATTAAGAATCGTTTTTTCTCCGGACTGATTGTAAATTACCTGATTCGATTTAAACTGAATTCTTACCGCTTGCCCGTCCATTTCATCCGAGTACGGATTTGTATTTCTCAATTCAAATCCCGGAATCAATTCGAAAGAATTAATAATAAGGTTTGTAGGGAAATTGCCTTTACCGTATACGATAAAACCTTGCTCTCTATTGTGAACCGATGCAAACGCATGTTCCGGCAGGTGGGAGGTAGACGTGGGATAATCTACCCCCCAATAACCGTGTTCATTGGAAAAATGAGGAAATAATTCTTTAGCATCGGACCGGGTACTGTGATAAAAGGGCTGATTTTTATCAGGGATTGAAACCTCGCCTAAAAAAGGCCATGCTACATACTCTACCGGATAAGGGCTGTTATTGATAACTTCTCCGCTGTATTCAAGACCATTTTCTGTCAGACAAACAATGCCTTTGAACGTTATATCCGCTACTTCTTTCATATCTTTGGCGCTCAATCCACTCCAATTAAAAACAATCCCGCCGGTTTGCTTCTCAATAACGGGGGGCTTTTGCTCAATGCCTTTCACCACATTAAACCGGATATCCGTATCCGAGAGAGGCACAAGCAACTCAAACGACTGCCCTAATGAAGCCCTGTCCACTATTTTCCAACCGGTCGCCTTATTGACCAGTTGAATGAGCGAACCGTTTTTAACGTCAAATTCGGCTTTGAGCAGGTTATTTTCCAATATAAGCGCTTCCCGGGCATTGATTGACAAGCTAACCGATAAAGCCGTCCATAAAAAGATGAGTCTGTTCATGTGGATATTATAGTATTAAATGGTAAGTTTAACCGAAGGCGCATAATTATATTTTGCGTTGGCAACATCGATTATTCCGCCCACCCGGAAATAATACGCCTGTCCTTTTGTAAAACCGTCTGTTTTGAGTTTTAATGTATAATTTCGAGGCGTATCCTTGAATGCGGCATTGATGTCCTGTGTTGTCCTCCGAAGCGCATATTGGTTGCCGGCGATGCGGTCTATATGCCCAAATAAACCGATTTGTTTCACATTGTTGGAAACGGTTGGCGTAATGGTGAAAGTTGCTACAATTTCGTCTCCCACCTTGGTGATGGAAACATTTGTTACCCGGATATAAGGCAGAACTACAAAATCAAGTTTATTTTCACCTTTTTTGATTTCGTAAGCTTTCAGTGTATCCGGTTTAACAAAATTGCTTTCGTTGAAATAGATATCGTAACGACCGGAAAAAATCATGTTATTGCGATATTCTCCATTTACTTTGAAAACCATTTGTTGCTCCTGCGGATTTTCAAAACCCAGTTCTTTGTGTATGATTTTGGAACCGGCTTCTATATCCTGCTCAATAAGCACGCCATCTTTGACATCTTTCACCGAACCGTAAATAGATGCATCGGGACCGTCATAATTATCCAAGTCACAAGAAACAAGGGAAATGGATAAAATGGTAACAAGAAAATAAATTTGATATATTCGTTTCATATTTACGTAATGTTTAATAATTAGGATTCTGAATCAGTGAGTTACCCTCAATGCCGGGAATAGGACGATAATATGCCTTGCTTTCAAAAATTTTCGGACTATTGCCGGGTTCTGCGTTTGCACGCACAAAAATATACTTCGGGGAACCGGATGTAAAATCAAGCATGGGTACTAAACCTTTGCGATGGTTTGTATTATTGAAAAATGTGTGGTATTCCCGGCGACGAAAATATTCCCAATTCGCATTGTATTCCAAACCAAATTCAACTTTCCGTTCATATCGGACGCTTTGAGCGGTTAATGCCACATTGTCCAAGAATCCGGCACGTCTGCGGATTTTGTTCAGTGCTTCTTCCGCCGTGATGATGCTCGATGCATTTGATAATCCGCTTTCGGCAACCGCTTCGGCGTAATTCAGTAAAATCTCGGCATAACGAAGTTCGGTAAAAGGCGTTAGCACCTGGTCCCAAACCTGATCGTTTTGCCCTGTCAAATATTTTTTCAACAAGAACCCTGTACGGCTACCGTTGGCGCGATTGCTGACCCAACCCGAAACATTTCCTTCATTCACATCGCCTTTCCCGAAATAATCTATACCGTTAAATGTATATTTGTCATTCGCCAGCCAGATGGCAGTTCCGTCTTGTCTAACAATACCTCCCTGAATAACAATGGTTTTTCCACCCCATGAAGAATTTGGAATAATGACGGAAGCATATAAACGAGGGTCTCTGTCGGCAAAAATATCATTTAGATTGTCATACTTTTTGTAGTTATGGTTACGATTGAATGAATAGCCGACTGTATAATCCTCTTCTCCGTTGACGGTGGTTTCCAATTTTACATTATAAGTCCCGAAACGGGTAACCGGATCAATTTTCGGATATGCTTCAACCATATCCAAGGTAGGACAGCAACGACCGCCGTATTCAACCGCCAATTGATTGGGTTCGTGCCATTTGCCCATATTGTGTGCGGTGCCGGGATAGAAATATCTTCTGAGGAAAATAACCTCCGAAATACCTACACCCCTCGTAAATACCTGGCCATAATTATTTGCCGCTTCCTCCAAGGTAGCAGGAGACCCGCCATGCAAAGAAAACTTTCCGCTTTTTATAACTTCAGCCGAAGCATTGATACATTCCCGGTAAAAAAATTGAATGTCGTCGGGCGTAAAACCGCCAACCAAACCTTGTGTCACGGCAGGACCGGTAAGCGCCGCTCCATTCAGACTCCAAAACTTGCCGACGGAAGCGGCGTAAAGCATCGCCCTTGATTTTAAGGCGTAAGCCGTCCATTTATTTGCACGTTCTTGTATCGTTGAATTGGGTAAAAACAAGGCGGCGCTGTCACATTGGGACAAAATAAATTTCCATGTATCCACCTCCTTGCTCCGGGGTACTTTAACTGCATCGTAATCGCCGTTAAATTCCTGGACTTTGGTAATTATCGGTACGCCTCCATATCGTTTTGCCAACGCAAAATAACTGTAAGCTATAAAAAAATGATACTCTCCCTTCAAGGTCGTCAATGTATTGGGATCACTCGGTTTCATAAGGGAAATATTGTCCTTTAACTCATTGAATTTACGGATATATGCGTATATGTCCGTCCAATTATTATACCGGTTGGACTCTCCGGCATGGTCGCCCCACTCGCTATGAACGGCTTCAGGTGTAGACATCATATTGTTTTTACCTCCATCGCAACGAGTTACACTAAATTTACTACAAAAGTCATACCTGTAATCCTCAATCGGCAAGTTGTAATATAGTCCGGCAATATAGGCATTAATACCCGCATCACTCATAAACAGGGCATTCGCGGTTAAGCGGTCTTTCGGTTCCACCTCCAGGAAATCGGTGCACGCGCCCCATCCGAGGGCAAACAAAAACGTTATGGAAATATATATATTTTTCATATTTTTTTATGATTAAAAAGTAAGATTTACACCAAAGTTATAAGACCTCGAAAGCGGATATTGAAAACCATTGCCATCCGTAATTTCAGGGTCAAAGCTTTTTAGATAGCTGTTGCAGATTACCAACAAGTTAAATCCATTGAAATAACATCTCAAATTGCTGATTCCCAGCAATTTCAAATACTGGGCGGGTATTGTATAACCCAATTCAATGTTTTTCAAGCGGGCATAACTGGCATCTACGCGCTTAATGTCGCTCTCAAGATAATTAGCCCCGTTGTCTGAATCCAAACGGCGGGTCGCCGGAAATTTTCCCGGAATCCAGTCGCTGTTCGGATCATATATGTCGGCTAAATGCCAACGGTCATAGTAGATAGCCGGTGAATTGGAAGAATCCAGAGCAAGAACTTGGCCTAAAATTTCATTGTATTTTAAGGAATACATGCCTGCTCCTTGCCACAACATATTGAAATCGAGTCCTTTCCAAGCGGCAAAGAAAGTAATGCCAAAATTTAATTTAGGCTGTCCGTTCCAGAAGATGGGAGCCATATCAGCGCCACTAATAATTCCATCTCCATTTACATCCAAGTGTATGTAGTCTCCCGGAAGCGTCCTGGAATTGCCATAACTGCCGGTTTCAATAACGCCGTTACGGATTTCCTCATAATTTTGGTATTGCCCGACTACCTGATAGCCCCAACCAATGTCATGCCATCTGTCGACGGAACCGTTTTTCCACCGGTCCATACTGCTTCTGAATGGCGCGCTCTCTGTAAATATTGTTTTCGTACGACCCACATTCATATTTGCCGAAACACCATATTGAAAAGCGTTAATCCTATTTTTGTGTCCAAGTAAAAGTTCGAAACCGTCCGTCCTGTCTTTATTCAGGTTTTCCTGGGGCAAAGAAGCTCCGAATGTATTGGGCAATGCCTGCAAACGAGTAGTCAACAATCCGCTTCTGTTTCTGCGATAAACATCCATTGAAAAAGTCAACTTTCCATTCCAAAATTCAGAATCAATACCAATATCGCTGGTTTCCGAAGTAGTCCATGTCAAATTCTGATTTGATAAAGAGCCGCTCGTATAGCCGTTTACGTATTTTCCTGATGCATCCAACACATATCCGTTATAGCTAGAATAACCGACTATGTGTTGAAATGGACTCCCCGCGTCTTGCCCCGTAATACCATGAGATGCCCGTAACTTCAAATTGGAAATTACAGGTAAGTTGTCTTTAAAAAAATTTTCTTCTGCAATACGCCAACCAATAGAAACTACAGGGAAAAATCCCCATCGTTTTTCCGGTGCATAACGATAAGAACCATCTTCCCGAAATGCAAATTCAAACAAATATTTATTTCTAAAATCATAATTCAAACGACCAATAAGTGACATGTAAGTAGACCGGCTCGTATTTCCACTCGTCTGTTGATTCGTGCTGGGCGCTCTGTCTATAACATCTATCGTGAAAAAATCCCCTTCATAAAATCGTTTTCCGCTAAGATAACGGTCATTGTTTTCCCTGGCTTCACCAACCAAAACCGCAGCTACATTATGGTCTCCGGCAATTTGTTTCTCATACAGAAGATGTCCCTGGAAATTTACCCGTGACAAATTCGTATTTTCTTCCTGTATGCTCGGATCATAATTATTGTATGAAGAATAGGTTTCTGTTGCAGGAGAATAAATATAATTTACAATCCTTTTCTGAACGCGGGTTCTTATGTAGGTTTTCGCATCGTAGGCTCCTTGTAACTTAATTTTGAATCCCTCAACAGATGGAATATTATATGTTATTCCCAAAGAAACCTGAATAAATCTATCTCGCCATTCTCCATAGCCAAAATTATCTCGCTCAGAGAATTGAATCGGATTGTCATTTAAAGGCCTTGGT
The DNA here is from genome assembly GCA_031289145.1 of Dysgonamonadaceae bacterium. Taxonomy (GTDB): domain Bacteria; phylum Bacteroidota; class Bacteroidia; order Bacteroidales; family Azobacteroidaceae; genus Azobacteroides. Next base: position 42,099 of record JAITQA010000029.1, on the reverse strand, counting down.
CTGTTGTAGTACAACGGATTGTTATTTGCATACACCGTCTCTGAAGGTATAAGTCCGTGAACCGCTTTGTTCAAATAAAAGAAAGCGTCATCCCAGGTTCCCGGTTGCTTGCGGTAATCGGTATATCCATACAAATTTAGCTCAACGATTAAGTCTTTATTGACATTGAATTTGGTAGCATTTCTGAGTGAATATTTATTATACCCAATGTCTCCACTCCTAAACAAGCCATTGTCGGTATTATAGCCGACGCTGAAATAAGTAGAAACCGTTTCGTTTCCGCCTTGAAGTATCAGGTTATGTTGCTGTTGGAATGCCGACTGCTTGAATACCTCGTCATACCAATTCGTGTAGGGGAGCGCCTGGGCTTTTTCTAATTCTTCGCGAGAAGAAAAGTAGGGTGCACCCCCTGAATTTACGCCATCTTCATTCCTGATTTCCCAATATTGTTTCACATTCATCATTTCGGTATGATGCGTAGGAGAGGTTATTCCGAACAACATATTGTAAGATGCACGTAAAGGCCCTTTTGAGCCGGATTTTGTTTTTACCAAAATTGCACCATTGCTCGAATTGATGCCATAGATAGCTGCTGAAGCATCTTTAAGGACTGTGATACTTTCAATATCTTCCGGATTCAGTTTCTGAAATTCGGTCGGTTCATTCCTGACGACACCGTCAATGACAAACAAAGGCGTGCCCAAGCCGCGTACATTGATATTCGTGTTGAAGCTACCGGGAAGGCCATTGTTTTGCCGGATTTGAAGTCCTGAAACTTTACCGGCTAAGGCCACGGCAAGGGACGGTGATTTTGTAGTAAGTATATCTTTGTTCGAAATAGTAGAAATGGCGCCACTCAAAGTTTCTTTTTTTAGGGTGCCGTATCCCACCACCACAACTTCATCAATAGACTGAGCATCTTCTTTCAAGACAATATCAATCGTTGTGCGTTTGTTTACGGAGACAGACAAATTCTGAAATCCGATATACGAAAAATCAATCATCCCATCGGAAGGCGTTTCTATGTAGTAATTTCCCCTTGAATCCGTGATTGTTCTTGTATCAGTCCCTTTGACGGAAATACTGACCCCTATCAGGGGTTCCCCGTTTTCATCCATAACTTTTCCGGATAGGGAATGTGGCTTTTCCGGCTGCTGTTGTAATGCTGCAAAACCGGCGCTACCTTCTTTCCTTGCTATCATCACCTGCCTGTCTTTAATAATGTAAGACAATTCGGTTTCTTCAAACAAGTCATCCAAAATTTTATCCAACGTGGTCGATTTTGCACTGACACTCACTTTTTTCTTTATATCGGATTTGATTTCATCCGAAAAAAAGAAAACATATTCACTCATATTTTCAATGGCATCAAAAACTTCCTCAATCGGTTGTTTATCCATTTTGAGAGAGAGTAAAGCAGATTGCGAATAGGATTTTGAAAATACATTTCCAATTCCTAAGAATAATAGAAGAACTGTAATTTTCATGATTTTTAAGATATAACAGAGATTATTGATAGATAATCTTTTCTGATAAAGAATTTTTTTCATACTTTTGCATCAATTTTATAAGTTTACGAATTAGATTGTTTACTGTAAAATGAACGGTGTCGGATAATATGGCGGTATTATCCGGCTTTTTGTTTAAAGAATGTTTATTATTCCATAGGCTGCTATTTTTTAAAATTATACAAACGATTGTTTTATTTTAAAGACGCTTAAGAAAAAAATATGTTCCCATTATTTAAATAAAATTTTATTATTTCCCGCCCAGCAATTCATTGGAAAATGAATACGGAAAATCTTTGCTTGCAATTCCTTTTTGTTTGTTGGCGACAGGCCCCATCCGACAGTTAATAACCGCACCTTTTATCAGTTGATTATGGGTTATATAATTCTTGCCGTATGCCCGGCCGTTTACGGTAATTGACGAGACATACCGGTTATTTTTATGATTATTAAGGGCATTGATGACTACTTTTTTCCCATTTTCCAGATTTAAACTTACTTTTTCGAACAATGGCGAACCGAGCACATATTCATCCGTACCCGGACACACCGGATAGAATCCCATAGCGGAAAACACGTACCAGGCGGATGTCTGTCCGTTGTCTTCGTCTCCGCAATAGCCGTCGGGAGCGGCGCTATAAAGTTTATCCATCACCTCGCGCACCCAATATTGTGTTTTCCAGGGTTCTCCGGAATAATTATACAGATAAATCATGTGTTGTACGGGTTGATTGCCATGTGCGTAATTGCCCATGTTCATAATCTGCATTTCGCGTATTTCGTGAATCACGGACCCGTAATAACTTTCGTCGAACAAGGGAGGGAGATTGAAAACGGAATCCATCATCCGGTTAAAAATTTCTTTTCCTCCCATCAGATTCACCAAACCTTGCGGGTCATGAAAAACCGACCAGGTATAATGCCAGCTATTGCCTTCGGTAAAGGCGTCACCCCATTTCAAGGGATTAAAAGGCGACTGGAAATTACCGTCTTCATTTTTACCGCGCATTAACTTGGTTTCCGCATCGAATACATTTTTATAATTCAGCGCCCGTTTTGCAAAAACGGCAATTTCTTCTTCCGGGCGATTCAAGGCTTTTGCCAACCGGTAGATTGCCCAATCGTCGTAGGCATATTCCAGCGTGCGGGCGGCGCTTTCCTGTATACCCACGTTGTAAGGCACATAGCCCAGCCGGTTGTAGTATTCATGCCCCAGCCTTCCGGTAGATTTGATTTTCGGATGCACGTTTTCGGTTCCGTGAATTACCGCCTCATACAAGGTTTCTATATCATAGCCGCGCAGGCCTTTCAAATAGGCATCTGCTACAATCGAAGCCGAATTATTGCCTATCATACAATCCCGGTGTCCCGGACTGGCCCATTCAGGCAGGAATCCGCTTTCTTTACAGGTATTGACCAGTCCCTCCTGTATTTTCACATTCATCGAAGGATACAGTAAATTCAACAGCGGAAACAAACAGCGAAAAGTGTCCCAGAAACCGGTATCGGTAAACATATACCCCGGCAACACTTGCCCGTTATACGGACTGTAATGCATTACATTGCCGTCCGCATCGTATTCGAAAAAACTCCTCGGAAATAGTACGGAACGGTATAAACAAGAATAAAATGTCCGCAAATTATCAATATCACCATCTTCAACTGCTACCCGGCTTAATACTTCATTCCATCTTTTCCTGCCGGATTCTTTCAACGCCTCAAAACCGGAATTACCCAGTTCTTTCAGGTTCAGTTCGGCCTGTTCGGGGCTGATAAAGGACGAGGCCACTTGCGCATGTACTATTTCTCCTCTTTTCGTTGCAAAACCGATAATAGCCCCGGAATGTATTGACTCGGATGCCAATTTATTTTCCGTAATAATCCCGCTATCAACCGTAGCTTTGTAAGTAAAAGCCTTATCGAAAACGATTACAAAATAATTTTTAAAATTAGAAGGAACACCGCCGCTGTTTTTAGTCGTATAGCCGATTATTTTATTCTCTTCCGGAATTACTTTCACGTAAGACCCTTTATCAAAAGCATCTATCACAACGAACGATCGATCGTTTTCAGGAAACGTGAACCGAAACAGCACTGCGCGGTCGGTCGGCGTTATTTCCGTCGTTACATCGTGGTCGGCCAAATATACCTTGTAATAGTACGGTTTGGCAACTTCCGCCTTGTGTGAAAACCAGCTGGCACGCGCGTCCTGGTCAAAGACCGGATTTCCCGTGACCGGCATCAGGGCGAATTGTCCGTAGTCGTTAATCCAGGGACTGGGCTGATGTGTTTGTTTGAAACCGCGTATCTTGTCGGCATCGTAAGTATAGGCCCATCCATCGCCCATCTTCCCGGTCTGAGGCATCCAAAAATTCATTCCCCAGGGCAAGGCGACGGCCGGATATGTATTTCCGGTAGATAAAGCATGTTTCGACTGTGTGCCGACCAATATGCTGACGTAATCTACGGGCGCTTTTTGTTGTGCAACAACAAGCGTCGACATGCAGCTAATTAGTGATACAATCAAGTACTGTTTATTCCAAACAGATTTCATAAAGTTTGTCATCGTATTTATTATTTAAAGTTACTAAATGAGGGCGTTTTCATCATTTCTTATATACAACTATTTGATTTTCAGTTATTTTATATCTAACAGAAAGCGTTTTTGAAATTGTCTGCAACACTTCTTCAATCTCATCGAAAAGCACTAACTTCCCCGTACACTTCATTTGCTTGATTTTTTCATCACATTCGATATGTACATCGTAATAACGAGATACTCTGTTTAATATCAAAAACAATGACTCGCTGTGAAATTGAAGCAAGCCGTCTTTCCAACTAATATAATCATAGATATTTACTTTTTCTTTCCTGACTTCCCGGTCATTGATGGAAATTTTTTCATCCGGTAGTAAATAAACCGTTTTTTCTTTGAAATTAACGTTAACTTTCCCTTCTACCAAAACCACCGATTGGGTAAAATCCTCCCTGTATGCGGATACATTGAACCGTGTACCTACAATATTCACGGAAAACAAAGGCGTATGTACAAAAAACGGCTGTTTTTCGTTTTTGGCTACTTCTATGTAAATCTCGCCTTCTACCCGTATCTCTCTTGTGTTCCCGGAAAAGCAATCGGGAAATTCCAAGACGCTTCCCGAATTTATCCACACCCTGGTTCCGTCGGGTAAAATCAGAGAAGACCTTTTCCCTTTTGGTACAATCAATTTATTTAACGATGTAGATGAGACAGCTGCATTTCCTGCCGCTATTATCTTACTATCGGAACTCACAACCACATTTCCATCCGGTGCAACTTTAATATCTGCGTTTTCGGCAAAAGATATGACTTCTTTATTAGTCAAAATCAATTGAATGTCTTTCTCACTTTTTTTCTGTACATCGGCCTGGTGACTTACCGAAGCGATATTGTCAACCTGAGTATTCGTTTTTAAAAAAAGGTAACAGGAAAGAGCAATCATTAAAGCGAATCCTGCCGCTACGGAAGCCGCATACCTGATTTGTTTCAGGCGATTCCGCTTTTTCTCCGAAATACGCTTTTGTAACGACTCGAAAAGAAGCATCCTCTCATTCGTCTCAAAGGAATAATTGTTCAATTGCAACGATTTCAATATCCGAATCGCTTCATCAATTTCTTTTCTTTTGTCGGGGTGACACTCCATAAACCGTTCCCAAAACAAACAATCTTCTCCGGTCGGAAAAAAACGCCATCTTAAAAATGATTCATCCTTGAGAAAATTCGGGCTTGTATATGATTCGTATATGCTATTCATCTTTTTTTGGTGTAACGTCTGCTACTTTTACATAGACGATAAATATTTTTATATGTTCCCATTCAACTGGAAATTTTCATAAAATAAATACGAAAACAAGCAGAAGAGCAGATACCCATTGTTATTTATTTCTCTCAGGCGTTTGATAGCTCTTGCAACTAATTTTCGAACAGCAGGGGCCGTCATATCCAGCAATTTTCCTATTTCTTCGTACTCCATTTCCCGGATATAACGCAAATAAATGGCTTCTCGCTGTCTGCTTGTCAGTACGCAGAACAAGGCTTCTATCTTGTGTTCTATCTCCTTTTTTTCCTCTTCGGCTATCATATTATCCAGAATATCGGCTTTGATATCGAACGTCAATTCGTCCGATTGAATATCATCAAACGCTACAACAGAACGATTTATATCCAGCAATCGATTCTTCAACATTCGATAAAGATAATATCGCAGGTTTTTGACATCTTTCAACAGGTTTCTGTTAAAATACAACTTATAAAAAACGTCCTGGATGGCATCTTTTATAAGCTCTCGTTCAAACCCAAAACCACATCCGTATGCAAAAAGTATTTCTGCATACCTGCTATAAATCATTGAAAATGCCATATCATCCCCCGATAAAAGGGAATGAATCAAATCTTCTTCGTCGGAATACATTGCTGTAAAGTCTCCACTCACGACAGTCCTTCTATTTGTCCATTTACAATATCCATATTCACGGCATTCGGATATTTGGGCAATCCCGGCATCCGCATGATTTCGCCGGCGATGGCCACGATAAATTCCGCGCCGTTGTTGATAACGATATCATTGATTTTCAACTTAAAGCCTTTTTCCACGCCATAAGCTTTGGGATTGGCGGAGAAAGAAAACTGCGTTTTGGCGATACAAACCGGGAAATGCTCAACAGCCATTTGTTTCAGATGTCTCAGCATTTTTTCTGCCTGGTCGCTGAATTGAATACTGTCGGCTCCATAGATATTCAGCGCTATTTTTTCTATCTTGGTTTTGATATCATCCGCTGCGTCATAAGTGAAACGAAGTGGAGCGGAGGGCTTTTTTTCAATCGTTTCGACGACCAATTCAGCCAGGTCGACGGCGCCGGTTCCGCCTTCGGCAAAGGCATTGTTCACAGCAAATCCAACGCCCATTTCCCGGCAATGCGCCGCTATTAAAGCGATTTCCGCTTCCGTATCGAAAGCGTACCTGTTGAAAGTGACAATGATACTTTGTCCAAAACTTTTTATGTTTTCGATATGCTTGTCCAAATTGGCGAAACCTTTTTGCAGGCCTTCCGGATTCGGTTCTTTGATATTTCCCAAAGCAACGCCCCCGTGCATTTTCAAACCTTGGGAAGTCGTTACGATTACGGTCAACTTGGGTTGCAAACCGGCTTTGCGGCATTTGATGTTAAAGAACTTTTCCGCACCCAAATCGGCGCCGAAACCGGCTTCCGTGATGACATAATCGCCGAAGGTCAAGGCCATTTTCGTAGCTACAATAGAATTGCACCCATGTGCGATGTTGGCAAAAGGGCCTCCGTGAATAAAAGCAGCCGTATTTTCAGTCGTCTGTACCAAGTTCGGATGAATAGCGTCTTTGAGCAGAACGGCAATGGCGCCTTCAATTTTCAAATCCTTTACTTTTAGCGGTTGGTCTTTGAAGTCGAATCCCAAGACAATTTCTCCCACTCGACGTTTCAAATCGTCTATATCTTTGGACAGGCACAGGATAGCCATAATTTCGGAAGCCGGTGTAATATCGAATCCCGTCTCGGTAGGGATGCCGTTTGTATGGGTTCCCAAGCCTGTAACTAATTTCCGCAGGCTTCGGTCGTTGACGTCCAGCACTCTTTTCCACAGTATTTCTTTCAATCCCACATCACAAACGCCTTGGTTCTGGTAAAGATAATTGTCCAGTAGCGCCGTTATCATATTGTGGGCGGAAGTGACGGCATGGAAATCGCCGGTAAAATGCAGATTGATATTTTCCATGGGCAACACCTGTGCGTAACCGCCTCCGGCAGCGCCGCCTTTCATTCCGAAACAGGGGCCTAAAGACGGCTCCCGCAAAGCAACAATAGTTTTTTTTCCTATTTTTTCCAATCCCAGCGCCAATCCTATGGAAACGGTGGTTTTACCTATTCCGGCTCTGGTAGGCGTAATTGCCGTAACTAAAATCAACTTGTGTTCCTTGATTTTTTCTTCATCAATCAAATTGACCGGCACTTTGGCTATATACTTGCCGTAGTTCATGATTTCATCGACAGGAATATGGATTCCCTGCGCAATTTTCTTAATTTTCTCCAAGGTTATCCCTCGAGCGATTTCGATATCTGTCTGCATACGCATTTTAATTTTACTTGTTCAACATTTCTTCTAACTTAATCAGTTCGTCGCGGTACTGAGCGGCTTCCAGAAATTCTAATTTTTTTGCTGCATCCATCATAGACTTACGGGTTTTGGCAATCAGCTTTTCCAAATCCTTTTTGGTCATGTATTGAATCACCGGTTCGGCGGCAATAGTGACGTTTTCTTTTTCTATATAGGCTTGCGGCTCGGCTTTCACATCACCTCTCAACAGCATTGACTGTGTATTTTTAACGATTTGTTGGGGTGTAATATTGTGTTCTGCATTATAAAGCAATTGTTTTTCCCGCCTCCGATTGGTTTCGTCTATGGTTTTCTGCATGCTTTCCGTTATCTGGTCGGCATAGAAAATGACCCTTCCGTTGATGTTGCGGGCAGCCCGGCCTGCGGTCTGTGTCAGAGAGCGATGCGAGCGAAGGAAACCTTCCTTATCTGCATCCAGGATGGCAACCAAAGAGACTTCCGGCAGGTCCAAACCTTCCCGCAAAAGGTTCACGCCTATCAAGACATCGAAATAGCCTTGGCGCAATTTTTCCATGATTTCGATGCGTTCCAAGGTTTCCACATCCGAATGGATATAAGCTGTTTTTATATCCATTCGGGAAAAATAGTCATTCAGTTCTTCGGCCATTCTTTTGGTAAGGGTGGTGACCAAGGTGCGTTCTCCCTGTTCGGTTCTCCGGTTGATTTCTTCCATCAGGTCGTCGATTTGATTCAGGCTGGGGCGAACCTCTATCACCGGGTCTAACAGGCCGGTGGGACGCAGCACTTGTTCCGTCACCACGCCTTCGCATATCTGCAGTTCGAAATCGGCAGGCGTTGCGCTGATAAATATTTTCTGAGGGGTAAGCGATTCAAATTCGTCGAAAGTCAGCGGCCGGTTGTCGATAGCAGCCGGCAAACGGAAACCGTACTCCACAAGGTTTATTTTGCGCGAGTGGTCGCCTCCGTACATGGCGCGAACTTGCGGAACCGTCACATGGCTTTCGTCGATAAAGGTCAGAAAGTCTTTTGGAAAATAATCAATCAGGCAAAAAGGGCGGGTTCCGGCCTCCCGGCCGTCAAAATACCGGGAATAATTTTCTATTCCGGAACAATAGCCGAGTTCCCGTATCATTTCCAAATCATAAGTCACCCGTTCGTAAAGTCTTTTCGCCTCTTGCATCTGTCCGTTGTCATTAAAGAATTGCACCCTTTCGCCCAAATCCAATTCGATTTGGGTGATTGCCGCATTGGTTCTTTCCCGTGTGGTGACAAAGATATTGGCCGGATAAATATCATAGTATTCGAATATTTCCACCGGATTGCCGGTCAAGGGGTCAAAGGTGTAGATTTCTTCAATTTCATCTCCCCAGAACAGAACCCGAAGAGCTAAATCCACATAAGCTAAGTATATATCTACCGTATCACCTTGTACCCGGAAATGTCCGCGCGAAAACTCTATCTGGTTCCGCGAATAGAGGCTGTCGACTAATTTCCGAAGAAAAACATTTCTCGAAAAAGTTTGTCCGCGTTTGACGGAGATAACGTTTTCCTTGAAATCGGCAGGGTTTCCGATACCGTACAGGCAGGAAACGGAAGAAACGATAATGACATCTTTCCGACCGGACAACAGCGCCGAAGTGGCAGACAAACGGAGCCGGTCTAATTCCTGGTTGATAGCCAGGTCTTTTTCGATATAAGTATTCGTAGAGGGCAAATAAGCTTCCGGCTGGTAATAATCGTAGTAAGAAACAAAATACTCTACTGCATTGTGCGGGAAAAAATGTTTAAATTCGCTGAACAACTGAGCGGCCAGCGTCTTGTTATGGCTCAGAATCAAAGCCGGCCTGTTCAGTTCTCTGATGACATTGGCAACAGTGAAAGTTTTTCCGGAGCCGGTCACACCCAAAAGTGTCTGATACGGCAAACCTTGATTAGCGCCTTCCACCAACTCCCGAATGGCTTCCGGTTGGTCACCCGTAGGCTTATAGTCTGAAATAAGTTCGAAATCCATGTATTTTCATCTGTGTTTATGCATATCCGGATGCGAATTTACGAAAGTTTTTCTCATCACGCATACGATACTTCATTTTTATAGTTGGTTGAATGAAAAAAAATGCGTAACTTTGTAAGATTAGGCAAAATTTCAATAAAATATGACCGGATTAAATCTTCCACCGGCAGATTTGAAGCTAAAAAAATACGGTGAGAAAAACTATGTTTTCGATTGTTTACGGAAACAGTACGTTCGACTTACACCGGAAGAATATGTACGTCAGCACTTTATTCATTTCCTGATAACGCACCGGCATTTTCCTGCAAGTCGTTTGGCCAATGAAGTTTCCATTGACTTGGGAAATATAAAAAAGCGTTGTGATACTGTTCTTTATGATGACTTTTTACAAGCCTTGATGATTGTGGAATACAAATCGCCCTCCGTGCAAGTCAAACAAGAAACCTTCGACCAGATTGCGCGTTACAATATGAGTCTGAATGTTCCATGGCTGATCGTAAGTAACGGCATCCGGCATTTTTGTTGCAAGATAAATAAAGAAAGAGATGGATATGTCTTTTTGAAAGATATTCCTGATTATGAAGAAGTAAAAGCGTAAGCGGATTCCCGTTGAAAGTCCGCTTACGCTTGTACAATCAATTGTTTTCTAAAAGCCAAGCGTCCTGAAATTCAGGATAATACTTTTCTTTTACCCGGTTTCTTTCACTTGCCGCACTGCTTTTTTCACTGTATGTAGCAGCAATTACGCGGAACATGCCTTTTTCATTTTGTGCAAGAGAGGATTTAAAACCTTGTTTATCCATCCGTTCTTTCAATGATACGGCATTTGTTTTGTTGAGAAAACTGCCGATAACGACACTGTATTTCAGGAGGCCTGCACCATCAACTAATACAACTTTCTCTTTTTGGATAAGGGCTTGATCGGGCGTCTTATCAACCGGCGTAACTTCGACAGGAGTATTTTCTTGCATTTCTTTTTCTTTTGCCGCTTCATAAGCTGCTTTATAGGCGCTCTCCTTTGTCTTGCAGGATGCTAAAGAGAACATGAGACTTACAATAAGACCCAGTAAAAAAATTTTCGTTTTCATAACCTTATATTTTAAATTGTTGGTATTCTGCATTTTATCAAAATTTACGAAAAGATATCATTTCATCATCAGCCGATAAAATTAATTTTTTATTTGTTAATTTACTTATTCTAAATGATTTGGACTTCATATCATCATCCGCATCATCCCAACCTGAGACAGTTAATGATGATGGGATATCTTTTTTAAACAATTTCAAATCAATAACTGTATCTCCATGCAAAAAATAATAGCCATATATGCTTGTCATTTTGTCTTTTTGCCTATATATCTGGTACTGAAACAGGCTCTTCTGGAAATTGTAATAGACCGTATCAACACCATCCATCTGCCACTTTCCCTGTAAATCAGCTTCGCTTCCTTCTACATCTAAGAATAGCTTGTCGCAAGATACCAATAGGAAAAGACTACAAACTACCAAAAAAAACAATTTTCGCATGCAACAATTTTTAATCCTGCACAAAATTAATATAATATTTTTAAAAACGTAGCGTGATTACTAAATTTTCAATCTTCAAACCATTAAATTTTTTTTGTGATTGAAAAAAAGTGTATATTTGTATCCATGTTGCGCCACAAAATCACCATACAGAGAATTATTTGCAGCATTCTTTGTTTTTCTTCAATCGTTTCATTAAGAGCAGGATTGGTAGAAGAATATGAGAAGGGGCTTTATTTCCATTCATTTACAGTGGATAAGGGACAGCGTACGTTCCTGAATTTGAATCCGGAAAAGAGTTTTTCGCTCAAGAAAGGCTTTTCTTTGTCATTCGAAATCGCTTTCCGGAAAGAACAGCAGAATTTTGGTTATGTATTTCGCATCATTGCAAATGACAAGATGAATATTGATCTGGTAGCGGATATAATTGCCGATGAATACCTGTTTTCTTTGGTCTTGGGAGATAAAGCGGTTCTTCAATATCATATCAATGAGTTCAGGGAAGCTGATTTGATTACATGGATGCAGGTTGAATTTTCTTTGAATCCGCAAACAGGCCACCTCTCTTTATCTTTGAACGGTAATGAGAAGCATGCCGATTGCCGGTTGGGAAATTTGAAGAACTTTGATATTTTTTTCGGTGCAAATGATCACAACATTTTTTCAACGACTGATGTTTGTCCGATGACTATCCGCAATATACATTTGTACAACGAGAAACAAAAGGAGATCAGATGCTGGGAATTGGGAAAACATGGGATAGAGGAAGTTTATGATATCTGTGTGGATGATAGAGCACAAGTACAAAATCCTACATGGATAATAGATTCTTACGTAAGATGGCAGAAAAAGGAAGAATTTACAATTCCGGTTGCTTATCCCCAGATTGCGCATGATGACGAAAATGGAAAGGTGTTTATTGTAAAAGGAAATCGTGTATTCATCTATGATGTGATGACAGAGGAAATGGATACGATTGATGCCGTGTCGGGATTGGCTTACAATTGTGAGGCAAACCAATTGGTCTATGACCGGAATAGAGCAGAATTGGTATCATACGATTTTGACAGCAATGTATTATCTCGTTTTAATTTTCAGGAGAAAAGATGGACTAATAACCAAGATACCATCGTCAGCCCCTATTTTTGGCACCATAGCAAACAGTTTATTCCGGAAGAAAATGCAATGCTTACTGTTGGCGGCTACGGATACCACCGCTACAAGGGAGATTTGATGTTGTATTCTTTTCTGCAAGAAAAGTGGGAAAAATTAACAATCCCATCGCTCCTTTCTCCGCGTTATCTGGGTAGCATGGGGAATATGGGAGATGGGAATTTGTTGTATTTCGGCGGATTAGGGAATGAATCCGGCAGGCAGGAAGAATTTCCAAAGAATTACTATGACCTTTTTAAAATTGATATCAGGCAAAAAACAATCACTAAACTATGGTCATTGCCGGATACTGAAGAACATTACACAAATGCTAATTCTTTGGTCATCAACAAAGAAAATGGTGTTTTTTATACCTTGACTTATCAGAATAAACTGTATAACACAAACATTCAATTATATGAATTTGGGATAGATCAGCCTGTTCGGCGAATGCTTGCCGATACAATTCCTTATACGTTCAATGATATAGAATCATATTGTGATTTGTTTCTTTGTCCTAAAATATCGCAATTGATAGCTGTTACATCACACTATAAAAACGACAGCAGCAAAATAGGGATTTATACAATTAAGTATCGTCCTTTAGCGGAGGGTGATGTACTGCAAACGGCAAAGAAAAAGCAGTATGGGTATTTGTATTTTGCCTTATCGGCTATTGTGCTGCTTCTATTGTTTTTTATCCGGAGAAAAATGAAATATAATAAAAAGTCGGCTATCGCATCATCTGTTCCGCAGAACAATCCTCATAGTGAAACGCCTGTTTTTGATGCTATCCGGCCTTCTTCTGTTAATCTGCTGGGAAATTTTCAAGTAATTGATAATTCCGGCATAGACATAACCGGTCATTTTACGCCTACTACCAACCAAATATTTCTATTGTGTCTGTTAGCCACGATTAAGAATGGCAAGGGTGTATCTTCCGGCGAATTGAGAGATATTCTCTGGTATGATAAAGACAATGAAAGCGCCCGGAATAACCGAAACGTCAATGTGAGTAAATTGCGTGTCATACTAAAAAACATCGGGAATATTGAGATTGCCAATAATAACAGTTATTGGTCGGTTACTTTCGGCAATGAAATTTTTTGTGATTATAAGCGTGTCTTGTCTTTGGCCAAGCGGATAGAACAGGAAAAAGCCACCGGAAAAGTATTGCTCAATGAGTTGCTCAATCTGGCTTCCAAGGGTGTTTTGTTGCCGAATATGCAGTTGGAATGGTTGGATGTTTATAAAGCGGAATATTCCGACCTGATCATAGAAAAACTCCTGCGTATATTGGAAAGAGAAGATGTAAAAGCGGATCTGGCATTGGTATTGAAAATAGCCAATATCATTTTTTTACATGATAGTATTGATGAAGACGCCTTGGCCAAAAAGTGCCATGCTTTGTATTACTTAGGCAAGAAAAGACAAGCCAGGCAATGCTTCGAGAAGTTTGTAGCAGAATATAAATACCTGCTGGGAACGGAGTATAAATATTCTTTCGATCAGTTCAGGGAAAAATATTTGTATTCAACTTTCGCAAGTGACATTTAAGCTGTCGGAGCATGGAATTTAAGATTTATTTTTGTAACAGTATTTTATATGAATCCTCATTTAGTAGTATTTTTAATTTCCCGGCAATGTATGAACGCAAAAGGATTATTCGGTTTATTGATTCTGACGCTGCTTACCACTGCCTGCGTATCGGAATACAATCCCGTACTGCCCTCGGACGACACGAAAGTCTTGTTTGTCGATGGAAGCATCATAGCCGATACAGCCTCAACTTTCCACATCACACAAAGTTTTTCATTAAATGAAAATACCGTTCCCGACGAAAGTTTCGTCAACAATGCCAATTTAATTATTATTGGCAACAACGGCTATAAAAGCGCACCGGCAATTAATAAAGGAAAAGGAACTTATCAAATAGAAGTGGGAAATTTGGACGATGATGTAGAATACGGCCTGCAAATAGAATACGACGGCGACACTTATCAATCCGCACTTTCCAAACCGCTTTACACCCCTGAGATCGACACGTTTTACTGGGTACAGCTCGAACCGCTTGCGGGAGTTTCTTTTTATCTTTCTACGCATGACGATACCGATAGAGCCAAATTCTTTTTATGGAATTATACCGAGGATTGGGAAATTGCAGTGTATTACCCTACCTCCACTTTTTACGACCCTGAAACGAATGAAGTTACTTACATCCCTTCGTCGAATCTTTATTTCTATGGCTGGAAAAAAAATGAAGCCTCTGTGCTTGGTTCAACGGAATCGTTGCATGAAAACAAGATCATCGACCAGTTGCTCTACTATTTAGAACCCGAAGGCGACCGTTTCATGACTCTCTATTGCGTTACCGTAACTCAAAAAACCATCAGTCAAGGCGCGTATGAGTATTATCAGCAAGTAAAAAAACAGAACGAGGAAATGGGCGGATTATTTACGCCCCAGCCGTCGGAATTAGACGGAAATATCAAATGTGTTACAAATCCCTCAAAAAAAGCGTTGGGATATGTTGAACCACTTAAAAATATAAGTCTAAAAAGAATGTTCGTTCGTGCGGAAGTTTTTCCCAATCCATTAATATGGTCGCATGAGCAGAGATGGCAATATGAACAATATTGTGAAGATCATGCCTACGATAATGATTATTTACAAGCGCTCGGTTTTTCTTATCGTAGCCTTTATTACCACAGCTTAAAATATCGGCCGACAGGTGCAATATTTGAACCTTATCTTGCTCCTGGAAGTTGGGCGCCTGCTATTTGTACGGATTGCCGGGAATATGGCGCTACAAAAAACAGGCCGGATTTTTGGCCGAATGATCATTATTAATTGAAAAAATGAATTCACCATCAATTGTCTTTTTAATCTGTTGGCAAGGAGATTAGCCGGAAAATGTTTTCAGGAAGGAATGTCTATTGAATGGGTTGCCAAAGTGTATCCCCGTCCCTCCAAGAGGGCCTCGCAAGGACGGGAATGCAACAATTTGAATTGAAAATCAGTGGAGCTAAATGCACCCTCCTTATTTCAATCAAAAATTTTCTCCAGACTTTTGTATTTGGTAGTAAAAACGACCTTATTGATATCAATGGTATTGCTCACGTCGAAAGTGATGATTTGCGATTGACCGGGATCAATTTCAAAATGATGTGTATCGTCTTGTTTCTCACCATTGATATACATGTTGATTCTTCCTGTGTCTGTGATATTTCCTGTGTTTTTTACGGCTACCTGTATTTTTCTTTTATTATACATCAGGTTGTCGGACATTCCTTTGTATGCTAATTCGAATAGCGCCTTGTATGATTGAGTATAGTTGATCGCGCCATTGACGCCATCGGCAGCTTCCGTAAAACCTACGCTGTCTTTGATTCTGTCGTTAGGTTTATACGATGGACTTTTCCCGCCTACCATGATTTTGTACTCGCCCGGTTCTACCGTTCTGTCCATGCTGTCGTTGAGTAGGGATATTTCGTAGGGTGTTAATGTGAACGAAACTGTTTTGGATTCGTTCGGTTCGAGATAAATCTTTTCGAAATTCTTCAACTCCATGATACGTGTCTTTACACTGGCATACATGTCAGTGATATAAAGCTGAACCACTTCATCGCCTGCGCGTGTTCCCGTATTTTTGACGGTAGCTTGTATCCGGATATTGCCGTCTGCCTGTTGTTCTGTTTTCAGGTTTGAATATTCGAAACTTGTATAACTCAATCCGTAGCCAAAAGCGTAAAGGGGTTTGAATTCGATGTCTACATATTCATATCTCCTTCCGGATGTTTTGAAATTGTAGTAGAACGGCACCTGACCGACATGACGGGGAAACGTCATCGGCAAACGGCCGGAGGGATTGTAGTTCCCGAATAGTACATCGGCGGTTGCCGGTCCGCCTTCCTGGCCGGGGAGCCAGTTCACGAGGATGGCTTGGCAATGTTCGGCGGCATAAGAAAGATTGAACGGACGTCCGGCTTGTAACACCAATATGACCGGTTTTTGTGTTGCGCACACCGCTTCAAGTAGTTTTTGCTGATAGCCGGGCAATTCGAGCGTGGCATAATCGTTATTTTCACCGGAGGTGTGTACGATATCTTTTCCGCTTTCACTGGTCGAACAGTCGCCCAACACCATGATGACTACATCCGATTTATTCGCTGCTTTCAGTGCGGCTTCCACATCCACGGAATCCGTTTTGAAAAAGGCACATCCTTTTTCGTAAATTACTTTTGTTTGTTTGCCTACCGCATCTTTTATGCCATACAGCACGGATTTCAGCTGGTCTTCAAACAATTTCTGCGTATAATCTCCTGTTTGCAAGTCGTCTGCTCCGGGTCCGATTACTGCGATGGTTTGGGTCGACTTGGACAGGGGCAGGATATGATTTTTATTTTCCAGCAATACGATTGATTCCCGCGCCGCTTTACGCGCCAGTTCCCGGTGTTCGGGAGTGTTCCAGCCCGGATATACTTTGTCCCAATCCAAAGACTTGGATGGATTATTTTCAAACAGATTATTTCTGAACATGGTACGCAACATGGTACGGCATACATTGTCCAAATTTTCAGCGTTGAGTTTTCCTTCTTTTGCGGCAGTTATTACGTCGGCATTATTATAGGTATTGCCGCAGTTTGTTGCAATGCCCGCAGCCAGCGCCTGCTCGGCAGCTTCAATATGGTCTTTGGCCGTATAATGTTTTTTGGCTGTTAAGTTGCCGATGGCTCCGCAATCGCTTACGATAAATCCGTTGAATCCCCATTCTTCGCGCAAGATATTATTCAGTAATTCTTTGCTTTTGGCTACGGGAACACCTTTGAAGTCGTTGTATGACATCATGATGGATTGGCAACCATATTTTTTGATTACATCGCGGAAAGGAACAAGATGTACTTCGCGCATTTCTCTTTCCGAAAGTCCTATATCGTGTGAATCTCTTCCGCCGAGCGGTGCACCGTGTATGCCGAAGTGTTTGGGCGTCGTCCATAATCCTACCGATTGAAATCCTTTAATCCATGCGCCGCCCATCAGGCTTACCAGTACCGGGTCTTCACCGTAAGTTTCTTCGCAACGTCCCCACCTTGGGTCTTGCGCCACGTCTAACACCGGCGACCAAGCCTGCAATGTACCTGCATCGGCGGTTTCTTTTCCAATGGCAGTTGCTACGGTTTCCATCAATGTTTTGTTCCAGGTAGCGCCCAATCCTATTGATTGTGGAAATACGGTCGCTCCTTTTCCGTATGAATATCCGTGGATAGCTTCTACCTTGGTGATAGCCGGTATCCCCAGCCGTTTGACGCCCGGTATACCCCATCCCTCGCGGATAAGTTCCATTTTTTCTTCGGGTTTCATTACGGCAAGAATTAATTCTACTCTTTCGTCTACCGTCAGGCTGGTATTAAGCCATGGTTTCTGAATATCTGCATCTTCCGACGCCTGTTGCCGTTCCACGTTGTAAATCCGGATGTCGTTGATAGCATAAGGATGGGTAAGCGCTTTTCCTTTCAACACGATTTTTACATGAGCGCCATATTTAGGCGCAAATTTGAGGCTGTATGATTTATCGCCACTTACGGCATATTTCACAGGTTCTCCGAGATTCATCGGGTCGTATGTAATGTATATGTCGGCTAATTTCTCCATTTCTTTTTTTGAAAGGTCGGAAGACGCGATTTGAATTTCATTGATGTCGGCTGAAGAATTTAGCGTCAGCATGATGAACTGGTCGGTCAACAAACTGTTTTTATCGACATTCCACCCTGTAGCCGGATTATCGTCGGATACCGAAAAAGCTTTCTGTTCATTGGTAGATGCCGTTATGGCAGATACGGATGCTTTGTTTTGTGCATGGACGACGCCCGTGTACAGTACGGAAAAAATGACTAAAAGTAAATGTGTTGTTTTCATGAAAATAAAATAAATGTATTAATTATGACAATGTGTAATAGTACAAAGGTATGAAAACAGACTTAATAAATATATTAATAAAATGATTAATGGTAGCGATTCGAAGAAAAAAAAGTGTTAAATAATTAACAAGGGTTCTGGAAGCGTATATATCAGCGAGAAAGATGTTGATTATCAGCAATAAATAGCGGAAAAAACAGCACAACCGCAACCACACAAAAAAAGCAAAATTATTTTTGTAAAAAAGCAAATTATTTCAATTTTTTTTCAATATTAAGTCAAATATTATTCGTTTCATTAATTGTGCGATTGTACTTTTACAAAAAAATACAAATTTTTACGATTTTATGAATAAATGTACCGTGAAAAATAGTATGCTCCTGCTATTGTTTGTCTTTTCATTCAATGCATGGAGCAGCGCTCCGGAAAATAGTGACGGAAGATTGGAATACAACGCAATTTTCGCGCCAAGTGAAGGCTTTGTAAACAAGTATGAAAAAGCACACAGGCAAGAACTTTGTATCAATGGTTTATGGGATTTTCAGGGCATACCCTTGCCTGCCGCTTATAAACAAGGTAAAGGCCTTGCGCCCGAATTGCCCCAGCCGACAGCAAACGCATGGGATGCAGTCCGTATCAAGATTCCTTCTCCCTGGAATATTAATTCTTTTGCCAACAGGAACCTCGCAGGTCCCGACCACCGGAATTTCCCTTCCTATCCGAAAAGCTGGGAAGAAGTGAAAATGGCATGGATGAAAAAAACGGTAAAAATTCCGGCCGACTGGACGGACAAAACCATCAAACTACATTTCGAAGCAATAGCCGGTTTTGCTGAAGTATATGTAAACAATCAAAAAGTTGCCGAAAATTTCGATATATTCTTACCTTTTGATGCAGACATAACGAAGTTGGCCATGCCGGGACAAGCAATAGAAATTTTAGTGGGCGTAAGAAGCCAATCACTTTTCGAAAACAACGCAACCATCGGACGCCGTATCATCCCCGCCGGTTCCATGTGGGGAAGTCACATATCCGGCATTTGGCAAGATGTATACCTCTATGCCATTCCTCAAATCCATATAGAAACTATTTTTGTTAAACCCTTGGTTTCGAAAAACACCTTGGCATTAGACGTCACCATCAGGAACAACACTTCGGAAAAAGCGGTTTTCATCCTGCAAGGAGATGTAAAAGAATGGCTGAACAAAGCCGGTAAAGAAATTGATTCAGCGCCTGTTCCCGCTTGGGAATTAGGCAGAAAAGCATTGGATATTCCGGAAAACAAACTGACATTGGAAGCCAATCAAGTCATCACAACACAGCTCATCATTCCGGTCAAAGCGCTGGATTTGGAATTTTGGACTCCCGACCATCCGAATCTCTACGGAATAATCCTGACATTGAAAGATAAGAAGACCCTTGTCGACACCAAATATGAAAGATTCGGTTGGCGGGAATGGAGTTTTCAGGGAACACAACAATGTCTTAACGGAAAGCCCTTTGAGTTGAGAGGCGATTCCTGGCATTTCATGGGTGTTCCCCAGCTGACAAGGCGCTATGCATGGGCATGGTTTACTGTCATTAAAGAGATGAACGGCAATGCCGTCAGGCCGCATGCCCAGGTATATCCGCGCTTTTATTTAGATGTAGCCGATGAGTTGGGCATCTGTGTGATGAACGAAACAGCTATCTGGGCAAGCGACGGCGGGCCGAAGATGGACGATCAGCAATTTTGGGACAACAGCAATGAACACATCAGGCGATTTGTTTTACGGGACAGAAACCACGCTTCCGTTTTCGGTTGGAGTATCAGTAATGAAAATAAGCCGGTAATCCTTCACGTTTTTAACAAACCCGAACTGATGGAATTTCAAAAGCAAGCATGGAAAGACTGGCTGCAAACAGTTACAACAAACGACCCTACCCGCCCGTGGGTATCAAGTGACGGCGAGGATGACGGTGAAGGTATCTTACCCGTTACCGTAGGTCATTATGGCGACATCAACTCCATGAAACATTGGGTGGCTATCGGCAAACCCTGGGGAGTGGGCGAACACAGCATGGCCTATTACGGAACACCCGAACAAGTATCGAAATATAACGGCGAACGGGCATACCAGTCCCAACAAGGCCGGATGGAAGGATTGGCAAACGAATGTTATCATCTCATTGCCGATCAGCGCAGTATGGGAGCGTCTTATGTTTCCGTGTTCAACATGGTCTGGTATGCAATCAAACCCTTACCATTCGGGAAGAAAGATATAACAAGCAAGCCTTCTTTAACGGAGGATGGTATCTTTTTTACCGGGTACAAGGAAGGTGTTCCCGGCATCCAGCCCGAACGCATCGGTCCCTATAGCTCCACTTTCAACCCCGGTTACGACAACAGTCTTCCGCTTTACGAGCCGTGGCCGCTGTTTGATGCCATGAAAGCGGCTTACGCGCCCGGAAAACCGGCCTGGTCGCCCTGGTCGGAAGTGAAGGATAAAAAAGAAACAGAGGTAGAAAAAGCGGGAAAAACGTACAATAGTATTGTATGCATCGCAAAAGAAGATGCCAAACTGAAAAGTATATTGGGAAGACAAGGTGTGAAATTCGCCAAAGGAGAAGTGACATCTCCGCAAACCACCTTGTTTATTGTGGACGGGAGCGAGCTGTTAAGCGCTGAAAACGAACGCTTACTTACCCGCAACATTGCCAAAGGAGCCGATGTATGGCTCTGGGGAATCACGCCGCAAACACTCGAAAGTTACAATAAAGCATTGTCTTTGTCTCTGACACTCGAACCGAGAGCTATCTCTTCCTTTCTGCCGGAAGCAAAATCATGGATGAAAGGACTGAATAACTCAGATTTCTATTTTTGCGAACTCCAGAAAACAGACGCCGCGCAATACGGTCTGTCCGGCAATACGGTGAACGAAGGGCAAATACTCTTAAATGCCTGCAAAACCGATTGGCGGAAATGGAATAAACAAGCGGAGGAAATCAAAACAGCAGCAATATTGCGTAGTGAAAATGAGCAAAAAAACGCGCTTCCCGTGTTTATTAAATATAGGGGCAAACTGTCTGACACCTATGTCAGCGCCTTGACAGAATTTGCCGATTCCGAAAAAGGTTTTAACACCCTGTCCCGTATATTGGAAAATGCCGGAATCCCTTGCGAAAAAACAACTGTAACAAGCGCCGACATCTTCTTCCTTCGTGATGCGATGTTGCAATTTCCGATCAGTACGAAAACCCGCTTTCAGAAAAATGCCGAAGGTGCATTGCAGGTTGATTGCTGGGTATTCAGCCCCCGCCCTTTGGACGATTTATTGATAGAACCGGATATGCCGAAATTGAATTTACAGATAGATGCAAAAGAAAGTCAACTGCGTGTGAACGGAAAACTTGTAGAAAAATTCAACAAAGCAAGAAAAGAAACCGAATACAAGGAACTGCCCTTGCAACAAGGTTGGAATCATTTGACGCTTACTATCGACGAAAAAGACAGAAGCGATTTCCGGGGATTGTTCAAATGCGATAATAAAAAAGATTTTTTGCCTTTGTTGCAAATTACTTTTATAAATCCTGAAATAATATGAGCATGAAAAGAATTTCATTTATTATGTGGATGTGTTTTTGCATTACAAATTTTTTGCAAGCACAGGAAAGAACAGTTCCAATAGAATCTTCCGGTTGGAAACTTTGGTTAGACAGAGCAGCCGAATGGAAAAATGATGAATTATTCCTTCCGCCTGTTGATATAGCCAAACTTCCGGTAAATCCGCCTACCTGTGGTTGGAACAGCTTGTTTTCAAATAGTTTGCCTGTTAATGAAGTAGAAAAGATGGTCGGTTCCGCTCAGTTTTCATTAGCAGTCGAAGTGCCCGGCACGGTAGAAGAATACTGTTGGGATGCGCTGTCCGGCAATAAAAAAGGATTGGGAAACAGCGGCGACTATCAAGGCGTCAGTTGGTGGGGAAAAGAATTTAATATTCCATATTCAGCTCAAGACAAACGGGTTAAATTAGTATTTACCGGAGGTATCCGTCAAAGGGCGGAAATCTATGTCAATGAGAAGTTGATGGGTTATGAACTTGTACACCAGACGCCATTTGAAGTAGATATAACAAACGCCGTAAAATATGGGCAAGCAAACAAATTGGCAATACGCATTACCGATGCTAACGGAAATTTCAGTTGGGGAGATTATTCCGGCCTTTTATGGGGAGATTACTATTTCCCGTTATCGCATGGATTTGGAGGCATTTTAGACAAAGTCGAGTTGAAAATCGTCAATCCGGTATATGTTTCCGATATTTTTGTAAAAAACAAACCTGCTTTGACCGCTATTGATACGGAGATAGAAATAACCAATGAGGGCAAAAGCGATTTAAGCGGAAGCATTTCCATTGAGATTATCGAAGCATGGAAAAATAACGCTCCCGTCAGCAAGCCGAATACCGTATACAGGAAAAGTGCAGGCGCATTTCGGGTATCAAAAGGGAAATCCGCTGTTATCCATGTTGCGGCCTCGGTTCCGGACGCCGATTTATGGGGTATAAAAAATGCCAATTTATATCATTTTACGGTAACATTGAAAGATGCCAAAGGGAATGTATTGGATCGGCATTCGCAACGTTTCGGGTTCCGGTTTCTCAGCATCGAAGGATACGGTTCGGATGTCCGTTATTATTTCAATGGGAAAAGGACATTCTTGCTTTCTGCAATCAGTTGGGGATTTTGGCCTACCAACGGCATGTATCCGACGCCGGAATTGGCGCGGAAGCACATTGCATCGGCGCAGGCTATCGGACAAAATATGCTGAATTTTCACCGTTGCCAAGGTAATCATTTGGTATTGAATGCTGCCGATGAAATGGGAATGTTATATTATGAAGAACCCGGAGGATACAGCAGTTCAAGAACGAAAGACGATAATCCCGCCGTACATATTGCTAAAAACTTCGATTTGGCTGTACAATTGAATAGCCAACGATTTCTACGTATGGTGAAAAATCATCGGAACCATCCGTCTCTGGTACTGTTCAATATGGTAAACGAACCGGGATGGAAACCGGATGAACAAACAAAGAAAGACCTGGCTGCCGCACGAAAACTGGATCCTACCCGATTCATAAGCTACGGATCAGGTTTTATGGCTAAGCAAAACGATGAACCCCAAAAGCTTCATGTAATACCTTATGATTCAACACAACGAACCAAAGGGTATGTCGATATTCACAATGCCGGAAACTCGCCCGGCGTCTATACAGATGCCTTGTATAATTCTCCGACTGATTTCTGTCGCAATGATTTGAGCCAAGACGAAATATTCGTATGGGGAGAAGAGGGCGCCCTAGCCTCACCTCCTCAATTGGAATTAATTCAACAAAACATTGCGGAAACGGGTCGTAACGGTTGGGATGGCGCCGACTATAAGGATTGGTATCAAGCGTACACCAACTACATTGATGGTAAAGGCTTAAAAAAATATTATCCGTCTATTTCGAAATTGATCACTTCGTTGGGAGATATCATGTATTACGAACACGGCAGATTAGTAGAAAACGTACGCATCGCCGACGGTACGGAGTTGTACGTTCTGAACGGATATGAAGACATGAAATTCGACAATTTTTCCGGCGCCGTAGATGTTTTCCGGAACTTAAAAGGGAATCCGGAACTGATCAGTCAGTATATGCGTCCATTATTGGTGTCGATAAAAGCACGGAACAAGATAGGCGAAACCGGAGATGTTAACCTTGTGGATTTGTATGTTTTAAATGAACATGCCATTTCTGCCGGAGAATATCGGCTCGAAGTCCGGTTGAAAAAGCCGGATGGCAAAGAAAATACCATCTATTCCGATAATGTTAAAATTTCCGATGGAGATAAATTCAGCAATTTGGT
The DNA here is from genome assembly GCA_031289145.1 of Dysgonamonadaceae bacterium. Lineage (GTDB taxonomy): Bacteria > Bacteroidota > Bacteroidia > Bacteroidales > Azobacteroidaceae > Azobacteroides. The sequence goes on along the minus strand of JAITQA010000029.1, from coordinate 17,942 downwards.
AAAAGAAGCCGTACCGGTAACGTTAAACGGAGGCAAAGGGTATTATTACATAACGGCTATACTGACAGATAATAAAAACACAAAACTGGCGGATGGGCATGAAGAAATTTTTGCAGTAGATTGGCAATCCGACAAAATAGGCGGGAAAGGCGCTGTAGTTGGAAGCGCTAACTTTTTGGGGTTTGCAAGAGACGTCAAAAAAGCGGATATAGTTCCGTATGAGAACACATTGGGAAAATTAGATTATGTGATACTCGGAGACGCCGACAGGGCTAAGTTCAAAACGATTCCGCCTGCTGCAACCAGGGCGAAAAATAAAGAAACCATCGGATTAAACTTGGATTATTTCAGGGGGAAAGCCGATTTTACAGAAATACTTGACCAACGGGTATCAATGGCTCCGATAGATTTCGATATGAAAAACAAGCTGATACCGGGATATGATATTTTGGGCAACAGTAATTATACCCTTCGGTGGGAAGGATATATTGTTGCCGAAGAAACCGGAGAAACGGCATTCTCAGTCACGTTCGATGATGGAGTCAGAATATGGTTTGACAATAAATTGGTTGTAGACAATTGGAACGAAAGTCCCAAATCAAACCGGACGTTCAACGCTAGCTTAGAAAAAGGCAAATTATATCCCGTGAAGATAGAAAGTTTTCAAGCCGGAGGCGACTGGTTGTTTTCATTCCAATGGAAGTTACCCTTGTCACCCCAAGAATTAAACCTTTCCGCACTGTTAGAGCGTGTCAAAACGGATGGGACAAAACTATTGCTATTGGAAAATGCCGAATCATGGATAACCGAATTACGGGAATTGAATGTTTTCCCGGAAAACAAAGTTTTTCATCCCGCAAAAACATGGGTAGGTCATAATTTCTTTGTCCGGGAACATCCCTTCTTTGACGATCTTCCCGTAAACAAGGGCATGAATTGGGAATACCAGCAATTGGTGGTATATAACGGGCCTCAACATTTCGGCTTGTATGACATGCAGGGAGAAGAAGCCGTCGTTTCTTTGGTAGGCGGAGCATCGCATTTGGTTGCTACATCCGTAGGTATTATTCCTTATGGCAATGGGAAAATCATGTTTTCTTCATTGTATCTGGAACCGAATCTTATGTCGGATATGAAAGCCGCCAATGTTCCGAAGAAAATATTTTGTAACTACTTAAAATGGGCTGTTCCATAAGGTACTAAATACTAAATAATTATATGTTGCTTATGTTTAATCTTAATTTTATAAAATCATGAAAAGTTCTAATTTATTTAAAGTAATTCCTACTTTAATCTACTTTTTATCTGTATGTGCGCTATCCCCGGCAAAAGATATTTATGTATCGCCGACCGGGCTTGATACGAATGATGGAGCATCCACAACCACTCCGCTTCAGACACTCTCCCGGGCGATTTCTGTTGCGGAGGATTTGGATGTGATACATGTTTTGGGATGGATTAGCATAAAAAAAGAGCCAAGCAATCCCGATGACACAAATAAAGACGGAGGTAATATCAACATCAACGGATCTTCCACGTATAATGATGACGGCGTTATATATAATACGTGGAATGCTATGCGTACTAATGGCATTAAGCTGTTAGACAAAGAACTGACTATCCGGGGAGCAAACAGGTCTACCTGCGGTTTTTTAGGAGAAGATACTACCCGCTTATTCAGGATGGATAATGTTTCTAAAAAAATCAAATTTGAGTCTTTAACATTCAAAGACGGTTGTAGCGATCCCAATGACGATCATGGTGCAGGATTTCTTATTCGTTCAAGCGCTCCTGATTTTCATAATTGTGTTTTTGAGAATAACCGGAATGTGAATAAATCAGATGGAGGAGCCTTTTACTTTGATATGCAAATCAACGATAAAACGGTATTTTCCGAATGTACCTTTCAAAATAATGGAAGTCGTGAAAATGGTGGTGACTTTTTTATTCTTACCGGAACTTATGAATTTTTACAATGCTATATGTTAGGCACTAATTTAACAGGTGACAATCTTGGCGGTTCCAGGGGTGGCGCTTTTTTTATCAGGTCGGATAATAAAAGAGGGGTTGATTTATATGTTAAGAGAACGTTATTTCAAAATTATCAAACCAAGGGAGACGGTGGTGTTGTGATGTATGAAGATGGCGGCGACCCTAAAAATAATAGATTGCTATTTGAAGCGTGCTTTTTTAATACAAATATTTCGAAAGGAAAAGGAGGGGCTGTTTTCTTTGAGAGCAGAACTCCTGAAACAAAGGTGAAAGCCTATTTTATCAATACTACCTTTTATCGGAATCAATCGAACAATGAAGGAGGAGCGTTAGATACCCGCAACGGAGTAGAAGGTAGCGAGTTAAATATAATTAATTGCACTTTTTCGGAAAATAAAACCTTGGGAGGTGATGATAATGGAGCCGGTATTTGCTTTCAGGGAGGCGCCGATATGATCAAAAGGATATATAACACAATCCTTGAGTATAATGCTTGTAATAATACAAGCAGAAGCGATCTTTCTGTAAAAGACGGATACATTCCTACTGCTCAAAATCTGATTATTGACAGATCGTTTATTGGCGCTACACGCGGAGGAAACCATTTTGCCAACTACATCAATAACAATGAGATAAATTACGATTTAGGAAATGAATATACCTCAAAAGCTAATTTTGCATTTTCTCCTGACTTTTTTATTGAATACTTCCGCTGCATCCCTTTAAGCTACTTTGAAGATGAATTACAATTCTATTCTACCGGTGTTAAATATGGGAATAGCAAATATTTACAAGATGTAGGTATTGATGTGGATCAATTGGGATGGAAAAGACCTTTTATTGACGGTGTTTGCTGTATAGGATCGGTAGAGGTTGATGACAGAGAATTGATGACTTTACAAGGTCCGAATTACGATTATTGGACTACTACGTCTATTAAAAATCAGATGCTACCTGCATTGGATACTAAAGTTTATTATTTTGATAACTCGCTTACGCTTGAGGGAAATTCCCAAGTAACAGGAAATCTGAATATTCAGGTATTTACCGTTTCCGGTAGCCTTGTGACAAAGTACGCTTATTTTGTTCATCCGGGCATTTATAAAGAATCTATTCAATTACCCGCATTACCGAGGGGAATTTATATTGTGAGCGTGCAATTAGGAGAAAAGAGTAAAGCTGTTAAATTTATTAACTAATTAAATACCCATGAAAAATAAAAATCAAAAAAGAAAACAAATTACGGGGATAAGATTCTTCCTGTTTATTTTTATCTTATTCTTTCTTTCGGTATCAGATATATACGCTCAGAATCGAAATATATCAGGAATCGTGTTTGATAATTTAGGAAAAGCCTTGCCGGGAGTGACGATTGCTATCGTAGGAAGTCCGCAAGGAGCAGTAACAAATATTGACGGTAAATATTCGCTGGAGGTGTCGAATAAAGCGGTACTCAGAGTATCATTTGTGGGATTTAAAACAAAAATGATTGCAGTGCCGGATGATAAATCGGTTTTGGATATTACAATGGAAGAAGACGTTATAGCCCTGAAAGAAACCATTGTTTATGCTATGGGTATGCGAAGAGATGAGAAGTCTATTGCAACGGCGGTTCAAGAAATAGATGTTACCTCCATGGCGGAAACTCGTGATGGCAATTTTTTGAATATGCTTGCCGGGCGTGCTGCCGGTCTTCAGGTTATTTCCAATGGAAGTCCGGGATCTTCTACCCGGGTGGTTATTCGCGGAAATAATTCGATAACCGGAAACAACCAGCCATTGTATGTTATTGACGGTATACCCATTATGAACCCGATGGGAGATCATTCCAATAACCTGGACTACGGAAACCCTGCCAATAATATTAATCCGGATGATATTGAAAATTTGGTGATACTGAAAGGCGCTAATGCTGCTGCTTTGTATGGCTCGGACGCTGCTAATGGCGTTGTTCTGATTACAACTAAGAAAGCAAAAAGGAAAAATGGAAAGGGTATTACCTATTCATCTAATTTACAATTTCACTCTTTGATGCAATATCCTATTTATCAAAATATTTATGGCGTAGGTGCCGGCTCTCGCCTGAATGATGGATATAATTACTATAATTCAGACAATATCCCTTATGATTCTTCTCTGCCCTGGGGTATTGTACGCCTTACCAGCAAATCCTATAATCAAAGAAGTTACGGCGCTCCCATGCTTGGTTTTATCGTACAGGGACGCAATGGGGAATTAAAAACCTTTTCTCCCCATCCAAATAATGTAACGGAAATGTATAAGGACGGACATACCTGGGCAAACAATGTATCGATAGATAAAGTAACCGATTTATTAACCATTCGTTTATCTTATTCGAATCGCAAAACAGATGATATATTGGATAATTTCAATATCTTGAACAATAATTCACTGAATCTTACGACAACAACCAAAGTGACGGATTTTTTTTCTATTGACGTCAATGCCCGATATAATAACGAGCAGGCTACAAATCGAGGTTATAGAGGATCTTCCGATAGAAATCCTCTTTATTCAATCGCTTGGATGCCTCGGGATATTAATGCGGCGGAAATGACTCCTTGGAAAAATCCGGATAAAACGGCTCTCATTTTTCCGGGAGGCTTTAATAATCCTTATTGGTTATTGAACGAACTGTCGAATGGAGATGAAAAACACAACCTGTTGGCTGATGCAACAATGAATTTTAATCTGACTAAAGGGTTTCGTTTACGTTTGAGAGCGGCAATAGATATGAATATTGGTCAAGGTTGGAATTTCATTAATAAACATACCCCATTTGACGTTGATGGAGAATTTCAGAATTTCTCGGAGATTGCCAGATCCGATACTTATGAAGGCATGCTTATGTATGAAAAACGCTGGAAACGATTTAGCTTGTCTTCCGGTCTGGGGGTTTGGCAACAACATTCTTTGCGTAAAAAAGAACGCGCCGCCGTATATACTCTTTTGCAGCCGGACGATAAAACGCTATCTAATAACGGTGGAACAGCTGTTGCATGGGAAGAATATGACAATAAAGAAAAACAAGCCGTATTTGGAACTGCCAGCCTTGGTTATAACGATTTTTTATACTTGGAACTTACAGGGAGAAATGACTGGTCTTCAGCTTTGCCGGCAAACAGTCGATCGTATTTTTATTCATCAGCCGGTCTTAGCTTTATTTTGACTGAAGTGATAAAAATACCTAAGCAAATTCTTTCTTTTGCCAAGTTTAGAGCATCTACGGCGACTGTGGGAAATGATACCGGCTTCGACCGATTGTTGGATGGATATAATTATGGAAATCTTTACTTGGGAGATATGCCGTGGTACCGGGCGGACGATGTTAGAAAAAATCCGGATTTGAAACCGGAGAAAACGCTTTCTAATGAGTTTGGAGCAGATTTAAGATTTTGGGATAATCGTATCGGTCTTGATATTACCTATTATACAAAGAAAACGACAAATCAGATAATAGAATCCAAAATATCTGCTTCAAGTGGCTATGATAGAGCTATGTATAACTCAGGAGAAATCAAAAATTGGGGTACGGAAATAAGTTTGAATTTCGTTCCGATCCGTACGGAAAGATTTGAATGGAACAGTACGCTTAACTGGGCTAATAACCGGTCAAAAGTTGTTTCTCTTGTGAATGATATGGAGTCGATGGTCATCCACTCAGATAACGTGGAAGTCAGAGCTGTGGTAGGTCGTTCTTTCGGAACACTTTATGGCCTCGATTGGAAACGGGATGAAAACGGGAACGTGTTGGTTGATTCAAATGGACGAACAATTGAAGAACAAGGCGTGTTCCTGGGCGATGTATCTCCCGATTGGATAGGAGGGTGGCGAAATGCATTCAGAGTAGGAAGGCTGGAATTTGCCTGCTTATTTGATTTCAAAAAAGGAGGGGTGCTGTGGTCAAAGTCGGCTTCTCAATCTTCTGCAGACGGACAAAGTTTGGCTTCTTTGCAAGGCAGGGATGAACATTTGTTCAGTACTTGGGTATTGGGTGAAAATGACAATGAACGAAAAGGGATACTGGAACCGAATTTCACTGTAAACGCAAATGCAAATTTGCAGGAAAATGCAGTGCAGTATTATGACAATGGAAGGCTTTCCGGAATCAGAATCCTCAATGCTTATTACGATCCCAGTGTATATTATCTGGCCGGAAGAGCGAGCTATGTAAACATTAGCCCTATGGATTATTGGTGTAACGGAAGAAATGCACACTTGTTTACTTATGACGCTTCATTTATAAAATTAAAAGAGGTTTCTGTCGGATATAATTTTTCACCCCAATTAATGCGTTATCTCTCTTTTTTCCAGTCGGTAAGATTATCGGCAGTCGGCCGTAATCTAGCTATCTTACACCAAAAAACACCCCAAGGATTGGATCCGGAAGCCACTACCTCCATGGGTAATGGACAAGGAATTGAAAGTGGCTTCAATTTGCCTACCCGATCTTTAGGTTTTGATTTACATGTCACCTTTTAAATTAATAAATCATGAAAAAAATAGTTTATATAATATTGTTTATCTGTGGTTTCGGTATTGTAAATTCGTGTGTTGACGATTTTGACGAAATAAATATGAATCCAAATAAAATATATCAGGTATCCCCTCAACACGTTTTCCCCGGAGTCATTCACAATACTTTAAATTATACGGCCGAATTGAATCATAAATTCTATTCCTGGCATGCACGTTACGTTTGTTTGTGGCCCTCTCCTAAAGACACGGAAGATATGAGTGGTATTTACCGGGATATTTATATGAGGATCGTGAAAGAATTGGAAAAATTAGCCGGTATTTTTGTTGATGATCCGGATAATAAAAATGCCGGATGTATGATTATGACGTGGAAAGCGTACGTCTATTCACTTTTAGTTGCTTCATTCGGTGGAGTCCCCATGTCGGAAGCAGCTACCGAGCAGCTGGATAATGTGTATATGTATGATTCTGAATATGATATGTATGTGCAGATACTTAATCTTTTGGAAAAAGCAGTCAGTGACTTTGATCTTAACGGAGACAAATTAGAATTTGATCCTCTGTTCAGAAGCGCTGACAATAGCAGTGATATTGTTAGATGGAGAAAATTTGCCAATACACTTTATTTGGATATTGCCTTGCGGGTGCAAAATATGGATGAAAATCTTGCTAAAGAACATATAAAGAAAAGTTTGTCACACAACGACTGGTTTATTTCATCGGTGAATGATATTGTAAAAATGAAATGGGGTACCGACCTTAATCAGGATGCTTCTTACTATTACCGGTCTTTCCTCCGGAGATACGAAGATGGATCCGACAGGAATACAAGCGCTTACCCTCGGATAAATCAATATTTCTTTCTGTATCTGAAATCGTATGAAGATCCTCGTATGGATGCTTTCGGCACTCGTCTTTCCAGCGCTAACCGGTTCCAGGTTCTGAATGATACGATAACCCGCATAAATCCATACGATAAATCAATGAGAGATTCTATTGATGTTAGATATTTAGTTCCCTTCTTGCCTGCAAGAGAAGTAAGAACAGTTCCCAAAGGATGGATGGTAGGCATTGATCCGAATTCTCCGGATGGCAACCAACAATACAAGGACCCTTATACCTCTGTCAGTGAGGATGCCTGGATGTTTATCCAAAGAGATTTTATAAAGATTGATGCGGCAAGTGTTATTCTCGGTTGGGCTGATGCTTGCTTTATGAAAGCAGAGGTAGCTGTTAAATATCCCGATTTAATTACCGGAAGTGCGCAGCAATATTACGAAGACGGTATCAGAGCTTCATTTGCCGAATATAATATTTCTGGCCTTGCCGATAATTACATGAAAACAGCGGGTATTAAATGGAATACAAATGGAAAAGGCAGAATGGAATACAGAGGATTCTATACCGCAAATATCAACGGCGAAGGTGGGGCTGAAAATCATCTGGAACAAATATATAAACAACGGTATATTGCCGACTTTTTTAATGGATTTGCAGGATGGACTTTAGAAAGAAGAACCCGGGTTTTAAATTTCCCCCCGTTTTTTTACAACGAAGATGTTTTGAATCTGGGAAGTACGGGTATTGGCGACTTTATTCCCGAACGGCTACTTTATCCCCGGGATGAAATAACATATAATCCTGTCGGTTATTATGCTGCCATTGAAGAAATGCAAGCAACATCGCCAAGCCCAAATCCAGCCAGATGGGGAGATAACTTCTTCACGCTATTACGTATCGCTAAGCCCAATCCGCAGAACATAAACGATTGGAATTCAGGAGTAGTTGTCTTTAATGCACAATTTCTACAAAAATGGTATGGGAAAACGGAGGAAGAATTTGTAATCAATGCTTCTAAAGATTACCCGACCATTGTCTCCGTGCCTTCGCTTGCCCGCTATGCAGGTTACCGTGTGAATACAATAATAAGCACATACACGCCTAATTAAAGTATAAATATTTAAATTCTCAAAAATATGAAACTATATAATAAAATTGCAGCGCTTTTTGTCTGTATTTTAATGATTACAGCTTGCTCACCCGATGAGGGTCTCAGTATTGATGATCATTTTTTGAACTACACAATAGAGGATATTCCGCTTACGGAAAACTGTCCTGTTGGTGTTTACTATTATAATAACGGGGGCGGCGGATTACCCGCGATCAACTACGCACGCCTGATTGAAGAACCCAATCCGTCAACAGGAAAAGTAGGTCCCTGGCTTAAACCGGTATTGGAAAACTATATAATAGATATTAATTCCGAAAGAAGCGTTGAGGTAGTTCAGCAACATGTTGATTGGTGTATAGAAAAAGGAGGAATTGATTTCCTTATTTTTCCCGGATGGCAAGAAGACGCACAGCGGCTTTATCCGAGCAACGTAAATCAATCAGATACTACATTTGTTAATTTTGTTACAGGACGCACGGGAACAGATGGCTTGCCGAAGACAACAACGACCCAAGCAGTGGTAAATTTGAAATCGTTGAAATATGTTTTAGCTGTCAATCTGGATAGAATGAATGATAATCTGACTAATTCTGCATTAATAGAAGATGCTGCTATTATCACCAAAGAAGGTGTAGAGATAACCCGGATAGAACGTTTCAATGATTTTTTCAAAAAGGTTTCCGATTATTTTGCAGATCCGAACTATTACAGAATTAATAATAAACCGATCGTTATGCTACAAAATGCACACAGGCTGTATTCTAAAGACAGTAGAGCATTGTACGACAATATGAGAGCTTATGTGAAAAATTATTGTGGTGATGATATGTTCCTGATCGCACAGCAGGAAGCCTGGACTCCACCGGCAAGATTTGAATATTTCTTCATAAACGGAAAAGTGGATGCTATTACCCATCAGAATATGTATAACCAGGGAACATACGACCGTTCTTACTGGTATCCCCAGTTAATAGATCAAAATTGGATGTATTCGAAAGAGTTCTTCCTGTCTAATTGGGGGATTGACTATATTCCAACAATTGCTCCTGCCTTTAATAAATATGTGGCTGATGGAGCTACAGATGGTACTTTTAGAACTCCGATTGTTCCGAGATCAGAAGATACATTTAAAACATTATGCAATGTTGCCAAGAAAAACCTGGGAAATACAAGGATTGTGATAATTGATTCATTCAATCAGTGGTATTATGATACCGCTTTAGAACCTACTAATCCGGAATACGGAAATGGTTACGGAACAAAGTATCTGGAAATGGTTAAAGAACGATTTAAAAAATGACCCGGATTATGGCTACCCGTAGAGACGCGGTTAATCGCGTCTCTACCATACCGGTACGACTGCTGTTGTTTGTTTTCCTGTTCTGTTCGCCATACACGCAGGCACAGAACAAACATTCCATCGTGGCGAACCCCATGAATTTGAATTATCGTTTTCAGCCGGAAGGAAAGAACAGACGGGAAGCAGCTGATCCTGTATTGGAATATTTCAAAGGCAAGTATTATTTGTTCGCATCCAAATCGGGCGGATACTGGAGTTCGCCCGATTTAAGCGAATGGACTTATATTCCCTGCAAAACCATTTCGACCATAGAACATTATGCGCCGACCATTCTTGTAATGGATGATGCCCTGTTCTTCATGAGTTCTACAGACCCGAAAATTTTCAAGAATACAAACCCCGATACAGACAATTGGGAATTGACTGATTCAAAATTCAAGTTTTCAATGGCGGGTAATGTTGACCCGGCTTTTTTCAAAGACGATGACGGACGGGTGTACATCTATTGGGGTTGTTCGGACAAAGACCCGATTGTTGGCGTTGAAGTAGATCCGAAAGACGGCTTTAAGGCGATAGGAGAAGCGGAAATATTGATTGACCATCATTTTTCAGAATACGGTTGGGAAGAAAAAGGCCCGAATAACAATTTGGGAAAAGACGGTTATAATGAGGGGCCTTGTATAATAAAGTACAAGGGCAAATATTATTTGCAATATGCAGCGCCCGGAACGGAAGTGCGTGTGTATGGCGATGGAATATATGTCTCGGATAAACCGCTCGGCCCTTACATGTATGAAGAAAGCAATCCTTTTTCGTTCAAACCCGGAGGTTTTATCGGTGGAGCAGGTCATGGACATACTTTTCAGGATAAATATGGAAATTATTGGCATGTGGCAAGCATGAAAATTTCCGTTCGGCATCTATTCGAACGCCGTCTGGGCTTATTCCCGGCCTACATGTCGCAGGACAATACGCTTCATTCCCATACGGTTTTTACGGATTATCCTTTTTATATTCCCAATAAAAAAGTGGATTTTGAAAATAATGATTTTTCAACGAAATGGAATTTGCTTTCCTATGGCAAAAAGGTTACCGCATCCTCATTTCTCCCCGATTACGAAGTGGAAAAAGCCAATGACGAGCAAGTCGAAACCTGGTGGTCTGCTCAAACAGGTAACAAGGGCGAGTGGTGGTCGGTAGATTTGGGAAAACAAATGGAAGTAAATGCCATCCAGATCAATTTTGCAGATCAGGATTTTACTTTGAGGGCGGATAAATCCTATTTCAATTACCAATATCAGGTGGAATGTTCGGACAATGCTTCGACGTGGAAACGCATCATCGACCGTACGGAAAACACAAAAGATATGCCGCATGAGCTTATTGTATTAGATAAATCCATCAAAACAAGATACTTGCGTATAACAAACAGCCGCAATATGGAGGGTGAATTTTCCCTGTACGGATTTCGTGTCTTTGGGCACGGAAAAGGGAAAGCGCCCGGAGAAGTAGCGAACTTTCAAGCAACAAGGAAAGCCGATCGAAGACGCTTCTCGTTCACTTGGGATAAAGCGCCCGGAGCAACAGCTTATATTCTCCGCTGGGGTGTAAAAAAAGATCAGTTGAAAAATGCCGTCATGATTATGGACGACAATAAATTGGAAGCCGGTTTTTTCAATCGCGATTCCGCTTATTTTTTCTCAATCGACTCTTTCAATGAAAATGGTCTCACGAAAGGGAAAAAGGTATATTAAAAAAATATTTACTTATGGATAATACAAGAATCCAAAAAAATTTAGCTACATTTGTATTACTTGGTGCAATAAGTATATCTTTTTTTTCTTGTTGCAACAAAACTGCAACAAAAGAAGAGAAATCGCCTGTCGATTATGTTAATCCTTACATGGGTAACATCAGTCATTTATTGGTGCCGACTTATCCGACCGTTCATTTGCCGAACAGTATGTTGAGGGTTTATCCGGAACGGGCAGATTATACTTCAGACCGGATAAAAGGTCTGCCTGTGGTAGTTACCAGCCACAGAGGAAGTTCGGCTTTCAATATTAGTCCGGTCTCCGGCACCCACTTAAACGGACAAACCGTGAAACAGTATACTTATGATTTGGAAAAAATAACGCCGTACAGGTATCGTGTTTATCTGGACGAGGAACAAATTGAGGTGGATTATGCACCTTCCCATCAATCAGGGATTTATAAATTAATATTTAATCATAGCGGAGAAAACAGCATTGTTGTGAATACGGTAAACGGAACGCTTGCATTAGCGTCGGAGGCTTTGTCCGGTTTTCAACTGATTGATAAAGGACCAACAAAAGTTTATTTGTATCTGGAAACGGAACAAACACCGGTAAAAAAAGGTATATTGACCAATGAATCCATTGATTATGCTCAAAATATTGTTACCGGAGAAAATGCGGCTGTTGTACTCACTTTCAATGCGCATATAGTTAATATACGTTACGGAATCTCTTTTATCAGTACGGAACAAGCGAAGAAAAACTTGCAGCGGGAAATGAATACCTTTAGCGTGGATGAGATTGCAGCAGCCGGACGAGATAAGTGGAATAAAGTATTGGCAAAAATCCGGGTTGAAAGTGAGGATGAAAATCAGAAGACGGTTTTTTACACTTCTCTCTACCGGACGTATGAACGCATGATTAATATTTCCGAAGATGGGAAATATTACAGCGCTTTCGACGAGAAAATCCACGCGGATAACGGAATACCTTTTTATACCGACGACTGGATTTGGGATACCTACCGGGCTACGCATCCCTTGCGGGTTCTTATCGAACCTGAAATGGAAAAAAATATGATTGAATCCTACATCCGGATGGCGGAACAGTCTCCCAACGGATGGATGCCGACTTTCCCTGAAGTCACCGGCGACAGTCACCGGATGAACGGCAATCATGCCGTGGCAGTTATCTGGGATGCTTATTGCAAAGGGCTTACCGGTTTTGATCTGGGAAAAGCTTACATCGCCTGCAAGGCTGCAATAACGGAAAAATCGCTGCTCCCGTGGACGAAAATACCGCTCACCGATCTGGATCGTTTCTATTGGGAAAAAGGATATTTCCCGGCCTTAAAGGAAGGCGAACAAGAAACCTGCCAAGCAACGCATGACTTTGAAAAAAGGCAGGCGATTTCATTGATATTGGGTAATAGTTATGATACTTGGTGTTTATCGGAAATTGCCGGATCGTTGGATAAAACAGCCGATCATGAATATTTTCTAAAAGCATCTTATAATTATCGAAATGTGTTCAATGCTGAAACACAGTTCTTTCACCCGAAAGATAAGAATGGCGAATTCATTCAGCCTTTTGACTATCGTTTCTCCGGAGGGGTCGGGGCGCGGAATTATTACGGCGAAAACAACGGATGGGTTTATCGTTGGGATGTGCAGCACAATATTGCGGATTTAATTGATTTAATGCAAGGTCCAGAAAATTTTGTGAAAAATCTGGATGCTACATTTGTTGAGCCCTTGGGCAAAGGCAAAAATAATTTTTTCGAGCAACTTCCCGACCACACCGGCAACGTGGGGCAATTTTCCATGGCCAATGAACCCAGTTTGCATATACCTTATTTATACAATTACGCCGGTCAACCGTGGAAAACCCAGAAGCGCATCAGAAATCTTTTGAATCAGTGGTTTAGAAACGATTTGATGGGTATTCCCGGTGACGAAGACGGTGGTGGAATGTCGGCTTTCGTCGTCTTTTCTGCAATGGGTTTTTATCCCGTCACTCCGGGTTCTCCGACTTACAGCATCGGAAGTCCGCTTTTTGATTATGTGAAGTTGGATTTGGGCAATGGTAAATTCTTTGAAATAGAAGCGCTGAATAATTCTACCGAAAACAAATACATCCAATCGGCAAAACTGAACGGCAAGGAATTGAATCAAGCCTGGTTTAGCCATGAAGACATTATTGACGGTGGAAAATTGGAACTGGTAATGGGCGCAAAAGCAAATGAAAATTGGGGACGTTCGCCCGATATTACACTTTTATCAGCAGCAAAATTATGGCAATGAAAAAACTTATTTTATTACTCGCAATCGGCTTATTAAATGCTGTGATGATTGCAGCGGATGTGCGGATGCCTTTACTGTTTGGCGACCACATGGTTTTACAACAAAATACAAAATTGACAATCCGGGGTTGGGCAGACCCCGGCGAAAAAGTATCCGTGATTTTTGCCGGAAACACAAGGAAAACGACTGCCTCAGCTGATGGCTCCTGGGAAATGAATTTCAAACCGCTGAAACCGAAATCGAAAGGAGAAACGCTTACAATAAAAGGCAATAACACCTTGCTGTTTCAAGATGTTTTGGTCGGCGATGTTTGGGTAGCATCCGGACAATCCAATATGGAATGGGGCATTAAGAATAAAGCCTATACCGACGATGTCGACAAGTCCGACGACCCCTTGCTTCGTTTGTTCTTTGTACCCAAAAACACATCGCTTCAACCGCTTTCCGATATTCGGATTCCCGACGATGTGCAAAATCCCGAATGGGCTGCCCGGTGGGTTTTGTGTACTCCCGAAGCCTTGAACAAAATCAACGGGCAAGGGTTTTCGAGTACGGCATACTATTTTGCCCGTGACATTCGCAAAGCCACAGGACAAGCAATAGGCGTCATTCAAAGCGCGTGGGGAGGCACTCGCGCAGAAGCATGGACAAGTCTTTCCGGCTTGGACAGCGAGCCTGTATTATCAAGATATATTGCTTTTTACGAAAAAAACGTGAAAGACAATCCTATTATTTCAGTCGATTACAAAGAGAAAAAAGCGGCATGGGACATTGCCGTAAAAGGATGGAACGAAACTGCTCCGCGTCCGGAAGAGCCTAAAAAACCGGATGGAGGAAACAATGGCCCGACCAATCTGTTTAATGCCATGATTTCTCCTTTAATTCCGTTTGCTATAAAAGGGGTTATTTGGTACCAGGGAGAATTTAATTCCGGAGGATCAGCCAAAGAATATGCTACGCTATTCCCTACTATGATTTCCGATTGGAGAAAAAAATGGGGCATTGGCGACTTCCCGTTCGTCTTTGTGCAACTGCCTAACTATGGTCCTGTTGATAATGACCCGAATGCTGAGGGTGAGAAATGGCGTTGGGTGCGTGATGCACAGACGAAAACACTTGCTTTACCCAATACGGCAATGGCGGTTACGATTGACGTAGGCGATCCGTTCGATATGCATCCGATTGACAAATACGATGTCGGGCATCGTTTGGCGCTGGTGACACGACAAACAATCTATGGCGAGAAAATTAACGGCTCAAGTCCAATGTATGATAATATGACAATCGACGGCAATAGAATCATTTTGACATTCAAAAACAAGGGAAGCGGACTGGTCTTGGGAACTTCACCCTATATTCCTGCTGGAGAACAAGCCCAAGCATCGCCGACCAGGTTGACCGGTTTTGCCATTGCGGGACCCAACTGTGAATTTATTTGGGCGGATGCGGTTATTGATGGAAACAAAGTCATTGTGTCAAATGCAAACGTACAAAATCCGGTAGCCGTTCGTTACGCATTTTCCAACAACCCGATTTGTAATCTGTACAATAAAGAAGGATTGCCCGCATCTCCGTTTCGTACAGATGATTGGGAATGATGGTTTGTTCACCCTGTGCGGGACTTGGATATACATTTCGTCGCTTATTTTTAGTTTTTAGTGTCTGTCAAGGTTGAACGCACGACCGGCGGAAGTACAGGGAAGAATATTCGAGAAATTATTTAAAGCAGCGGAAATCAAAAAATTAACAGAAGCAGATATGGAAGCATATAACAAAAGTATATTGGAGTATCAAGACGTTCGAGACGCGGTTGATTATGCAAGGGAAGAAGCCTCTGAAAAATCATTTAGAGATGGGGGCAATCAAAAAAGTGTCGAAATAGCCCGAAAATGTTTTCAAAAAAGAATGTCTTTAGAAGAGATTGCCGAATTGACCGGGCTAAGCGCAGAACAGTTAGAAAAACTAAAAACATAAGTAAAACCCTGTGTTTAGGATTAGGGGAAGTGAAATAGTCAATTGAGTTGCCGGGCAAATTTGCTTCACACCCAAAGTTGTATTATGGTTTCGGTTGATCCGACAATTCAATTAGCCCGAATGGGCTTTATTTTCATAACCGCAGGTCGTTGACCTGTGGTAGATAATGCGCACATTCAACTGCCTGAAAGGCAGTACTTTACCTTCTATATCATCCTTTTTGTCCTGCCTTTCAGGCAGTTGCGCTTGTCCGTTTTTGTCCGCAGGCTGCGGCTTCGCCTTACCTGCGGTTATGAAAATCCGTCCGTTCAGGACAATTAGGTAGTATGTACGATAACGATTTAAAAATAAATTTTTTTTTTGCGCGTTTTGCATATTCGCTTGCTTGCTTCGCTCCACTCCGTTACGCTTCGCCGCTGCGCTCATTGCAAAACTTGTCTGCCTCCTTTCTTTTTTTGATTAAAAGAAAAGAATGGATTTTCTGCTGTTATAACTGGGGAAGAACGAGGCGGAAACCGATAAAGGTGATGCGGGGGTCGGGCGAACGGAAGTAGTAGCGGTACGACACACGGCAACGCTCCGCGCTGCTGCACCAACTACCGCCGCGCAAAACGCGGTAAGCGTGGTCTTTATCATACCAATCTTCACACCATTCCCAAACGTTGCCGCTCATATCATAAAGTCCTAATTCGTTGGGCAGTTTCAAACCTACGTCGTGAGTTTTATTCTTATTCGCATCTAAATTTTTTGCATCCCTTTTGTTATCTTCCAATTCCCTGTCACCACTGTTTTCGTAATGCCATGCCACTTTTTTATTGTTGTCGCTTGTTCCTGCATATTCGTAATTATTGCTTTTTTTACCGCCCCGCGCCGCATATTCCCATTCTGCTTCGGTAGGCAGGCGGTATTCTTTGTCTGGTTTGTTTGTTCTCTCTGGTTTGTCATTCAACTTCTTTATAAATTCCTGCGCATCCGTCCAACTGACACATTCTACCGGCAAGTTTTCACCCTTAAATTCAGAAGGATTTTCTTTGTTCATTACAGCCTCCCACTGCTCTTGCGTAACAGCATAACGGCTGATGAAAAATTTCTTACTTTTAGGAAACTTGAAATTTTCTTTGGGAACATTTTTTTTTGTTTCCGTGTATGCCAAACATTTTTCATCAACTATAACCTCTACCATATTGTCGAGGATTTCTTTAATTATTTTGTCGAAGATATCTTGAGTCATTTTGTCTTTTATATTTGCCATAATCACTTTCTATTTTAATGCTTCAATAATTTTATCTACAATTTGCTTCAAAGCGGGTTCTATTGAACCGTAACCGCACATCTGGCGATACTGGTCTAACGGAACAATTCTTTCTTCAAACTGTCCTGTAATGCGATTGTCTATTTTTCCGTAAGGAAAATATTGGAAATCGCTTGTAATGTAATTTAAATTTTTATCTTTAAAAAATTTATCTATCTCATCTTCAGCGCCAAACTCGCTAACTTTGACACACATAATTTTTTGTTTTCCCTCGCTAAATTTCTTTAATACAGGAATAACTTCTTTATTGACAATATACTCGCCCGCAAAGAAATTCGGCGACAGCATAAAAATCACCAAATGGCTATCATTCAATTCTTTTTGTATTTTTTCATCCCACAAACTGTCTGTAAGGTCTTCGCAAGCCCAAGTTTTTGCAATATTAAACCTTTGCAACATACTCAACCTGTCCCTCAAAAGATTTTTATATCCCACATCTTTACGGGAATACGAGATAAATATTTTTTTCATACCGAAAATATGTTTGTTAAATGTATAGTTTTTGAAATTGCTTAAACGCAGTTCTTTTTGATTGTATCCGCCTGTTTTTTCGCAGTTTTCAAAATTTGTAGCAATTTCTGTAAGTTGGCTTTCTGGAAGCTTATGTATCGTTTCATATTTCACAAACCATTTATTGTCAACGGAAAGGTACATATCGTAAGGCACTTGCTTTATGAAATTATAGAATTTTTCGTCTTGTTCTTGTTCTTGTTCTTGTTCGTCTTGTTCTTGTTTATTTCGTTTCAATTGTGGAATTTGATTATCATTTTCTTTGAAACTCCAATACAGTTCCCATATTTTATAGAAAATAAACTGCTCTACATCGGACTTTGAAATTTCTTGTGTGACTGAA
>JAITQA010000001.1 GCA_031289145.1 Dysgonamonadaceae bacterium | reverse complement strand
GAAAGATTGATGGTCAAAAGTAATCATAGTTTGTTTTGGATAAAAATGCAACATTGGGGAATAATATTTAATATATTAGGGATTCTTATGATATTTCGAGGTTCGGTTACCATAGGAATTATTGCAACAATAGCAATTATACTAATAAGTATTTTCTTGCATATCAACAAAAAAAAGCAAACGAAAAAACTTAATACCAAAAATATCAGAAACAAAGAATCGGAAGAATCGGAAGAAAAAGAGTCGGAAGAAGAAAAATTGAAACGAAGACAAGAAAAAGAAGACCCAAATAGATTTATGCCGAAATAAAATGCCAAACCTTCTATCCCCCAAGGTTTTGGATAGAAAGTAGGTGAATGAGCCTTCCAGACGGAGAGGCTCATTACGTTGTACTGGAACATCGCGCCAATACCGAAATTGGTAATCTCGTCGCCCATACCGACTGCCAGATTGCCAACAGTTAGTATGTTCCGGAGGTTTCGTGCGTTTGAAATCGCAAAATAATCACAAAATTACATCTTTTTCTTGAAATAAAATTTTTTTCTTTTGTTTCAAAAAAATACATTACCTTTGTCGGATTAAAATTCAATTAAATGATAAGACATTACTTTAAAGTAGCATTCCGCAATTTGTGGAAATACAAAAGCCAGACGTTGATAAGCGTCGTTGGCTTGGCGGTGGGATTCACCTGCTTTGCCTTGGCAACCTTGTGGATTCGTTATGAAACATCGTTTGATACGTTCCACAAAAACGCCAACCGGATTTACTGCGTAAGAGTACCGGATACTTTTTCGCTGAACGGAGTTTCGAGAAATACGCGCGACCCTTTGGCTGCATATCTGAAAGAAACTTTTCCGGAAATAAGCCATGCCGTCCCAATTCATCCTTCACATTTTTCAGGAGTGGAAATAGAAGGTCAAACAATTACGGCAAAATTTTTCAAGACTGATTCGACGTTTTTCAGTTTCTTTGACGTCAAAATCGTTGAAGGTAGCAGGGATTTTCTTATTCCGGAGAGTAAAAATTTAGCTGTCACGCGAGAAAAGGCGCGGCAATTGTTCGGGAACGAAAATCCTGTCGGCAAACAAATAAAAATAGTACCGGGAAACGAAGAATGGACTGTTTGCGCAATAGTAACAGGATTTTCCGGACGTAGTAATTACAAGTTTGATTTTCTGTGTTCATTTTTACCGAACGACTGGGGCGGCTATGGTGCACAGACTCTTATCAAACTGTATCCCAAAACCGACGTCAAAAAGTTAAGCGAGAAACTCTACGAACATGTAATCAATAAAGGAAATAACGCTTTTGGTGTTAAAAATATGACTATTACTCCGCTTACATCAATACATTATGATGATTCGGAGCATGTAATGAGAGCCGTCAAGTTTCAACACATCGTTATCTTTGCCGTCGCCGGCTCGTTGCTTATTCTGTGTACGCTGTTCAATTATCTAACCTTGTTTATCAGCCGTTTCAGGATGCGGCAGCGAGAACTGGCTTTGCGAACGGTTTTCGGAGCTTCGGGCAGATCGTTGCTTGCGATGTTGTCGGTAGAGTTTGTTATATCGTTGATAGTTGCGCTTTTGCTTGGCGTATTTATTTTGGATCTGATACTTCCTCAATTCCGGTCGTTATCGGACATAAAACCCGAATTATCCTCTGTTTATTCCGAGTCGCTTGTTTATTTCGGGTTGGTTATGCTGATTTCCTTACTCGTTTTCGTTCTGACGCTGGCAATATTCCGGCGACGAAACCTGAACACGGTTATCCGCAGAAGCAACGGCAAACTGTTTCGTAAAATATCTATTGTCACCCAGTTAGTAATCAGTATCACATTCGCATTTTGCACGACGGTCATCTTAAAACAGATGTACTATCTGCATAATACCGACTTGGGATTCTCCTTTAAAAACCGCGGCTCGGTCACCGTTTGGGACAAAGGTGTTTCTTCCGACGTATTGGACGCTAAAGTGAAACAGATTCCGGAAATAACGGAGACAGTAGCCGGTTTCGAAGCGCTGATACCTCCCATATCGAGGTATTCCCGTTCAATAGAAGGATGGGACGATAAACCGGAGGACGCCATGGTAATGATGATGGAGTATATAGATTTTTCGGAAGCGTTTGCAGCATATTACGAACTTCAGCTTGCCGAAGGAGAAATGTTAAACGATGCTGACGATAAAAATTATGTTATGATAAACGAATCGGCGGCAAAAACTTTCGGCTGGCATAAATCGACAGGGAAATCCTTTAGCGGCAAGACCGTCAAAGGCGTGATTAAAAACATATACAGCTTTGCCCCGACAATTGCCGCAAAACCATACTTTTATAGCAGACCGTCAGGCGCGCAAGAAAAAAAGGCAACGGTTTTGTTCAAATACGAGGAAGGGACATGGAAAAGCTGTAAAAGCAAAATCGAACAGGCAATAAAAGAGGAATATAGCCAAATGATCATTCACAACGCCGAAGAGGCATACGGCTGGTTCCTGGCATCGGAAAATACTCTGCTGAAAATACTCACTTCCATTTCATTAGTCTGTATCATCATCTGCGTATTCGGGTTCGTGTCCTTAGTATCGCTGACATGCGAAGAACGCCGTAAAGAAATAGCTATCCGCAAAATCAACGGGGCAACAATAAAGGATATCCTGGATATCTTTTTCAAAGAATATATCACGTTGCTTGTCATCAGCGCGGTGATAGCTTTTCCTGCCGGATACTATATCATGCGACGATGGTTGGAAGATTATGTAGTGCAAACGCCAATAAGCGCATGGATTTACGCCGTAATATTGCTAATGCTGATTATGTCGATAATCCTTTGTGTAGGTTGGAAAGTGTATAAAACGAGCAGAGAAAACCC
>JAITQA010000163.1 GCA_031289145.1 Dysgonamonadaceae bacterium | reverse complement strand
GTACAAATACGTTTGAATTGATTGATGATTACACCTAATGTTCCTGCATACCATTTGTCGTTTGTTCCACCTTGTTTTTTAGGGGTAATTGTAGAGACGCCCAAATTGGGCGTCTCTACTACGAGGGGCGTGGATTCATCATCATTTTTATCAATAACAATAATTCCGTGAACGTGGTTGGGCATAATCACATATTCTGTTAACGTTACAAATGGAAAATGTGTCGAAATTTCCAGCCAATGGTTATTAGCGATTTTGCCGATTTCAGATAATAGCATTTCGCCATTCACCACATCCCCGAAATAACATTCTCTATGTGCAGTGCATATTGTTACGAAATAGGCGCCATTTTGTCCATAATCCCACCATTGGGCGCGGGCAGACGGTATGCGATATTTGTTTTGAAATTTTTCGGTTGTCATATTTTTTGGTTTTTTTAAGGTGTGATGATTTTCGTTTGAACCCCTGAACCCCGTAGAGACGCCCAAATTGGGCGTCTCTACACGTTTTTTTCCTGTTAATAACTGTTGCATCAATCCTTTTTTCTGCTCTTTCAAACTTGTCAATTTCTTTTTGGCAAGGTCTATTTCCTTGTCGGCGGCGGACAAGATGTTGGCAATAGTGGTTTGTTCTTCGATGGATGGAAAAGGTGTCAAATAGAACAATACCTGTGGAACAGTTAGTTGTGGAACTCCAGTTGTTTCACGAAAAAATCGAATTGTTGAAGCGGCGTAACTCATGAATTTTACAGACATTGCCACTTTAGGAATAGCTGTCAGCAATCGAACAATTGGTGTATATTTACCTTTTCGATAAAATACTTGTCCAACATCTCCTCGTCCACTTATAGTAATTGACTCTTCTTCAATTCTATAATCAGAACTATAACCATATAAACCTTCGTTTATTAAAGAGTTTGCATAAATTGGGTATGGATGCAATTTATCTTGAATTAATGAAAATGAATCTTTATCAATGTCTCCACCAGCGGAAATATTGAAAATTTCTCCCAATTTCACCTCTTTCCATTCCCCACAAAATCCTTTCAACCGCTTTTTTCCTGTCAGCAATTGCTGCATTAAACCTCGTTTGCGGGTTTGTAGGGACGCGATTAATCGCGTCTCTACGTCAATTGCATTGTCCCAAACGGTCATGATTTTGGCAATTTTTTGTTGTTCGGAAAGAGGCGGGATAATAAATTTTATTTTTTCTAAATCTCTTCCATAAATTGCTGCTACACTTGTAGTTCCTGTTGCAATCCCTCTCAATTGACTTAATATATAATGAGAATTAAAAACATAATTCATAAAATTATTTGACGAAACATTTTTTTTATCAAATTTCATTTTCATCAAATTTGAATTATACAATGCAAATGGCAATTCATTATTCCAAATAGATACTTTTCCTACTAAATCAAGTGTATTTCTTGTGTTGAATAATAAATCTCCTTGTACCAAAATGTCTTCTGAATTATAGCCTTCATCTTGAGGTAAACACTGTATTTTGTCTATGGATATGTAACCTCGCTGAATATTACCCATTTTTATAACAGGCTTCCCCGCATTACTTTCTGAATTTTCGTAATTTCCACCAAGTCTTCCTTCAATTAGAAATTCTCCCAATCTTTTCACCTCCCATTCTTCCGGAATAATTCCTATTGGGCTGTTTTTATATCCTTGCGCTATGTTATTATTCTGCATCATTGTACCACTTTTATCATTCGTTTGTACCACCATTTTGCAAGACACTATTTTCTATATTTACAATCCATTTACCTTTTGTACCACCTTGCCGGATGATATAATCGTTCTTTTTCAGAAAATCCAAGTGTTTTTGAACAGCGGATTTGTTGATTGACAGCAATTCAGTCAATTCACGCACAGTGCGTTGTGGGTTGGAAAGCAATAATTCGAGCAATAACTGACGCTTCTCGTTTGTGATGCTAATTTCATTCCCATTGTACCACCAAACACTATTGTTTGTACCACCTTTTTGCTCTTTTAAGTATTTTATATTATTTCTGATAGTCTCAGCGATAATGTCGGTAAGGTATTCCACAAAAGGTGTAATCTGTTTAATATCAGCACGAGCGCCTTCAAAAGGTAAGACGCCTGTTTCTATATCGCATAAATGCAACATTTTCAAATAATTGGTTTTGTCGTCTGTTTTGATAACTACCATCGGAAAACCATTGCGCAACAACACATAATTCACTAATAATCTGGCAATACGTCCGTTTCCATCTTCAAAAGGATGGATTCGGATGTAGCGATAATGAAACAACGCAGCAAGTTCTATGAGAGTCAATGGCGATTGTGAAGATGCGATTAATCGTGTCTCCATCGAATTGTACCACCTCACCAAATCGGTCATCAAAGCGGGCGTTTCTTCGGGCGAAGCATAATCAAATAAATCACCCGAAACGGTTATCACAGAATTAGGACGGGTTTTATATGCTCCAACATTGATTTTGTATCGGGTTGGCGTGCCGTCGGGCGTTTTTGTAGCTTTCCAAAAATTCTCCACCAAAATGGTTTTGTTCAGTTCGCGGATAAAATTTTCGGTTAGTGGACGTTCCATGTCTTTTGCCGCCATTTTCATCAACTCCAACCCAACATTGTGGGCTTTCATTTCTTCGTAATCCCTCAAACGGGCGTTGCCGGTTGTCTCCCCAAACATGAATAAAAGTTTGGTCTGTCCGTAAGTCAGCGTATTGCCTTCCAGATGATTGGAATTATAATTAAATTCAAGCATGAACTTTTTATCCAATCGCTTTTGGTCTTCCGGATTTAGAGGTTGTAACGACAACCACTCTTTATATAATTGTTCAATTGTATTCATTTCTTTTTGTTTTTTATATTTAATAACCCAATATTATTTTGTTTCATTATCTTGTTTTAATTTCTTAATAATCCTGTCAAAATCCGATTCTATTTTTTGCCTTTTATTAAAACCGTCATATTCATTGAAGGCTTTTTGGTCTGCTTGTTTACGGCTTATTGTTCCTTTTCCTTCAAGAATATGATATTCATTAAACTCCAAAAACTTTACGACACTTGTCGCAAAGTCTGACATATTAAAAGTGTTTCTGTTTTCAATAAGTCGTTCTATGTAATCGAAAAATGAAGTAATAACCCGTTCCAATTTTTGAATTTTATCTTCCGGTAAATAGTTCTTTGCCACAGTTACATCACTTTTCAAAACACGCCCTTTGGGAGCAGACTTCCAAGTTTTTAATCCCATAAATTCTTTCTCTGCATCAGCGTTGCGATAAATGATTTCAGGAGCAGTACATCCTGTAATAGCGTAATGAAATTTGTTTTGAACTTCGGCATAAAAATCATGCGCAATCTGCGAATTTTTATCATAGTCAATACTACATTCGGCAAATATATCTGTGATTTTTTGGTAAATTCGTCTTTCGCTGGCTCGAATAGAGCGAACTCGCTCCAAGAGTTCTTCAAAATAGTCCTTCCCAAAATATTTACCGTTTTTCAATCGGTAATCATCTATGACAAACCCTTTGATAATGTATTCTTTCAGCGTATTCGTAGCCCAAATGCGAAATTGAGTTGCTCGCGATGAATTTACACGATATCCTACAGATATTATCGCATCTAAATTGTAGTAATTGATATAAACACGTCTCCCATCAGGTAGGTGAGTTTCCAAAATGGAAAGAGATGTATTTTCATCTAATTCACCACTTTCAAAAATGTTTTTTAAGTGTTTCGATATAGCAGGAATCTGTACATCAAACACTTGAGACATCTGTTCTTGCGTAAGCCAAACGGTTTCATCAGCGAGGATAGCTTCTATTTTTATATCTCCTTGCGGGGAAGTATATAAAAGGAAATTTGTCAGTTCATCTTTTATGTTTAATTTTCTTGAAACAATGGAGGGTTCTTTTTTAATTATTTTATTATCAATAAAATAGGCTTTATCTTCGATGGCTAAATATTTAGCTTTATCGGCATTTTGCACTATAAGATAACAGGCATAACGCGATAATTTAACGCTATCAACCTTGCGTTCAGCGCCCTTACCTGCAATTATCAATTCGTGCATATCAACGAAATGATAATCGACATTCTGTCCGTTGTTAACACACGCTTCTTTTGCACGCTTAATTACAGGAATGAAATTGCGGTATTCGGCATACGCTAATGCTTTCGCAAAATCGCGCGCACTCCAGTATTCATTTCCGTTTTCGGCAATCTTACGAATCTGTTCAAAAACGCTCATTGGTTGTTTTGATAGTCCATTTTTAGCCATTTCTTATTATTTTTATTCACTGATTTCACTAATTTTCACAAATTATTTTTCGTGTTAATTCGTGAAATTCATGGTCTATTAATACCCTAATTCCTTTAAAAATCCTTTCATCTTATCCTGCACATCTGCCAGTTCCGTTTCCAAATCATCTATTTCCTGTTGAACAGCCTGTATATCAATCTCTTCTTCCTCCTCAAACGTATCTACATAACGTGGAATGTTGAGGTTATAGTCGTTTTCGGCAATGTCGGTCGGCGTGGCAATGTAGGCATATTTTTCCTCCACCACACCCGCCGTAGAGACGCGGTTTACCGCGTCTTTACCATCCGCAAAATTACGATATACAGAAACGATATGTTCAATATCTTCCGGCCGCAGTTTATTTTGGTTTTTACCTGCTTCGTATTCGCGGCTGGCGTCAATAAACAGCACATTGTCCGTCTTTTTTCCTTTATTGAAAATAACAATAGCGGCAGGAATGCCCGTTCCGAAAAACAAATTGGCCGGAAGTCCTATAACTGCCTCTAAAATATTCTCTTCAATAGTCTTCTGCCGTATTTTTCCTTCGCTTGCGCCGCGAAACAACACGCCGTGCGGCACTACCACACCCACTTTTCCCCGTCCTTCGTAAGCCGTTTCAATCATGTGGCTGATAAATGCCCAGTCGCCTTTGCTTTTGGGAGGCACGCCGCGCCAGAAACGGTTATATGTGTCATGTTCCGCTTCGTCTGCGCCCCATTTGTCCAACGAAAACGGCGGATTTGCTACAACCGTATCGAATTTCATCAGCTTATCGCCTTCTTTCAGTTTGGGTGTGCGCAAAGTATCACCCCAACGAATAGTCGCATTGTCGAACCCATGCAGGAACATATTCATCATCGCCAAAGCCCATGTACTCCCATTCAATTCCTGACCATACAGCGAAAAATTATCGTTGCCGACTTCTTTTCCTGCTTTGATAAGCAATGAACCTGAACCGCAAGTCGGGTCGCAAATTCGTGCTCCGGGATTACTTTTAGTCAGTTTGGCAAGCAAGGTCGAAACACCTGAAGGCGTGAAGAACTCGCCGGCTTTTTTCCCCGAGTTGTCGGCAAAATTGGCTATCAGAAATTCGTAAGCATCGCCAATCACATCATTGCCTTGAAGGTGGGAATCATCGAAATTCAGTTTCTCATCGGAAAAATCAATCAACAGGTTTTTCAGGCGGGTATTTTTATCTTTGGTATCTCCTAAATTACTGCTGTTGAAATCAATATTTCGGAAAATGCCACTCCCGTCTTCGCTGCTCATCTTGACGCGATTGGCTTCTTCCAAACCGGCTAAAGCGATGTTGATGAGTTCGCCGATATTGCTTTCATTTCGATGTTCATATAAAAAATCAAACGAACTTTCAGTCGGAACATTGAACCGTTCGCGCTTCATTGCTCTTTCGGCACGTTCCGCATCTCCTTCGTAACGTTGCAGATATTCATTGTGTTTCGACTTGTAAACATCACTCACATACTTGATAAAGAGCATCGTGAGGATATAATCTTTGTACTGGCTGGGGTCTATCACTCCCCTAAATGTGTCGCACGCCTTCCAAACGATTTTGTTAATGTCACTCTGTGTTATTTTTGTATCCATCTTATTTTGTTGTTTTTGTAATTTCTATTAATTGTTTATCTATCATCCGTTTGTGTGATTCGGCTATTCTTTTATAAAGCGCTTGTTCTTGCTTTTGCAGTCCGGCAATGGCTATTATTTTTCGTTGAACGTCAATAGAAGGAACGGGAACCTCATATTCTTCCATTAGGAATTTAGATATGGAAGGCATTGCACTTCCAACCGCCTGATTTTGAAGATTGGAAAGGGTATCTTCCCTGTTTAACAGCCAGCACAAATATTCAGGAAGAATTTCATTCGTATCCTTGATTTTAAGCGCCAAAAAAGAAGAAGAAGCTACGGATTTACCCATATCCTTGTTATATAATGCACAAAAATTAAACAAGCCTTTTGCTGCAAATAAGAGATTGCCTTCAGACAAAAGATGTTTCTCTGTCCGCGTATTGAGTTCCAAAGAAGCTACAAGCGGAGCCACGATTTCTCCTTTCTTATTAAAATCTTTGATTTGCAAATAATTGACTTCTCCCATCGGGATTTCGTTGAAATATACTCCCGACAGGACAAGGGCAATATCTTGTATTTTTTTATATGCAATCATATTTGTAATTTGGCTACAAATGTATAAATATTTTTTGAATAACAAATATATTTCAGTACAAATTCTACAAATTGAAAATACTTTGACTGAATCTCAATAGAATGAATATTCTTGATTGGTTTAAGGCCCTTTATCAACTCAATTGCTTTTCTTCCGCCCTCGTCATTGTCGAGATAGGTGTAAATATCTTTGTGTGCTTTGATAAAGTCTATTGCCTTGGAGATATTGGCAACCGAATTAAGAACGGCAATAATGATTTTTTTCTTATAAGATGTAATATTTTTCCTTTTGCTTCGTCATTAAGACAGCTATGCAAATAAAACGATTTAAGACAGCTATAATTCCTCTCCGGCAGATACTTTTTCTGACCGCGCTGAAGTATTTGCAGCAAGAAGAGGATGCAGAAGACGTGGTACAGGAAACACTGCTTCGCTTATGGAAGATTAGGGAACAGTTGGATACGGTTGTCAATATTAGCGGATTTGCCGTACAGACTACCAAAAATATATGTATCGACCGTTTGCGTTTGCAGAAAGAGAAAACAGAAGCCGATGATTTTTGCTTGGGTGCGGATAACGATACGCCTTATACGCAATTGGAAAGGAAAGACGCAGCGGCTTTGGTTAAAAAAATTATCGAACATTTGCCGGAATTGCAGCAAGTAATTATCCGGATGCGAGATATAGAAGGGTATGAATTGCAGGAAATTGCAGATATCACCGGCACACAGGTTAATGCAGTTACCGTCAATCTCTCGAGAGCGCGAAAAAAAGTGCGGGAAGAATTTAATAAAATAATGAAAAATGAAAAATAATAAAGATACTGAAATTGGTGAATTAATAGAAAAATATTTTGAAGGCGTCACCACTTTGAAAGAAGAACAATTGCTCCGGGATTATTTCCGCAAGGAAGATATACCGGAAAACCGGAAACAATATCAACCGATATTCCACTATTTCACGATGGAAAGAGAAACTGCACAGGAAGAGACAGCGCAAGCTTTGCATACGGGAAAGTCATGGAAAAGGAATCTGCTCCGGTTCAGCGTTGCGGCCGCAGCCTGTCTCTTCCTGTTCTTCGGCCTGAGATTCACCTTCAATACGCATAGAACATTGCCCGGAACTTCCTGGGCGTATGTGGACGGCAAAAAATATACGGATATCGATTTGATTCGGATGGAAACACTTAAGGCCTTAGAGAATCTTTCCGAAGAAAACGAAGAAGTATATTCCTCTCAAATAGAAGCCTTAGACTTCTTTTTAGATAACAATTAATTTTTTTCGGATAATAATTAAAACAAAGAATATGAACAAATTAGAAAAATTTATCTGCTTGTTGGCTTTTATGCTTCCCGGATTATTGGCACACGGACAGGAAGACCTGAATATTTCAAAAATATTTGGCGATTATGGAAAGCAAAAAGGCTCAGTCTTAATCGAATTGGCCAAGGATGTATTGGGCAATCATACAAAAATAAACCGGTATAAAAGCCTGATTATCCCTTCCGACTCAAGCATACTCCGCACAACACGGGAGGCTATCCTGAACGACTTCACCCAAAAAGGGAATTATGGAAACGGCCTCATCCTCATGGAGTCTAAAAAAGATGGGAAAGTGGAATCGGCTACTTATGCACTGGGCAAAGAGGAAAATTCCAAGGTTTACGAATACATCCTTTTTATGAACAAATCAAAAAAAATGACTTTGATTTACATCAGGGGGAATTTTCCGCCCCAGCAATTAGAGGATGAACTAAGCAAACTGAAAAATTTATTTATTAAAGTGAATGACAAACGTATAAAATTATAACAATCATGAAAAAATATTTATTCTTACTTGTATGCGTATCCTTATTTTACGCAACAGCATCCGCGCAAAACGAAGATAGTTCAAAAGTAAAAACCCTTGAACCGGAGCCGAAAAGTTCGGTCTTTTTGGACGGCTCCCTCAATACCGATTTGATATTTTTCTGGAAGAAAAAAGCCAAAGAAGAACACTGGTCGGCTTCCAGATTTACATTTATCAACTTAGACGGCTTGCAGGATGCTACCATCAAACAAAGCAAATCATATTCCATTTCATTGACGGCTATTGAAATTTCTCATGCCTTCAACGAGCACTGGTTATTTGTGTCGGGAGCTGAATTGGAATGGGCACGCTATCATTTCAAAGGCGATATCGGCCTGCAAGGGAAAAGCGATATTACACATTTTGCTCCGGCGCCGGAAGGGCTGTCGTACAAATCCAGCAAGCTGTTGGCCTATTACATCAATATCCCCCTGGTTTTGGAATACCAGAAAAAAATCGACAAGAAATATACTTTCTTCGTCAATGGCGGTTTGGAAGCGCAGATTAAGTATTATGCCAAATCACAGGTAGATATAAGAACTCCTCAAGGCATAGAAAAAACAAGTTTGGGACGCGACCTCAACTTCTCGCCTGTCAACGCGCGTATCGTATTGCAAGCCGGAATAAACGACTTTGGCTTTTTCGGATACTATCAGCCCTTTTCGTTATTTGAGAAAGGGAAAGGCCCGGATGTGAGGTCTTTCGGAATCGGTATCAGCCTCAATTAAAGGTATCTCACAATCTCCCCCGCTCTTGGAGCCGTTTGTATAATTTAGCAGTAAATTCATGGTTTTTCAATCCCCAAGCAGGCGCAATCAGCAATTCCCTTGGGGATAGGGAAACAAAACGGTCGATATAAAAATCAGGATTCAAGCCGTCTATGAAATCAATGCACAAGTCGATGTATTCATCCAAGGTATAAAGATGGAATAATGCCGGATTATTCTCCAATTGGCGAACCATTTCTGTATTCCGAATAAGTTGTAACTGGTGTAATTTAACGGTAGTAAGCGGTAAGCGGGAGATTTTATCGGCATGAGAGAGAATCATTTCACGGGTTTCTCCCGGAAGTCCCAGAATCAAATGCGCCCCACAGTAAATTTTCCGTGAAGCAGTTCGCAGGATGGTTTCAACGGCATCTTCATAAGTATGTCCCCTGTTGATAAAAGCCAGCGTATCGTTGTTGGTCGATTCGATACCATATTCAATTAAGAGGAAATATTTTCGGGAAATTTTTTCCAATTCGTCCAATAAATTATCCGGCATACAATCGGGGCGTGTTCCGATAATAAGCCCGACCACATCCGGATATTGCAGGGCTTCATTGTATTTTTCCAACAGATTTTCCAAGTTGTCGTATGTATTCGTATAAGACTGGAAATAGGAAATATACTTCATTTTCGGATACTTTTTGGAAAAAAACCGGATGCCTTCTTCCATTTGCTGTCCGACCGGTTTGTTGGGTGCCGCATATTGCGGGCTGAAAGTCCGGTTATTGCAATACGTACATCCTCCGCGCCCTTTTGTTCCGTCGCGATTAGGGCAGGTAAATCCGGCATTGACAGAGATTTTCTGGACTTTATAAGGGAAAATTAATTGCAGAAATTCGCTGAAATCCCGATAAGGTTTAGCATTTTTATTACTTTTTATGTCCATATTTACAGGGAAAAGAGCCGGTTTACAGCACGTAGAGTTCCGAAGGCGTAGTCCGTTTCAACGCTACTAAATTTACATCTTTACCGATTCGAATACCGTACTGTCCCATAGCCATCTCGACCGTCTTATAAGCCAGGTCGGGGTGGTTATTATCTTTACTCAGGTGGCAAAGCCAGATATTTTTCAGGTGCAAATCAAAATTGGCCGCTAAAAATTCGGCTGTTTCCGAATTGCATAGATGCCCGTAACCATTGCTAATTCTTTTTTTCAAGAAAGGAGGGTAATTGCCGCGTAACAGCATCTCCCGGTCATAATTGGCCTCAACTACTAAATGGTTGGCGAGACCGATATAATCTCCGACTTTGGAGTCGATATGCCCCACATCAGTCGCCAATACCCATTTGTGATGCTTGTAATCGACTAAATAAC
The DNA here is from genome assembly GCA_031289145.1 of Dysgonamonadaceae bacterium. Classification (GTDB taxonomy): domain Bacteria; phylum Bacteroidota; class Bacteroidia; order Bacteroidales; family Azobacteroidaceae; genus Azobacteroides. Next base: position 19,616 of record JAITQA010000163.1, on the reverse strand, counting down.
CGACACAATCGCTGGCGTCATGGGGAACTTCAAATGCAGTTATTTTCAAATCCTTAATGTAAACGGCAACTTCTTTTTCGATTATCCGGCGTGAAACGGAAAGTTTGATATCGGTATAGATACTGTGCGCTATGCCATCATGAACTTTAGCCGTTGCATAAATGGGAATACCATATTTTTCGCCCAGGCTACCCACCGACTTGATATGGTCGGCATGGTCGTGTGTAATAAACACGGCCATGATTTTCTCCAAGCCGATCCCGTTATCCTTCAATATTTTTTTTATACTCCGTGTGCTAATACCTGCATCTAAGAGTATTCCATAGTCATCTGTTCCCAGATAATAACAATTTCCGCTGCTTCCGCTACCCAAACTCAGGAATTTTAATTCCATTTATCTTTATGTTAATTTCGAAATGCTGGCAAAGGTAAGAAAATATTCCCATAGAAAAAACCATAAAAAAAACAATCAATGTATTTTAGAAAGAAAAAATCATTAATTTTGCATCATGTAAATATCAATTTATATTATTTAATTATGGCAAAATACAATAAATTACAGGTTCTTGGTGCAATGTGCGCGACCGGAATGGTTCCGGTATTTTACCACCAAGACATCGAAGTTGCTGAAAATGTGGTAAAAGCCTGTTATGCGGGCGGGGTTCGTGCATTCGAGTTTACGAACCGGGGTGAATTTGCGCACGAAGTATTTGGTGAATTGTGTAAATTCGTGACCAAGGAATGTCCCGGTTTGATGCTGGGTGTAGGTTCAATAGTCGATGCGCCTGCGGCTTCACAGTACATTCAATTAGGCGCCAATTTCATCGTTGGGCCGCTGTTTAATCCGGACGTGGCCAAAGTGGCCAATCGCCGCTTGGTACCTTATACCCCCGGATGCGGCTCGGTTTCCGAAATCGGATTCGCGCAGGAAGCCGGTTGTGATTTGTGCAAGGTATTTCCGGGCGACGTTTTAGGCCCGAATTTTGTAAAAGGACTAAAAGCGCCTATGCCCTGGTCGATGTTGATGGTGACAGGAGGGGTAAAACCCGAAGAAGCAAATCTGAAATCATGGTTCGATGCTGGTGTAACTTGCGTAGGGATGGGTTCCAACCTCTTCCCGAAAGAAGTGATTGCAGCAAAAAATTGGGCAGAAATAACCGGATTATGCAAAAATGCGTTGGAGATTATCCGGAAAATAAGCGGAAAATAAACAACAACTCCAAATCCGCAACTCATCTGCCGATTTTCTGGTTTTTATACGTCAAAACGGGGAAGATGGAATCGCAGTGCGGGTGGAAAGGGTCAACACATTAAAATTTCATATAGCATCAGAAGACCTGAGGTGTGGGTTAAGTTTTAATGCGTTGGCCTTGGGTGATTAGCCGTTTCAAAAAAATATGCAGGTTTTTGTATCATATAAATAATAAATTTATATCTTTGTCGCGAAATAAAAAAATAAAAACTATGAAATCTTTTTTAAATTTTATCGTATCGCCGTCCTTATCTATTGATTGGCTTGTTTTTGTTCGTGTTTTTGTTGGAGTCCTGCTAATAAAACACGCTATTATTCTGTTCGATGCCTCACAAATGCGCAATGCTGCCGCAGGGTTTGACGCCATGCACATTCCGCTTCCCGGGCTGATGGCATATATTTCCAAATCGACTGAATTTTTCGGCGGTTTATTGCTTGTAATAGGGCTGTTTACACACATAACCGCTGCCATTCTGGTTTTCAATATGTTTGTCGCCCTCTGGACGGCATTCGGTTTCAACATTTTCAAAGGAGAACCGGCTTTTCTGTTTTTGCTGCTGTTTATCGTATTTGCGGTGCTTGGCGGCGGAAAATACAGTTGTGATTATTTGATTTTCAGAAAGCCTGTTCCCGACATGCTTCGTCCGGATAAATAAGGGCATTCATTTCCGGTTCAATACCGGAAACTGCTTCCACCTAAAAATTCACGCAATAAAGAAGTATTGGGCAATTCATCTATGTCAATGTAATTGAAATAATTAAGAAACTTCAACAGGCGGTATGCTTCCGAATATTCCGGATCAATGGGAGAAACCTGACTTAAAATAGGTTCAGCCGAACGTTTTAATGCAGCTAATTCATATATCATCGCAGAATTAAACATGGCATCCGCCTCTTCCTGAAAGGGAAAAATCCATTTGTCCTCTCCTCTTCTGACGCTCGGCCAGCGTGCTATGGTCGCTTTTGCGGAATAATTACGGAATTGGTAGTCGCGGATTATCCTGCGTAACAAACGATTATCGGTAGTCGGAATCCAGTTGTGATTGTCTAATGAAATGGTTGTCAGGGCAGAAACATAAATTTTATAGGTAACGGAAGGCGCTATCTCCGGCAAAAGTTGCGGATTCAAAGCATGAATCCCTTCCAGAACCAATATGGAATCTTCCTTCAACTGAATCGTATTCCCTTTGTATACCCTTTCTCCAAGGACAAAATCGTAAGTCGGCAAGGCTACTTCTTCTCCGGCAAGAATCTTTTTCAGGTCGGAGTTGAATAATTGCAAGTCTATCGCATACAGCGATTCGTAATCATATTCCCCATTTTCTTCTAAGGGCGTATCGACTCTGTTTACATAATAATCATCAAGCGAGATGCTTATCGGACGCAGGATATTCACCATTAATTCCACCTGTAGCCGTTTGCAAAAAGTCGTTTTACCGGAAGAGGAAGGCCCCGAAATAAGCACAACCCTGACGCCGTTTTTAAATCTTTCCGCGATTTCATCTGCAATCCGGGCGATTTTTCTTTCTTGTATGGCTTCGGAAACTTTTACCAAATGCGATATTTCTCCTTGTTGATTCGCTTTGTTCAGGTCTCCGACATTTGACATTTGCACAGCGTTCTGATATTTAAGTAATTCACCGAATACGGCCATCATTTTATCCTGTTGTACAAAAGGTTGTAAATCATTGTGATGATGTGGATTCGGAACTCTCAACAGCAGTCCTTTCCCATATTTTTCAAGTCCGAACAAGTGGATCCACCCGGTACTCGGCAAAAGCGCCCCGTAATAATAATCAATGTGATCGCCGAGTTTGTTGTAGTTGGCATAAACTTTTCCCAAGGTTTCTAACAACAATGCTTTATCTTCCATGTCATTTTGTCTGAATAAAGCGACTACTTCTTTGGTATGCCCGGAACAAAACGCAAAAGGAATATCTTGCCGGATTATATCCAACATCCTTTGTTTTATATTTTTAACTATCTCAGGTGTAATTTCGGAACCTGTATCCAAGTCACAGAAATAACCCTTAGCAACCGGATGCTCAATATAAATTTTTCCTTTCGGATAAAGATCATTCACCGCTTTTGACAAAACAAAACAGAGAGAACGAACATAAGAGCGCATTCCGGAAGGATCGCAGATATCTATAAATTCTACATCCTTGGGCGTATAGCAGGTGTAAGTCAAAGCGCGGGATATATTATCAACCCTGACACCGGCCAAAGGCCGTGACAACTGTACATTCATCGCCTTGTAAACTTCAAGCAGGCTAATCCCTTTTTCAAAGTTCTGGTATTTGTCAACATTTTTGCAATAAATTCTAATCGTTTCTTTCATAAAAATCGCTGTTTTTCATTAATTTATTTCTATCAGATTACAAAAATACAAAAAAAATGGAATAATTTATTATTATTATTCAAAAAAGAATTACTTTTGCACAGATTATCATGTCTAAATTTTTAATATTATAGTATAAATAAAAACAAAGTAAATCAATGAGAAAATTATTTTTTATCGCGGTAACATGCGTTGCGATCTTTGGTTTCGCATCGTTCTTTTCTTGCACGGCACAAACGCCTAAAGCAAATTTAAAAACCGGTACTGACTCACTCGCTTACGCCTATGGTGTTTCGGCTTCCCAAGGATTTTCCGAATACCTGGATCAACAAGGGTACAATGCGGCTGCAAAGGCGAAAGTCATAGAAGGAATTTTGGCCGGTGCAAAAATAAACAAAAACGACACATTGAAATTGGCCTATTCTCAAGGTGTTCAGATCGGACAAAATCTGGCTGTGCAATATCTGACCCAGACCAATATGCAGGTGTACAATGGCGACGAATCCCAGTCGCTTAACAAAGACCTGTTAATTGCAGGCTTTATCGCATCTGCCGGAGGAAAAGAGCCGATAATTCCTTTGCAAGATGCCCAAAGCTATGTGGAATCCCAATCACAAAAACTCCGTGCGGCTGCCGGTGAAAAAGACAAAGAAAAAAACTTGGCTTTCTTGGAAGAAAACAAAAAGAAAGCAGGCGTTGTTACTTTGGAAAGCGGCCTGCAATACAAAGTGATCACAGAAGGGAATGGTCCCAAACCAACGGCAGAAGATGTAGTTAAAGTAAAATACACAGGTACAGGCATTGATGGTAAAAAATTTGATGCTTCCGCAGACCACAGTGAAGATGGAACTTCCGAATTCGGCTTGAATCAGGTTATCAGCGGATGGACTGAAGGCATCCAACTGATGTCGGTCGGTTCCAAATATAATTTCTATATTCCATACGATTTGGCTTATGGTGAAGAAGGAGGTCCTGTTGGAGCTTATGGAACACTCATTTTCGAAGTCGAATTAATTGACATTGTGAAAAGTGAAGCACCCAACTAAAATGCGATTTTATGGAAAAGATTGATAAATTAGACAGAAAAATCTTGGAAATAATTTCCAAAAATGCGCGTATCCCTTTCAAGGATGTGGCTGAAGTTTGTAATGTATCAAGAGCTGCCATTCATCAACGTGTACAAAAAATGATTGAGATGAAGGTGATTATCGGCTCCGGCTACCACATTAGTCCGAGTGTATTGGGATTCAACACTTGCACTTATATAGGTGTAAAATTAGAAAGAGGTTCTTTGTATAAAGACGTTGTTCCTGAATTCGAAAAAATACCGGAAGTAGTAGAATGCCATTTCACCACCGGCCCATATACGATGCTCATAAAATTGTATGCACATGATAACGAGCATTTTATGGAATTACTAAATGGCCGTATACAAGAAATTCCAGGCGTTATTTCAACGGAAACACTTATTTCTTTACGGCAAAGTATCAAACGGGAGATTCCTGTAACTTCGATTTCTTAATCTTGTATCCATTTTATCAAGCCGTTTGGTTGTTTATTTTAACAAAAAACGACCAAACGGCTTTGGTTTTTAATTGTGTCTGCCGCTTTATTCGACCCTTCCCTTGATTTTTACCTCCATATCGGGGTATCCTCCGATATGGAAATCGTAAGCGTTTTTTCAAAAGCCCCTTTGTGACCCTTGGTGTTATAAACCGCCGTCACCTCTCCGGACAGTTATTCTTTTACCAAATCAATTTCATCTCATACCCTTTTTTCACCAACACGGCCGTATTTTTGGCGACAATCTTTATGAGTAAATTTTTCCTGCAAGACCGGACGGTTTCTACATCTCGGTAAATCAAATCCGCAATCCCTTTCGTTGTATAGCCGTCGGCAATGTATTTCAAGACTTCTTTTTCACGATTGGAGAGCCAAACAATACCTTCATCCCTTTTTTCTTTCAGCAGAATATCTATTTCCTCACACAGAAACTGTTTTCCCTTGCTTACCGTTTCGATACCGGCAAGCATTTCCTCACTTTCGGCGTTTTTCAAAATATAACCAAGTGCGCCGTTGTGCAAAGCGCGTTTGGCAATACTGAACTCCTTATAGGTAGTCAGCATGATGATTTTCAATTCGGGATACTCCTTTTTTATCTCGGCGCAAAAATCTACGCCGTCGCCGTCGGGCAATCCGATGTCGAGAAGCAATACCTCCGGAAGCATTGTTGCCAATCCCCTGCGACAGGATTTCAAGTCATAATATACGCCTGTAATTTGGGCGATACCCGATTCATTTATCAGCCTGCTCAGGCTATCTACCACCATCTTGTGGTCGTCAACAATCACTACGTGGGTGGGTTCAGAATTATTTGTTGATTCCATGACTATGATTTTATGTTACTCATTTTTTCATTCCTAATTCTTAATTCTCAATTCAATCGTCGTTTCCGTACCCTTGCCCGGAGCGGAGTCAATATCAATTTTTCCATTACTGGACGCCACCCGGTCGCGGATGCTTTTCAGTCCAAAGCCTTTTGCAACAGATTCTTCATTGAATCCGCAGCCGTCGTCCTGAACGGTAAGTGACACATGCTTTTCAGCCTGTACCAATTGCAAGTTGATGTTTTTTGCATTCGCATGTTTGATAGAATTGTTTACCAGCTCGCTGGCGCAACAGTAAACGACAAATTCCGTTCTTTTGTCAATACGCTTTTCCTTGCCGAAAAAGTGAAATGCGACATTTGGGAACTGGGCTGCAAAATCTTCCAATGCCACTTTCATACCATATTGCAGGGAAGTCGGCATCAGGTCGTGAGCCACATTCCGGATATCCTCGATACAGTTGTCTAATTTAGCGCAAACGCTTTGCAGGGATTCCGCATAATTATTGAGTTCAAGTTTCACAGCAGAAAGGTTTCCGCTGAGGCGGTCGTGCAAGTCTTGGGCTAAGCGCGTCCGTTCCTTCATTTCGCCATCCAGCACCGAACTGGTTGCGATTAACTGTTTTTCTTTCCGGACGTTTTTTCCCTTTTGCCACAACGCTACCCCTAATGCGATGGCTAATAGAGCGCCTGCAATGCCAAGCCATACATATAGTTGCTGCTCTTTCTCCAATGAGGTTATGCGCAGCTCCTTCTTTTCGGTCTCGTATTTGGTCTCCATCTCCATCAGGCTCTCGCGGACACTGTTATTGTTAAATTCATCCTTCGCCGCAAAACTCTTATGCAAATACGCTACCGCTTTTTCTTTATTCCCCAAGAATATATTAGCAATGGAAATATGCGCCAGAATACCTGTGGATAAGTATAAATTGGTGGAATCGGTTTCTAACGCTTTAAAAGCCGCCATCTCGGCCTCTTTATAACGACCTTTCTCAAGGTGAATATTCGCCAGCGCATTCCATGCCATCGACATTCCCCTCGCATAATTCATTTCTTCCGAGACACGCAGACATTCATTCGCATATTTTTCCGCCTCATCATATTCTTCTTTAGTCAAGGATACATTTATCAAAACTTGATACGCATAGGTTTCGCCCTGCTTATTATTCATTTCTTGAGATACTTTTAACGACTTCAGACCGTATTCCATCGCTTTATCCATATCTTCCATCTCCAAATATAAGTTTCCAAAAGCAGAATATGCTTTTGCCAACGCATTGAGGTCATTGTTTTTTATTCCTAATTGTTCCGCTTTCTCCAGATACTTTATGGCAAGATTATATTCTCCTAATTGTCTATACCTCCCTCCCATATTGCCATACCAAATGGCTAAATTCTTATCCAGCCCATTTCTTTCCAGGATAGATATGGATTTATGGTAATAAGATATACCTGTTTCCAAATCGCCTTTATTACAATAGACGCCGGCCAGATTCCCGCATATATCCGCTTCTTTTTGTTTATCGTTTATGTCCTCTGCCAACAGGAGCGCTTTCTCCAGATGCACGATAGCCGTATCATAACTCGATTTATGAATATAATAGATTCCTAAAGCCGAGGTGAATTTGACAACCAATTCTTTATTCTTTTCCTTATCAGCCAGCGCCAATCCTTTCGCCACATATTTCCTGAATCTTTCTTGGTCATTGTATACGCTTTTTTCGCATAATACATCATACACCTTCAATAATTCCTCCGCAGTCAGCTTCTGCGTTTCCAGCACCTGCTCCAGCGAATCCACAACCTGCGTCTGTCCGGCCACGCTCAGCGCCGACAACAACATTAAACCGAAAAAAACTATCTGTTTCATAACTTATACAATTAAACTTCACAAAAGTACTGTTAATTCTCATCCATTGCAATCACCCAAAAGGGTGAAAATTTGAAACGGAATGCATTTTCACCCTTTTGGGTGATTGACGGACATTTTTATCTTCTGTACTTTTGCAGCGTAATCTTAATTCAATAAAGAAATGAAAAAGAAGTTAATAAAAAGCATTATTTCTATCGTCCCGATGGGGTTGATAATTATTTTTACCACATGTGACGAACTTGACTCCTTAAGTGAAAAAGGACGTAAAGCGGCAGATGAGTTCTGTGACTGTTACAAGAATAACTCAAAAGAGGACTGTCTTGAAAATTTGAAAGACAAATACACTTCTTTTGATTATAAGAGTGATGATTTTATCACGGCATTCAATGAAGCAAGCGACTGTGGTATTCAACTTGAACTGATCAGCGAATAGTCAAGAGCAGCAAGCGTTTGAAAGGACTGCGAAATCTTTTTTAGGAGGGGAATGGAGAGAGAAGAAACGGAGATAAAACCGTCGTTTCCTCTCTCTCCATTCCTTTTTTTCTCTATCAATCGAAATGTGCAGTCGACCGGAGCGAAGCGAACCGGAGAGTTCCCATGATAGTCCTTAAACACTTAAAATGACGAGTTCGACAATTTGAAATGCACACAACTACGGTTTGTTCAAAAAAAATTTCTATATTTGCCCCGTATTTGCAAAATATTTACAGTTGATTTTATGACAAAACAAGACTTATTCAATAATATTCTCCGAAAAAAATCATTCTTATGTGTAGGATTGGACACAGATATTCGGAAAATTCCCCGGTATTTACTGGCAGAAGAAGACCCGGTTTTTGCTTTTAACAAAGCCATTGTCGATGCAACTGCCGCTTATTGCGTTGCTTATAAACCCAATCTGGCTTTTTACGAAAGCCTTGGCGCCAAAGGTCAGTTGTCGCTCGAAAAAACAGTGGCTTACATCGGCGAAAACTACCCCGACCAGTTCGTTATTGCCGATGCGAAACGGGGCGATATTGGAAACACTTCCGAAATGTACGCCCGCGCCGTTTTCGACCACGCCCGGTTCGACGCGGTGACGGTTGCTCCCTATATGGGCGAAGACAGCGTGAAACCTTTTTTACTCCCCGATAAATGGGTGATTCTGCTGGCTTTGACTTCCAATAAAGGTGCGCAGGATTTCCAAATGATGACGGACAGCACCGGCGAACGACTCTTCGAAAAAGTGCTGAAAAAATCGCAGGAATGGGCTTCCGACGAACAATTAATGTACGTAGTGGGCGCTACGCAGGGGAAATTGTTCCTGGATATTCGCAAAATCGTTCCCGACCATTTTCTGTTGGTGCCGGGAGTCGGGGCGCAGGGAGGAAGTCTCAGAGATGTGGCCGAATACGGGATGAACAGCCAATGCGGCTTGCTGGTAAACTCTTCCCGCCAGATTCTCTACGCAGACAATACGGAAAACTTTGCAGAAGCAGCGCGTTGCGAAGCTAAAAAAGTTCAGAAAGAAATGGCGGAATATTTATCATGGATAACAAAAGAAAAATAATCAACGACCCGGTTTTCGGATTTATCAATATACCGAACGAATTCATATACCGTATCATCAATCACCCTTACATACAGCGGTTAAACCGGATTAAACAATTGGGATTGGCGTTTTATGTCTACCCTGGCGCCGTACATTCCCGCTTTCATCACTCGTTGGGCGCCATGCACCTGATGTCGGAAGCCATCGCGCAGTTGCGCACCAGCGGACATGCTATTTCTCCGGAAGAAAAAGACGCCGCCATGGCCTGTATCCTGATGCACGACATCGGCCACGGCCCTTTTTCCCATGTGCTGGAAAATACACTCGTGCACAATATTCGGCACGAAGAAATCTCCCTGCTGCTGATGCAGCGGATGAACCGGGAAATGAACGGGAAATTGGATGTTGCCATTGAAATTTTCAAGGATACTTATCCGAAACGGTTTTTGCACCAGTTAGTCAGTGGGCAATTGGACGTCGACCGCTTGGATTATTTGCGCCGTGACAGCTTTTTTACCGGCGTGACCGAAGGCAATATCGGTTCCGCCCGAATTATCAAAATGCTCAATTTAAAGAACGATAAATTGGTGGTGGAAGCCAAAGGCATTTATTCTATCGAAAATTTTTTGATGGCCAGGCGACTGATGTACTGGCAGGTTTATCTGCATAAAACGGCTGTTGCAGCCGAAAAAATGCTGATTAATATCTTAAAGAGAGCTAAATCGTTGGCTGCCGGAGGTATGGATTTGCAAGTCACCCCCGCCTTACGCTACTTTTTATACCAAACGGAAGACAAACAGATTTTTGAAAATAAGCCCGAAGCGCTTGATTTTTTTGTAGATTTAGATGATAACGATATCTGGTGCGCTTTGAAAACTTGGACAAATCATCCGGATAAAGTCTTGTCATTGTTAAGTAATGGATTGATAAACAGAAATTTATTCAAAATAGAAATCCGTTCCGAGCCGGTACCTCCCGATTTTTTAAAAGAAAAAATAAACGAATATGCGGTAGAATACGATTTATCAATTGAAGATGCATCCTATCTGATATATGCCGATGAAATATCGACCAACATGTACAGCGAAGCGGACGATAGCATCGACATATTGTATAAAGATGGAAGCATAAAAGACATATCCGGCGCTTCGGATATGCTGAATATTCACCTTCTTTCTAAGAAAGTTAAGAAGTATTACGATTGTTTTTTGCGAGTTTCAAAATAATTTCCGTACTTTGCCCTGATTTTTACAAATGATTTAAAAAGAAAAAATGGAGTTCAGTGCACAACAAATAGCCGGTATCCTGCAAGGAAAAGTAGAAGGGAACGCGCAGGTTTTGGTCAGTAACTTTTCCAAAATTGAAGAAGGGAAGCCCGGAACGCTTACTTTTCTTGCTAATCCGAAATATTCTCAATATTTATATGCAACCAAGGCGAGTATCGCTTTGGTGAACGATAACTTTGTTCCGGAGAAAGAACTTCCGGCTACGCTGACACTTATTCATGTTCCGGATGCTTATGCCGCATTGGCTACCTTGATGGATTTGGTTAGTCGGGCGAAACCGAGGAAGACAGGTATTGAAGCCATGTCGTATATCAGTTCCTCTGCCGTTTTGTCGAAAGAAGATGTATATATCGGCGCTTTTGCCTATATTGGGGACAATGTTTGCCTTGGGAAAAATGTGGCTATTTATCCTCAGACTTATATCGGGGACAATGTTGCTATCGGCGACGATACGATTATCTATGCCGGCGCCAAAATCTATTCGGATTGTCGGATTGGTGCGCGTTGCATTATTCATGCCGGTGCAGTAATCGGCTCGGACGGCTTCGGATTTGCCAAAGAAGGTGAAGCCTACAAGAAAATCCCGCAAATGGGCAATGTTGTTATTGAAGATGATGTGGAAATAGGCGCCAATACGACTATTGATCGCGCCGTCATGGAATCGACAATTATTCGGAAAGGTGTAAAATTAGACAATCTTATCCAAATCGCCCACAATGTGGAAATCGGAGAAAATACAGGAATGGCGGCTCAGGTAGGAATTTCAGGCTCTACCAAGATAGGGAAAAATTGTCTCCTTGGCGGGCAAGTCGGCTTGAGCGGACATATTAAAATCGGCGACAATGTCAGTATCGGCGCTCAATCGGGCATCATGGGCAATATCGAATCAGGTAGAAAAATTATAGGTTCTCCAGCCATAGAAATCAAGAATTTTCTCCGGTCAAGCGTCATTTTTCCGAAATTGCCCGATATGTATAAAACAATCAATCAATTGCAAAAAGAAATAGATATACTCAAAGCGAAATAAAGATAATAGTAATGAATACGAAGCAACACACATTAAAGGATAGTTTTTCGTTAAAAGGGAAAGGCTTACATACAGGCTTGGAAATTGAAATCAAATTCAATCCGGCCCCAGTTAATCACGGTTATAAAATCAAACGGATTGATCTGGAGGGTCAACCGGAGATTGAGGCCTTGGCCGAAAATGTGAAAGGTACACAACGGGGAACCGTTTTGTCTAAAAACGAAGTGCAGGTCTCAACGGTAGAACACGCGATGGCTGCATTGTATGCCTACGAAGTAGACAACTGCCTGATTGAAGTCAATGCGCCGGAATTTCCGATATTAGACGGAAGCGCTATTATTTATGCCGAGGAAATAGAACGGATTGGCCTGGTTGAACAAGATGCCGACCGTGATTTTTATATCGTTAAGAGCAAATTAGAAGTTAAAGACGAAGAAACAGGCTCGTCGATCACCGTTCTTCCGGATGATTCCTTCGGTGTGTACGCACACATTACTTTCGATTCTATTTTCCTTGATAATCAGTATGCTACTTTAGACAGTCTGAAAGATTTCAAAAAAGAGATCGCTGCAAGCCGGACCTTTGTTTTCGTGAGAGAAATAGAACCTTTGCTGCAACACGGTTTGATAAAAGGCGGAGACCTGGATAATGCCATCGTTATTTACGAACGCCAAATCAGTCAGGAAAGATTGGATAAATTGGCCGATACGATGGGTGTAAGCCACAAAGATGCAACGGAATTGGGCTATGTCATGAATAAACCCCTGGCCTTTTCCAACGAACCGGCGCGGCATAAACTGCTGGACATCCTGGGCGACATTGCGCTGATAGGCAAGCCCCTTGTCGGAAGAATCTTAGCTTCATGCCCCGGACACAGAATCAATAATCAGTTTGCAAGGATTATTCGTAAAGACATACGAATGAACGAAGTACAAGCTCCTGTGTACAATCCCAACAATCCGCCCATTATGGACATCAACCGGATTAAGGAATTGTTACCGCACCGTTATCCTTTCCTGTTGGTGGAAAAAATCATCGAAATCGGTTCCAAACATATCGTAGGCCTGAAGAACGTATCGGTCAATGAACCGTTTTTCCAGGGACATTTTCCGGACGAACCCGTAATGCCCGGCGTATTGTTGGTCGAGGCAATGGCACAGACCTCCGGCCTGCTGGTACTTAACAGCGTAGATGAGCCTCACCGCTATTCCACCTATTTCTTGAAAATGGATAATGTGAAATTTCGTCAGAAAGTAATTCCCGGCGACACCTTGATACTCCGACTGGAATTTACATCCGAACTTCGACGGGGAATCGCGAATATGAAAGGGTATTGCTTTGTTGGAGAAAAAGTGGTCTGTGAAGCGGATTTAATGGCACAAATAGTTAAAAATAAATAAAATGACACATCAATTATCGTCTATACACCCTGAAGCTATTATTGGAGAAAATGTGTTTATCAGCCCTTTCGTTTCCATTGACAAGAACGTAGTCATTGGAGACAATACCTATATTCATCCAAATGTTGTGATTATGTCCGGCGCCAGAATCGGGAAAAACTGCCGGATATTTCCGGGAGCGGTCATAGCAGGCATCCCGCAGGATTTGAAATTCAAGGGAGAAGAAACGATTGCCGTAATCGGCGATAACACAACCATTCGTGAATGTGCCACCGTAAACAGAGGTACTGCGGCCAAAGGACAAACCACAGTCGGAAACGATTGTTTGCTAATGGCATACTCGCATGTCGCCCACGATTGCATCCTGAAAAACCATGTGATTTTGGGAAATGCTTCACAACTGGCCGGAGAAGTTGAAGTAGACGACTATGCCATTTTGAGCGGAGGCTCCCTGGTGCACCAATTTACCAAAGTCGGGCGGCATGCTATGATTCAGGGAGGTTCCCGTGTAGGAAAAGATATACCGCCTTTCATCGTTGTAGGACGCGAACCGATTACTTATTCCGGCGTCAATATTGTGGGACTTCGCAGGAGAGGGTTTGAGAATGAGAAGATTGGCGCGATACAGGAAATTTACCGCATCTTGTACCAGTCGGGAATGAACAATAAAGATGCTGCAAAATATATCGAAGAAAACATTCCTTCTTCGGAAGAAAAAGAAAATATTATTACCTTTATCGCCAATTCTTCAAGAGGAATTGTGAGAGGCTATTTAGAATAAAAAAATGAAAAATAAAATGGTTTACAGATTTGTTATATTGTCCGATGAAGCGGATAATTTCAGAAGAGAAATCCTGATTGATTCCGATGCGACTTTCTTTGACTTATACGAGGCAGTCTTAGATTCCGTGGGATTTACGAAAGACCAGATGGCCTCTTTTTTCATTTGTGATGACGAATGGAACAAAGAGAAAGAAATTACCTTAATAGAGATGGACACAAGTTCGGAAGAAGATAACTATGTGATGGATACCACTCGGTTGAATGAGTTGTTGGAAGATGAACGTCAAAAATTGTTATTTATTTTTGAATATCTTACAGACCGGGCATTTTTCATGGAATTGCGGGAAATTATTACCGGAAAATCCCTGGAAAAGGCCGAATGCAGTAAATCGACCGGTAATCCGCCACCTCAGATTACCGATTTTGAAGAATTTGAAGCAAAAGCGGCAGTCCCGCTTACGCATGCTGAAGAAGAAGATTTCTTCGAAGAAGATTTCAATTTGGATGAGTACGAAGAAGAAGATTTCGGTAACTTGAGCGAAGGGAATCCTTTCGATAATTATTAAAACTTTTGAAGACTTTAGTTGTTTTATTAGGCCCTACCGGAGTCGGGAAAACAGACTTATGCCAAAAACTGGCAAAACATTTGGATGCGCCGGTTATTTCTTCCGATTCCCGTCAAATTTATAAAGGTTTGACCATCGGTACCGCAGCTCCCTCTCCGGAAGAATGTCGGGCGGTTGCGTATCATTTCGTCGGAAATCTTGGTTTGGAGGAATATTATAGCGCCAGCCGATTTGAAGAAGATGTAACCGAATTACTTGAACAACTCTATCAAACCCATGAAACCGTGCTGATGTGCGGGGGATCCATGATGTATATCGACGCTGTCTGCAAGGGGATAGACGAAATTCCCACTATTGATGAAACCCTGCGTGACGAGTTGAAAATTTTGTATGATAAAGAGGGAATTGACCCTATCCGCCAGCAACTGAAAATCCTCGACCCTGTTTTTTACAAACAAGTTGACTTGCAAAATCACAAACGGGTGATTCATGCAGTGGAAATATGCCTGATGAGCGGACGACCCTATTCTTCGTTGCGAAAAAACGAAGTGAAAGACCGCCCTTTCAGAATTGTTAAAATTGGATTGACGCGCGAACGGGAAGAACTTTATGAACATATCAACCATCGTGTTGACCGGATGATGGAACAAGGCCTTCTGGAAGAAGCCCGTTCTGTTTATTCTCTCCGGCATTTGAACTCTTTGAACACTGTGGGGTATAAAGAATTATTCGATTATTTTTCCGGAGAATACAGTCTGGAGTTTGCCGTCGAAAAAATCAAGCAAAACACCCGCATCTATTCCCGCAAACAAATGACCTGGTTCAAACGCGATAAGGAAATACGTTGGTTTCATCCCGACGAAGAAAAGGCGATCTTCAAACATCTTCGCCAGCAGTTATCTGATAGCGGCAGCTTATTATTGTAGTCTTATCAAGCAAAATTCACCCTAAGTTTGGAACAAAAAATAAGGAATTATACCCTAAGTTTGGAACAAAAAACGAAGAATTATACCCTAAGTTTGGAACAAATTCGTATCTTTGCAAAAAGTAGTAGAATATGTTTGAAAGAAATGCAATCGCAGAATTAGAAAAATGGGCGACTAAAGAAAATCGTAAACCATTGATACTAAGAGGTTCTCGGCAAGTCGGAAAAACCTCCTTGGTGGATAGTTTCGCTAAAAAGTTTTCAAATTACCTTTATCTGAATTTTGAAAAAAATCCAAGCGCCATATCCCTGTTTGATAACGAAAAAGAAATAGACGATTTGGTGGCAGATATTTTCCTTTTTTGTAATAAAGAGAAGAGAGCGGGAAAAACCTTACTGTTTATTGACGAAATTCAAAATTCGAGCAAGGCAATTACACGTCTTCGGTATTTTTATGAAGCAAGCATTCCCGAACTATATGTCATTGCCGCAGGTTCGTTGTTGGAAACCATGTTAAGCAAAGAGGTCTCATTTCCGGTGGGGAGAGTTGAGTATATGGCATTACGTCCCTGCGTATTCAACGAATTTCTTGGCGCCATTGGTGAAAAAGAATTGAGAAAAGCCCTACTCAGAGTATCTATACCAGCGGCCTTGCACAGCAAAACCATGCAGTTGTTCAATACCTTTACATTCATCGGCGGAATGCCTGAAGTCGTTGCTGATTATGCCGCAAACAAAGATTTTGTATCATTGGGTAATACTTATGAAAATTTACTCATGAGTTACAAAGACGATGTTGAGAAATATGCTCGCAACGAAACAATGAAGTATGTTATTCAATATATTTTGCAGGAAGGCTGGAAATTTGCCGCAGAAAGAATCACATTAGGTTCATTTGCAGGTTCTTCTTACAAAGCGCGTGAGATGAGTGAGGCGCTTCGAACTTTGGAAAAAACCATGATTTTGGAACTTTGCTATCCTACAACAGACACAATTGCACCCTTAACCAAAGATTTAAAACGTTCACCCAAACTGTTTTGGCTTGATTGTGGATTGATAAATTATGCAGCTAATGTGCAAAAAGAAGTTTTTGGTGCGACAGATATTTTAGCTGCTTGGAGAGGTAAAATTGCCGAGCAAATGGTAGCGCAGGAATTGCTTGCTTTGGATTATCGCGTTTCAAACCGGCGAAATTTTTGGGTTCGAGAGAAAAATACTTCCAGCGCAGAAGTCGATTTCGTGTTGCAAATTGATAACCGTCTGATTCCCATAGAAGTAAAATCGGGACACAATTCCAAACTGAAATCCTTACCTATTTTCATGGAAAGCGCCAACCATACAACGGCATTCAGGGTGTGGTCAAATCCGTTCTCTATCGACAAAGTGAAAACAAGTGGCGGAAAGGAATTTATGCTTTACAACTTGCCGTTTTATTATGTTGGCGGAATAGTGGAAATATTGAACAGTTTGGAAATACGTAACAAATAAGAATGGCGTTCTTATTACACTTTTTTAAAAAATCACTTTTTTATTGCTTTTTACAAAATAATTATTATAACTTTGTCTTCAGATAAAACAAATATTATTTTTTTGCTTATGGTATAAAAATTGAATGTGCAGACAATGCACATGTTAAGACATTTTTGGAAACAGCGTTGCTTTTTATTCTTGTGACATAAATTCCACAGCTAACCCCATAAAAAGGGTAGTAATTCCAAGAGTAAGTTAGTTAACGCCGCAGTAGCGGCGTGGAATAACTTATCGGGAATTGTGGGTCGTGGAAAACCTTTGTCACAGATATGGTTAATTCCACGCTTTTTTTATGTTCAAAATAATTAAAAACTAAAATTTATGGAACGAGCACTACTCTTCATTATTTTTACATTATCTGTGTTTTTTCTGCTTATCGTAATACGGAAAGAACTGAATCTAAAACGTTTATTGGAAGAAAAAGAAAAATTATTTAGGGAGAGATTACATCCGGATTTTGAAACATTCCGGATAACTTCGAGCTATCAGAAAATCAGCCGTTTAAACGAACAAGAGGATAAGCAAAGAAAATGCTTTAATTCGGAGGAACGTCAAAGACTGAAAGACGACATTAAAATTTCATTCACTAAATTTTCGGAAGAATTGCAAGCATCTTGCCCCGGATTAAGTCCTGACGAAATTGTGTTCTGTTGCCTTGTAAAGTCAGGGATAGCAATTTCGATTATCGGGTTTTGTTTTGGAAATACCGATTTGCATGCTTTGAAGCAAAGAAGATACCGCATTCATAAAAAAATGCGCCATTACCAATGTGAAAAATTATTTGATTCGATTTTTACAAAAAATGAATAGAAAAAGACTGTATTCTGTCTGCCTGTTACGGCATTGTTACCTGATTGTTACATGTATTATTTATAAATAACTGATAATCAATTGTGTTTTCTGAATGATTGTTACTTGGGAAATTTGGTTGTTACCATGATTTGGCCTTACCTTAGTCGGACAAAATATAATTGCTATGAGTTTCCCATTTTTCGCACAATTGGATGCAATGGATTGCGGGCCTTCTTGCCTGCGAATGATTGCAAAGCATTACGGAAAATCTTTTTCCGTACAGCAGTTGCGCGAAAAATCACATATTCTTCGCACGGGCGTCAATTTGTTAGGGCTTAGTGAAGCTGCCGAAAGTATTGGTTTCAGGACAACCGGAGTCCGTACTTCTATCCAAAAACTGAAAGAACAAGCCAAACTCCCCTGCATGATTCATTGGAACCAGGAACACTTTGTCGTATTGTATAAAATAACCGAGAAAAAAGGAAAGTGGTTTTTCCATATCGCAGACCCTGCTTACGGATTGCTTAAATATGAAGAACAAGAGTTTAAGAAATGCTGGATTACCACAGTACAGGGAGGGGTAGAGAAAGGAGTTGCCATGTTTTTGGAAACCACTCCGCAGTTCTACGAAACGGAAGCTATCAAATATGAAGGTATATCCCTCTGGTTTTTGCTGAATTATGTAAAGCCTTACCGAAAGATGATCAATCAATTAATCATTGGTCTGTTTCTCGGAAGTCTTTTACAGTTAGTTCTTCCATTTCTTACACAATCTATTGTCGATCACGGAATTGGACATAGAAATCTGAATTTCATTCAATTGGTTTTGATAGCCCAATTGGTATTAGTCGTCAGTCGTACATTCATCGAAGTGATCCGGCGCACGATACTGCTGCATATCAGTACGCGCGTAAATGTATCCCTTATTTCCGACTTTCTGACTAAACTGATGAAATTACCGATGCGGTTCTTCGACAGTAAGTTGGCAGGCGACCTTATCCGGCGCATTGAAGACCATAAACGCATTGAATCCTTCCTGACCCAATCGGTATTAAGTATCTTGTTTGCCGTCATCACAGTATTGGTTTTCAGTGTTGTGCTGGTGATTTATAACTTCAAAATATTCCTGCTTTTCTTTGTTTCCAGCATATTGTATGTCGGATGGGTAAAACTGTTTATGAAAAAAAGGGCCGATCTCAACCGGAAGAATTTTGAACAGATGGCATTGCACCAAAACAACCTGATGCAGCTGATTTACGGCATGCAAGACATCAAACTGCTGGGTTGTGAGAAACAAAAACGATGGGAATGGGAAGGTATTCAAGCCTCTTTGTTCGGAGTAGAACCCCGCCCACGGCGGCTTAAAAAGAAGGATATCTCCTTGCAAAACAATGCTGTATAAATAAAATAAGAGCAGTATATAAAATAGAAGAATAGGACGAGTAGAAATGAAAAATTTGAAATGAAAAAAGAATATCTAATTGGAAGGAATGCAAGTCATAGACCTGCTTTTATTAACAAACAAATATTTATGAATGTAAAGATGATTTATGGAATCGATGTTCTTCTCTCAATGTTTGCCTTTACGGCAAAAGCCACCGTCCCTATGTCAGGGAAGATAATAGAGGAATCAACAGGAACCTCTTTGGCGTACGCCAATATACTGTTATTGTCATTGCCTGATTCGGCTTTTGTTTCAGGGACGACCAGTGGCGAAGGCGGTCTTTTTCAATTCGACAACGTGAGTAGTGGCAAATATTTGCTGAAAGCATCGTATATCGGTTTTGAAACCAAACTTATTTCCATTGATGTAGCTGCAAATCCGGTTGCTTTAGGAGATATTCCAATGAAAGAATCGAATGTTTTGAGCGAAGTGGTTATTACCTCCAAAACCCCTCCCTTTCAGTCGGGAATCAATGGCGGA
>JAITQA010000158.1 GCA_031289145.1 Dysgonamonadaceae bacterium | reverse complement strand
AAAAATACTATGTAAAGTGATTATGTATAGTGAATGTTTGCAAAATATTGATTATCTTTGCATTAAAAATAGAAGATTTGGAACAACTTTACATAAATAAAGGCTTTACAGAACTGCGATTATGTAAAGGTTTACATAAGAAAGCTTTCATACTGGCTTCCAGCTACAACGGTAACATTGTGATTACCGAAACTCTTTTTATAGGTACCATATATATTGACATTTTGCCCACTGTAACCATAGTTAACTTCCTCGTAAGAGTTCTCAACCGAGCCTGATGAGAATGGCAAAGAAACTCCCTCCTGCCTTGAATAGTCAAATGTGTTATTGCGGTAACGGTATAACCTGTCCCGTTGACGATAACCGTAAGAAGCGGTTAGGGTAAAGTCTTTCAATACATCTATATCTATTTGATTGAGTATGGTGAGATAACGATTCTGTTTCCAGTTGCGTGATGTATTTGCGGTAAGAAAACCTCCGTGACCGGCTCCTATCGGCGAGTTAGCGTATAACTGATTTGTATATTGTACGATTGATCCGTCGGGATTCAGGGGTAGAAATGCAGGAGTGATATTGGATTGCAAAGCCGCAATGGTATGATCCATATTGTACCTTCCCGCGTATGTATAGTCGGACTTGTCAAACCCCACATTGCCGGAGTAGCGCAGCCAGGGTTTAATCTTTGCATCCAGCTTTCCACGAAAAGAGTAATCGTTGTATTTGTCGTTATATATTTTGAAGATTCCATCCTGATCCAAAATACGTCCGCTGGCGTAGTAGTTTATCTTGTCATCTCCGCCCGAAATAGAAAGGTTATGTTCCTGCTGATACCGGGTTGTCTGATAAAAATAGTCATACCAGTCGAAATTTCCATAATAATAGTAATTTCCGTCGGAACCTATTTCCGTCCAGGGTCTTTCAGGATTCTCCGTCTTATCGTTGCGTCTTTCGTAAAGTTTTTGCAAGCCTCCGTTTGGCTCTGTGTAAAGAAACATATCCACTCCATTATAGGCATTGTAAAATTGATTGGTAAGAACGACATGATCGTAACCCGTCGTGATAAAATCTGTTGAAGTGGTGTTTTGAGCTGCACCGAAACGTCCATTGTATTTAACTTTTGCGTAACCACCCTGATTTGCACCTTTTTTGGTTGTGATAAGAATTACTCCCGCCGATGCTTTCGCTCCATATATGGCGCACGATGAGGCGTCTTTCAATATAGATATGGACTCTATATCGTTGGGATTTATTTGGGATAAACTTACTTCGATACCGTCGGCAAGCACCAACGGCGAACCGGAGTTTACCGACAAGGCGCCACGTACATTAACACTGTAATCGGACATAGGCGAACCTGTGCTGAAAGTGAGATTTACAGCGGGATCGGCGCCCTGAATCGCTCCGGCAGCAGATGTTACCTGTCTGTCATTCAAGTCTTTGCTTGAAATTACCGATACCGCTCCGGTCAGGTTCACTTTCTTTTGCGTTCCATAACCGACCACGACCAGCTCGCCTAATTGTTTTTGGTCTTCCTGAATGATGATTTCCAGATTCATATTTTCGCCTAATTTTACTTCTTGCGCCGTATATCCGATGTAGGATACCGACAACGTGGAGCCAACGGGCGCAGTAATAGAAAACTTACCGCCAATATCTGTAGCCGTTCCCGTTTGACTGCCTTTAACAGCAACGCTGGCGCCAATAATGGGTTCCCCTTTCTCGTCCGTAACAATTCCCGAAACCGTTTTACTTTCAATTTCTTTCGGTGTGGCTGTTTTGCGCAGAATCAAAATATCTTTTTTGGAGATTTGGAACTGCAATCCCAATGGTGTAAGCGCCTTTTGCAACACGGATTCGATGGTCTCGCCGGATGTTGAATACGTAATGTGCTGTGTCTCGTTAATCGACCTGTCGCGGTAAGTGAACCGGTATTCGGACTGCGCTTCGATTTTGTCAAAGAATTTCTGTATCGGAACATCTTTGACGTCCAACGTTATTTTTTCGCTTTGGGCAAAAATAGTAGTGTGTACACCGAATAATAGAATGGCGAGACATAGCAGACGCAATACTCGTTTTTTACATTTTTTGTACAGATAGTTTTTCATACGATGATATTAAAATTAAAAGATTATTTCTGTTTACGATTGGACAAAATAAATGCATTGCCTTTCTGTCCATATTTCAATGGATAATGATTGGTCAGGATTTTTAGCACGTCATCCATATTGTTATCCTTACCGATACGACCGGAGAAACGGTCGTTCAATAAATCGGCATTACCTTCATACCGGATATGCACGCCATATTTGCGTTCCAGTTTTGCCAACACATTGCTCAATGTTTCTGATTTGAAAACAATTTCGCCGTTTAACCAAGCCGTTTCATATTGAGTATCCGTTTTCTGGACGGTGAGTTTCCCTGTTGAAATATCACAAACGACCTTTTCGTTTGGTTTTACAAACACGTGATATTCAGGATTTTTCTTAGAAGAAGCCTTGACGCTTCCCGTTAGTAAAGTCATCTCAACCACATCGCTGCTATCGAAAGCGTAAACGTTAAAGGTCGTTCCAACTACTTCGATATTCAAATATTTTGTGCTGACAATAAACGGACGATTCTTATCCTGTTTTACCTCAAAAAATGCCTCTCCGGAGAAATTAACAAAGCGGTTATTTTCCCCGAAATTATTGGCATAACAGAGCGTGGAACCGGAATTTAACTTTACGGAGGTTCCGTCGGGTAAAATAAATCCGGCTTCCTGTCCATTTCCGACGTTCAACATAATTTCATTATTCTTATAAACCGTTAGATTTTGATTGCTCCGGTATAAATAAATACAAATTCCGCTAAGCAATGCGAAAATAAATACGGCGGCTATGCGGGAGAAAGTGCGAAAAAAACGCTTGTGCAACGAGAGAACAATGGGGTGATTTTCCTTTTGAATAGATTGTTCTATTCGTTGAATCATACGTATTTTCTGGTCATCGGTCGGTAAGAATGGAGGATACTCCTTATTCATCCAAAGCTCGCGTAAAGGTTTGTCCAAATCTTCATTACCGGAACTGTTGACAATGGATTTCAAGTCCGATAATTCTTCATTTGTAATATGCCTTCTGACATATTGAGTAAATAAATACTTTAGTTTTCTTTTTTTGTTTTCTGACATATTTTCGATTTATTATGTATATTATACGAATGAAGTTCCATTTTATACCATATATTTTTATATGTTATAAAACATAGTTTTGTGACATGGATTCAAAAACACAAAACAGTATTTACAGAAAAAGGAATGTAAATAGCGCAATGAAATTTTTCATCTCTTTGCGCAAGATACTTAAAGCGGTTGAAAGCTGATTGCGTACCGATTGTTCGGCAATTTCTAATTGGATAGCGACAGAGTGAATGGACTGTCCGAGTTCCTTATTTAGATAGAATATTTCAAGTTGGCGTGCTGAAAGTTTCTTTTTGGCTTTATTGAATTCTACACAAAACTCACTGAAATCCAAATGCTTTTCAGTTGTGTTTTCGGATAATTGCAGTTGGTTGGAATATTCGATATACTCTGTAAAAACCGGATGATTGATTTGACGGCGAAATTCATCCAACATGTAGTTTCGCGCAATAGTAAACAAATAAGACTTGAACGAAGTTTCCAATTTAATACTTGCCCTGTTTTCCCATAACCTGACAAATGTTTCCTGAACCACTTCTTCTGCAAAGTCTTTCGAATAGGTTGTACTATAAATAAACGCATACAAATCAGGCAAATAGTACTCATACAGAACCGTATAAGCTTCGTGAGAACCCTCTTTTAGTCGCTTGACATAATCGGATTCGTTTACTAATATTTTACCTGTGGTCGACATCTCTATGATGGTTGTTTTCCGACAAAAGTACGGAATAATTTTGGAAGTTATTTAAAATGTGTATCATATTACTTTAAAGTTTGTACATATTCTGAATGTAATTAACTTGAATAGACTGCCATTTCAATTTCAATTTGTAGATGACAAAGAAATCGGATTCCGGTTATGCTATAAAAAGAATGAAGTTGGTACTTTATCATTTGTTGACGGCTATTGGTTTTTTGAATATTCGGACGGTTTTAAATCTCAAAATAAAATTCCACCTTTGATGAATTTTCCACAAAAAGAAAAGGTTTATCAATCCACTACCTTATGGCCGTTTTTTGCATCCCGTGTTCCCAGCAATGCACAGTTGATGTTGCCGGGAAAAATGCAGGAAGATGATTTGACAACTTTATTAAAAAAATACGGACAACGCACCATCACCCATCCATTTGAGTTGCAGGCGGTATTTTAAGAATCTTATTGTTGCCTTATAAGATTAGAGGTTTTCCTTATTTATATTTCAATTCTTTACTTTATAATGAAGTACTCATTATAATCAAACACAGCAACCAAAAATATTTCACGATTGAGGGAAATTTGAAAGAAAAAAAGTGTCAGGGGTAGTGTCAGAGCAAAAACAAACTAAAAACGAAAGGCTCGGATTATGTCATGATAAAGCGAGCCTTGACTCCTTCTAATTTTAGATGAGCGCTACAAAATCTTCTACTATCGGTGTCATCGTTCTGCCTTCATATTACGAACCGTAAATTGACGACATTGGCCTGACGGGTACGCCGATTAACGTATTTAGGATGCCGGTTCCATGATACTTATTTCATACGCATATTCATACGCATCGTTTAATAAGCGGTAGGGTTCATGCGGTAATCTGCCCCAACTGTCATCGCCTCCAAGGCCGCGTTGCAGGTAATCGACATTCAGAAACACCTCTTCCCGGGGAGTTATATCGCTCGGATGGGTGTTTTTCTTGCTTATGCCGAAATCCAAATCTTCAACCGGATTATGCGCCGCCTTTACACTCAGTGGTTGTAAGCCTTTGATTTTTAATCCAAAGCCGTTTTTATTGGTGACCGTCAGCCAACGGACATCCGTTTTATTGCCGTTTTCCTGTGGCCGGATATAATCGAATTGTTGTTCGGTAA
>JAITQA010000157.1 GCA_031289145.1 Dysgonamonadaceae bacterium | reverse complement strand
TTGGCAAAGAAATCCTGAATACGAATTTGTTCCGTGCTGTATAAATAAATGCTGCGGTCGAATCCCGACAAACGCCAGAAATCCTGGTCTTCCAAGTACGAACCGTCGCTCCAGCGATAGCCTTCGATGGCCACCGTGTTTTTCCCCTGTTTGATGTAAGGGGTGATGTCAAATTCAGTCGGACTTTTGGTTACCTGACTGTATCCAACGGATTGGCCGTTGACCCAGATATACATAGCCGCCAATCCGCTTTCGAAATGCAGATAGACCCGGCGACCATCCCATTCTTTTGAAATATTGAAATCACGGACATAACAGCCGACCGGATTGTCGTTGTGGTCGATGTAGGGCGGATTTTTGGGATGCGGATAGGTGATGTTTGTATAAATAGGAACGCCATAGCCCTGCAATTCCCAGTTGCTGGGGACTTGTATATTGCCCCATTTACTTACATCATACCCTTCCTTATAAAAACCTTCGGGTTTATCGGCAGGTTTTTTGTGCCAGTTGAATTTCCAAGTGCCATCCAGGGATTGGTAGAAAGGCGAAGCGGAATAACGGTCTGCAATAGCCTGTTGTTCGTTACTGTACGGCAGCGCGGTGGCGCGTGCCGGTTCTTTGTTGATCCCGAATATTTCGGGATTTTCCCATTCGGGCGTTTGGGCGTAAAACGTGGTAATAAAACCCAGCGTCATGGCTGCAATTGCGAATATGTTTTTCATCTGTACTTTTATTTATTATTTACTGTTTTTAAATTTCCAAGAACATTGTTGATCGTTTCCAAAAAACTCAAATCCCAGTTAGACACACTGTGTAGGGATATTTCTCCCGTAGGGGAAATAAAAACGGGTAGCCATACATAACGCGAATCTTTCAGGTTTCCGCTGTTCCACCGGTCGCCCATGTAAATGAATTTGCCGTTTGCAGGGTCTATCGGCAGTATATTTGTACTTTGGGTACGAAACGTAAGATGGGCAGGATACGGAATGTCCGGCTCACTCACGCAAGGATCGCCCATGTCTTTCCATTGTCCGAAAATTTCGTCTGCCATCCAATAGCGCGCTTGATTGGGAGTCCATCCGGTAGCGCCGGAAGTAATCAGGTAATATTTGCCGTTGTATTTGAACATAGCCGGCGCCTCACGCTGAGCGCCGGGAAAGAGGCGGATAAAGTCCACACCGTTTTTTGCCAAGCCGACGGGTGTTTGCGGAACAGCTAAATCGGTATAGTCATTATTCAAGCGGGAAATAAACATCGTACGGTTTTCCTCACTGGAATAGATGATATATGCCGTACCGTCGTCATCTTTGAATAGGTTCATATCGCGGGCAAATCCACGATAATTAGCCGCTTCATACCATTCGTCGCCATATTCTTCGTCCGGCAACCGGTGCAAGCGAGAACGGTTGATAAAACGATAGGGTCCGGTAATTTCATCGGCAATGGCTACTCCTGCCGCAGCTGCGCCATAATTTGAATCATCTGCATGAAACCAAATAATGTATTTACCTGTCTTTTCGTTGTGTATCAATTTGGGGCGTTCAATCACCCGGTTGCTTCGGATACCGTCGTAAACAGCGTCTTTTTCCGCTCTTGTCAAATTGCCATACAAGTTTTTGAAATAAGGATCGGTATCCAACATCTCGCGAGTAGAAACCACACGCATGGCATAGCCTTCGTTTTTCCAATTGTAGAGGTCGTCCGACGAATAAAGACAAATATTGCGATTACCGTCCCTGTTTTCGCCAATCCACCACCATTTATCTCCGATTTTCTGTACTTGTCCGCCATGCGCCTGAATGGAATTTCCATCGGTATCAAGCCAAACATTAGCGGTAATTCCATCGAAAGCGTCTTGTGCGATAGGGACTTGTCCGTTAACACTTACAAAAACCGACACAAGAATTAATAATAGCGTTGTCTGCTTCATATACTTATTTTTTTATTGTATGATCTTATTTCAGCGGGAAAATTGTAACTGGATTGAGAAAAGGCTGTAAAAGCCTGTGATAAAAAAAGTATAAAAATAAATCTTCCCATAATAATTTTTAATAATTAATTTATGATTTCGGGATAATCAGAAAACTAAAGCCGGCGGCGCCACCTCCGCCATTTTCCAGACGCACCAATATCCGGTTCCATCCCTGCCGGAAATTGAAGGGAGCGATGTGTTCATCAATATGGTACCAACTGGAGCCATTGTCTTGCCAGACTTCCTTGCCGTTGATCCATACTTTTCCGCTATCATCAGTTCCGATGGCTACCCGCATGGTCGTAGGTTCATCGAAAAACAACTCCGTATAAGCGTAATAAGTAGAGCGGTTTGTGAGAACAGGCACCGTATTGTGCATTGATTCGCTCTGCATAAACTTCCAGCGAAGCGTACCATTTAATCCGACTTCTTCACCCATGACCATGATCGGATGCGAATCGGTTTCGACGATTCCCGATCCCACTTGTCCATCCGTATAAACCGCATCAAAATCCACAGCGATTTCCGGTGGATGGATGATCGAAAAATCATCGCGCCCGTAGCTTTCCCAAGGCCCAATCATATACCAGGTGTTGACATACATCCATCCCTTGCGGGTGGCTTTTTTTGAAAAGCGACGGCCGGGTAGCGCCTGCGCCTTCACCATATCCTCATTGAGCTGGTGTCCCTGATAATAACTCATAGCGGTCTTATAACCTTGGTTGTTACCATAATTGGAGGCCATTCCGCCATCGCCGTTTCCATTGCCGCTTCCCTGGCCGTCATTACCGTTTCCCTTGTAAAGGTTTCCACCCGGTTGCGGGATTCCGAATAAGCCTTCCAGTCGGGAATTGGCTAAGCCCGCCTGATGCGAGGCTTGTCCGAGCAAGCCCCGGTAGTTGTTGAGATCGGCGGTGTTGCCGATATAAAGGCCGGCGCTGGCATTACTGCCGGAATGGCGATCCCAATCACCTCCATTGGTCTGTCTACTAATAAGTTCGTTAAAATCGGGCATAAAGGACGAGCCTGCTTTCAACGACTGATAGACTTCAGGAAAAGAAAGTCCCTTCGACAAGGATAATTTGGCTGCATTGACGGCCAGATTGTTATTTTGAATCTCCGTTTCATACGCCCTCAGTCTCTCATATAAGTCTTGTACAGAAGCATTTTTACCAAATTGAATATTATCAACTTGCGGAATGTTGCGAGCTTGTGATGTGTTGTTTGCATTGGCAGGCGCAGTCGACGGCAGCCTTCGCGTTTCAACTTGAGTGAGCAAATCATCTTTTCGCTGTCTCATTTTTTTTGCCATTTCCTGAAATTTTTTCAGTCGGCTATCCAATTCTTTTGCTACCAGAATCTCGGACTGTTTTACAAGTTGTTCGGCATAATCTGCCGGCAGCGGGCGTTGCGATTGTTCCCGTTTTATTTTTTCATTGGTTCTTTTCGCCGGTTCTTTTTTTCTTTCCAAAAGCGCCGTCGCGTCTTGTTCCGATGGGGGATGCGACACAAAAAGCAGCCATGCGCCAACAAAAACGGCGAGGGCAACGACCCATGAAATGAGCGTAGCCCATCCTTTATTTCCGGTTGTAATTTTCGTCATAAGTTCTTATTCCTATATTACTTAAATTATAAAACTGACAGGCGTCCATGATTTCTGTAAAACGCCCAAAGGGAGAATCCTTATCCATATCAATTCGGATGCGGCGATCCGGGTTCTCGATGCAAATTGAGCGCAGTTGTTCATGCAAAAAATTGGTTGAACAAGTCTGACCGTCCCAATAAAAATTTCCCAGATTATCTAAGCCGACAATCGCTTGTTTATCATCCGGTTTCAATTTTATAGCCGATTGAGAGATAGGCAAATCAACGGCAATATCTTTATTTTTTACCTTGGTCATGGATGAGACCAGGAAAAAAATCAGCAGCAGGAAGACGCAGTCTATTAAAGGAGACATCGACACTTCCGGTTCGTCCTCATTTGAAAATATTGGTAACTTCATATAAAATCTATTTAATACGGTTTGCTTCCTAAACGTACACGAGTACGTGTAAATCCTTGTAATTGACAAGCATCAAAGACTTCTATCACCGTTTTAACCGGTACGGTACGATAGGCTGTAACATCAATGGCAATATCTCTGCCTTCCCGGGCGCGTAAGTCATTCAAAAATCCGTCTAAGTCTTTGATTTTCGAATAATGGCTTTCCCCGGAATAGGCATCGTGGTAAAGTACCTGATAGATATTTTTCCGTTCGTCAACTGCAATTATCACGACATCCTGGCCTGATTTTTGCGTTGACAAACTGGAAGTAATGGACGGTACAGTCAGTGGAATTTGCATTTCCCATTTTCTCATCATGGTTGTGACCAGGAAAAAGATTAACAGCAAAAAAACGCAGTCTATCAGCGGCGACATGGGAACATCTACCTTATCTTCTTCATCAAATGACAGTCGCATGGCTTTTTTCCTCCTCCGGTTTTGCTGAATCCAAGGGTTTATCACTTAAATAAAGCTCAGTAATCACATGTTCTATTTCTTCTTCAATCACGGAGCCTAAACTCATAATCCTATTTCTGATAATGAAATAAACGGCAACACAGGGCGCCGCTATAATCAAGCCTGCAGCTGTAGTTATCAAGGCTTTTGAAATAGAATCGGAAAGGATGGCTGCTCCTCCTTCATCGCCATACAATGCAACCAAGCCGAATGCCTCAATCATTCCGACAATTGTGCCGAGTAGCCCAAGCAGGGGAGAAAGAGATGCGATCACAGAGAGAGGATAGACACTCGACAGGTGTTTGCGAATATCGCGCACCGCCATGTCGCCTGCCGTCTGGCTCACCGCCTCTTTCCCTGCATCCTTGTGTTCGAAAATAAAAAGTAACGATTTCGAAAGTGTGGAAGGGTACTTGCGACACGCTTCAATGGCGCCTTTTATATCTTTGCGCGAAAGGTTATCATGCACGGAAGAACAAAACTTTTTAGGCGCCAGATTGGCCCTACTTGAAATAATAAATCGTTGCACAACAAGAATAATCGCCACGAATCCAAGTAGATATAGTGGATACATCATTACCCCGCCGGCTCTTATCTGGGCTGCCCAGTCAATTTCCACTTTTTGGGATTGGTCGTCAATTTCTTCATCAAGCGGTGGTTCATTGAGCGTGTCGTCATCCTCGACATTGACGATAGACGCTACTTTGGTGGGAATAATCCCCGGTGCGTTGGCAAAAGCATCCGGATTGTTTCCTAAAAAAATAGCATCGAACCCGGCATCGCGCCTGTTGGGACAAATAAATGACAGGTCTGTAATCGTAAAGTCTCCGAAATCTTTCCAGAGGTCGCGGGTCGTGATGGTCCAACGGCCCGGAGTCCTGTCGCTTAAACTGAGGCCGGTAGTGATGGAATCGCCCGTTCCAGCAAAATAAGTATAATTATATTTCTTTCCTGTAGGATTCTTGGCAGTCGTTTCGTAACCGAATTTTATACCCAATTGTCCTTCACCCCATTTGATCCAGCCGAAAGTGATGTAACGGTACTCGCCGACGCCCGGATTTTCGCGGATGGGTATCGACAAGCCGGTAATCTCGGCCGGGCTACTCGATGGCGTAAGATATATATACCTTTCGCTTTCTTTTGTATAACCACCCTTGCGAATGTAATTTCCTGCTTTCTTCCATTGCCCTCCTTCGGGAAGCGTATCCCCAAAAATTTCATACATTCCTTGTTTGTTTGCATTTTGCGCGAACAAAGAGGATGAAAAAAACATGGCGCCAGCCATAAAAATAAGTGTGTTTAACACGATAAAAAAAGACCTGAATTTCATTTGTAAAAATATTATTTTTCGTTTATAATTTAATTCGACACAAATTTATGAAAAGGAAAAAGAATATAAGTCTTAAAATGGTTCAAATTGGTCTGATTTTCAATCAAAAATTCAGGATTTTGCCGAAATTGATTTTATATATTCGCTTGGAGTTACATTAAATTCTTCTTTGAAACAGGTAGCAAAATATTTGGGACTGGAAAAGCCGGAAGAATAGGCTACTTCAGATATGGAGCAGATTCCCTCTTTCAGCATTTGTATGGCGCATTTTAAGCGAATATTGCGTACAAATTCGACGGGAGAAAGACCCGTTATCGACTTTATTTTTCGGTAAAGCGATGATTTTGATACAAACAAATTTTCAGCCAATCTGTTTACATCAAAATCTGTATCCAACAGATTGTTTTTTATTATTTCAATTGCTTTATCCAAGTATTTTTTATCCATCGATGAAGTTTGGAGTATGGATATATTGATGTTGCTATCCAGCCGAAATTCATTTTGTTTATGATTTTTGTTCAGCAGGAAGTTCGTAATTCGGGCTTCCAGCACTTTCAAGTCAAAAGGTTTGGAAATATATCCGTTAGCTCCGGCATTGTAACAGTCGATGCGGTCTTCCGCACTGTTTCTCGCTGTTAACAAAATTACGGGGATGTGGCTGGTTTCAATATCCGCTTTCAGCTTCCGGCAGAGTTGGAGTCCGTCCATCTCCGGCATCATTACATCGCTTATCACAATATCAATTTCATTTTTTTTCAGGACATCAATCGCTTCCAGTCCGTTTTTTGCCATTACTACATGGCGCCGTTTTGAAAAGATATGATGCATCAAGTGCAACAATTCTTCATTATCCTCCACCAGCAAGATATGAGTGTCTTCTTTTTCGATTTCATCTGCATGGAGGTCTTTTTCTTGAATGGCATCCCAATC
Source organism: Dysgonamonadaceae bacterium (assembly GCA_031289145.1). Lineage (GTDB taxonomy): Bacteria > Bacteroidota > Bacteroidia > Bacteroidales > Azobacteroidaceae > Azobacteroides. The sequence continues at coordinate 23,368 of JAITQA010000157.1, read as the reverse complement.
ATTCGTTGCATCCGTATGGTCGTCATCGATCAGCCGATCCGGTATATTGAGTTCTTTCTCATCGTAACTCATCCGGTCGATAGGAATTTTGAAAGTGAAGGTTGTTCCTTCGTTCAATTTACTTTCCACTTCGATAAAACCGTGATGCAAAGTCAGTAAATCTTTTGTCAGCGACAAACCTATTCCATTTGTTTCTACGGCGTTTCCTCTTTTATCGGAGTAAAAGCGAGTGAAAATTTTATCTTTGTTTTCCGGTGCGATACCAATCCCTGTATCGTTTATGATTACCGATATCCACGCGTGGTCGTTTTGGGTATATGGCTTCAGTTCAACTTTGATTTTTCCGTTTTCAGGCGTATATTTGAATGCGTTCGACAACAAGTTGAATAGAATTTTATCTATCTTGTCGGCATCGAAATAAGCGGGTAGTTGTTCAGACTCGGAATAGAATGAAAAAAGGATTTGTTTTTTATTCAGCAAAGGTTCGAAATTATTTAGGCAAATTTCTTTGATGAACAATGCAATATCACCTTGCGCAATTTTGAGTTTCATATTTCCGCTTTCTACCTTTCTGAAATCAAGTATTTGTTGTAACAATTTCTTCAACCGGTTGATATTCGATTTCATCAAGCCAAACTGAGGCATTTTGTTTTTTAAAGTCATTTCCGCATCATCGATTAAACAATTGATAATGGTAAGCGGCGTCAAAAAATCGTGTGAAATATTCGTGAAATAACGCAATTTCGTTTGCGTTACCTCATCTCCTTTTTCTTTTTCTATTTGAGCAATTTTTAATTCATTACGCAGGTTTATCCTGTTTTTTACGATTCTGTAAACAAGGTAAACAAACAGGCTCAGCAGGATAAAATAAATGATATTCGCCCATACCGTTTCATAAAAAGCAGGACTTTTATACACATCAATCCGAGTTATTTCTTCACTCCATAAACCGTTCACATCCGTTGTTTTAAGCAGAAAAGTATATTTTCCTTTCGGCAACTGGTTGTAGAAAGCAAGCTGTCTGGAATAATTGGCATACACCCAATCGTCATCAATTCCTTCTAATTTATAGGCATATTTCAGTTTATCGGCAAAGGCATAATTGAGCGAAGAAAAATGGATTTCGATATTTTTGTCTCCGGGAGAAAAGTGAACGGATTGACGGCCAACATTGAACCGGGTGTTATTATTTTGTTCAAAAACAGAAATGTTATTTATTTTTACATCCGTAACCACCGCTTTGATATCTCGCTGTTTGGATGATAATTTTTCATAAGGCGTAAAAACGGATATGCCTTTATTCCCTCCAAAGAATAATTTTCCGGAACGATTATTATAATATGAATTAGCGATGAACGAACTAACTACGGATTCTTCGCTCGCAGAATAGATCATCAAACCGCCATTTTCAGGATTGTATTCAACGATTTTTTTGCTTGTAGAAATCCAGACATGTCCGAGGTCATCGACAACGATGTTCAGGATACCGCTCTTTAACAGCTCAAATGTGCCGGACATATCTTCAAACCGGTTCGTCTTCTGCCGGTATACAAAAACATTCCCTTCTTTGCTGCCTATCCATACATCTCCCTGTTTGTCGGCGCAAATAGATTCGATGTGATTGCTAATCAAATCCTGTTTTTCTTTACTGAAATATACGATTGCAGAGGCGCCCACCTGTAATTCGTCCGTAAAAGCGATGCGGTAAATACCCGAATTTCGCGTGGCAATCCAGATATCTCCCCGATTGTCTTCCGTTATACTACGGATATCGCTTATCGACCGGTCGGAAAGCATCATTTGCTTTTTCCCTATTGGCTTCACAAAAAGGTTTGTGGTTGTGGCAATCCAGATATTTTGTTTACTGTCTTCAAAAAACAAACGGGGATTTCCCGGATTATCCGTTATTTGCGCTAAATCAAACTGGTGATACAGGGACAGTTGGTTTCTGTCTTTTTTTACACAATAAATAACCGGAACGCTTTCCGGGCCAAGCCAAACCTCGTCCTTTAGCGAGGTAAAACCCGCGATGCAACTGATAGATTCCATACCGGAAAGATTTCGCAAGGAAAGAAATTCCTGAAAGAAACGGATTTCATTTTGGGCGGGAGAGAATATGCCGAATCCCCAACGGTTTTGGTCAATCCAAAGATCACCTTCTTTATCTTCATAGACTGACATTACGTTGGTGGAAAATCCTGTTTGCTTTTTTATAGGGGATATTTCATAGCTTTCAATAACCGGTTTATCCGGATTAATTGTTAAAATGCCTTCGCCAAAAGCGGCAATCCATAAATTACCATCTTTGTCACAGATTATTTCGCTGAAAATATTACTAAAATTATTGAAAGCATCGGATACATCAATAAGACGCAAGCGATCCTTGTCGTCGCAAGCAACCACTTGTATTCCGGATGAGGACATCAACCAGAGATACCCATATTTTTTATCCTGGGTTATGCTAAAATATATCGTTTCTTTGTGTTGTTTATCGGAACTCGGGATAACCATCGGCCTGTATGGATTTTCTTCACTCTCCGGTTCAAACATGAACATGCCATCACCCCAGGTGCATAACCAGTACCGGTTTTTATCGTCTCGAAAAAATTTAAACGGATTATCATTTTTTCCAACTACGGCTTGCTTTGTAAAAGCGTCCTGTTCAGGGTCATATTTATGCAATCCTTTTCCCCATAACAAAACCCAAATGCGATTGTCCGCATCCTGGTATATGGAGTTGACACTGGTTATTGGTAATTCGTGATCGTATTTCTTGTAAGTTGTTAAATCCGAATTAAAGCGATAAACCCATGTTAACGTACCTACCCATATATCCCCATTGGCAGCAACCATAACCGTACGGATTTCCTGTTCTATTATCTCATCATTCGGCAAGGGGGCAATCCGGTAGGTTTCTTTATCTAAAATATTCAATCCTTTTTTTGTGCCGATGAACAAACGGCCTTTATTATCTTCCGTCAAACAAGTGATTTCATTATTCGTAAGGAGATTGGGATTCGTCATGCCTGAGCGAAAAACGAGTATGTCGTAAGCATCGTAACGGCACAGCCCATCGGAAGTGCCAAACCACAGAAAACCTTTTTTGTCCTGGTAAATTCGTTGAACGGAATTGGAAGGCAACTTGTCAAGACTCGACATCCGATCAACCGAAATCAGTTGACCGGATACGAGGTTGGGAAACAAATATAAAACAGAAAACCAAAAGAGTTTCTTCATTAGATTCATACTGTACATCATTTTTGTTCTTTAAAGGTCGCATAGAATCCGCACAAGATGTATACGGATTCTAAGGCAAATGTACATGTTTTTTTTGAATTTACGTACAGTCCTCTAAAAAAATTTCGTACAGGAGAATTTAAACCGCTTACTGACTATCCGGATCGTCCCGCCATTCTTCGGAAAGTGCATAATTGTCGATGAACTGAAATCCATCCAATACCGTAGTGGTAGAAATACCTAACCAATACAGGATTTGCGGAACCACCAGCGTGTTTTCCATAATCAAATCTCCGCTTCTCTTATAAACGGGAAGTGTATTGGCAAGTTCGGTAAAAGCGATTTCTTCGATGGGGCGGGTATCGTCGTTGTTTAATTTCACGTAATACATATTAAAACCGCCTGCAACCTGGTTTTTAATAATCAGTGTGTCTGCTGCTAATTTTCCGATAAGCTCGGAAGGTTTGAATTTCCAATAAGCCAGTAAATCATTGAACCTGGAATCGGAAGGCGCAATGTCAAGCTGGTCGGCTAATTGTACAAACTCCGGATCGGTAAGCGCCTTTTTCCACAAACGAACTTCCGCTACATAGAAAGGTGTAGGGACATTTGCATCGCCAATCACCAAAAAACTTGAATCCAGCAGCACGCCGGGCGCATTGGTGGTTCCTTTTTCCACTAATTTGCCATCAAGCGATATCATCCATTCCCGTTGTCCGTTCATCATGTTGCCCAGGCTTATCCCATAATGATGCCATTGCGCTTCGTTGAATCCGGTAGTCGCCCGTTCAAAAGCCGGACTTGACTCTGTTCGGAATGATAGCGTACTCCTTTGTCGAAACAATCCCCATTTACTTTTACCGATGATTTTATCCCAGTTATTTCCGCCGTAAGTACCATCGTTTTTCGGTAACATGCGCATGATGAGTTCCATAGAAAAATTGCTTTCTGCGCCCAATCCCAAGGAAGCAATGGAGTCAAAAGCAACAGCCTTGAATCGCCTTTGATTGAAAAAAGTTCCATACAATTTTCTGCCTTTCATCAGTTGTTCCGTATAATGTGAATAATAGAATAAACCGAATGTGTTCCTTTCCGGTTCCGAATTTCCACCGAAATGACCGGTTGCCGTACCACCGTGATTGGAAGTAATGATAATCAGCCAGTCTTCGTAAAAGACATTTTCTCTTTCTTCGATCGCTTCTAATAATTCTGCTACATAACCGTCAATTGTCCGGAGCGCAGCCACATAATTGGCATTTTCTTTGCTGAATCCGCCGGACTTACCGGCATTCATCATTCCGGAAAAACCGAGCAAGATGAAAGAATAATCGCTATTCAGCAAATTTTCCTTTACTATATCCTTGGCTTGTGCATCATTTTCCGAAGTAATAGTTGTTTTGGCATTGTTCAACATTTTTTCATTTAAATTTCTCCAGGGGGTAACGCACAACGTGAGCATATTTGCATCATTGCTGGTGATATGATGAATAATATTGGGATATTGCACCACTTTTTCGTCGGGATTGCTGGGGTTATATTCTACGTTTGCGGTATAAGAATCGTCCGTTACATTGTGTTTTTCGGGAATCACGCCGGTAAGCAGGCTTGCCCAGGTTACCGGGTCTTCATTTTTCTCAGCCGGCAGCACCCGGTTATCGCTTAATCCCAACCAGGAATATTTGCTGTTTTTCAGCATCTTAGATAGGGCGCCGTCTTGAGGCATCGTTTGTTCGACAACAGATCCTACCGCTCCGTCCAGGTTAATCCAAAGCACTTTGCGATTAATTTTAGTAGATATTCCAGCTTGTGTCTGGCCGTCATCTTCTATTTCTCCCGGTGTATCATACACCGTACAAGATGGATAGAAAATCAAACAAAAGGCGGCGAGCAGCGAAACTGTGAAAATATTGATTAAGTTCTTCATGTTTTTTAGGTATTAATGATCAGTGTTTATAATAAAAAGTTCCAAATTCCGCCAATTCTTGTATACGTTCATTGTTGATATTTTCGGGAGCATGGACACCGGAATTAATTTCCGGGAGTTTAATGCGGAGGTACCTTACGTTTTTCCTGGAAGGAAATTCGAAGAAGCGTTCGCTTTTCAGGTGCGACTGCAACTGAACGCTATCCAGTTCCATAATGGTTTTCCAGTTGGTGTCTTCGGAAGCAAAAAGTTCTCCTATATTTTCATCTTCGGGTGTTTCAATTATTACTTTCGACATGGGATAAGGTGTATTTCCGGATACAAGAAAGAAGCCGTCAATGGTCTTTTTTTCTTTCATGTCAATAAAAAGATAGTAAGGCAATGCCGGCATTCCGGTACTATAAATGGAGTGCCATGTAGTAGATTTACTGCCATCTATAATCCTTTCCGGCACCCGGGTGTCGGCTGTATTAGGGGCTAAATTGGCATCAAGGCTAAATACTTCCCAGCCTTTTCGGTTGTGCCGATACGGATACCGGGGGTTGTTATATTCGGTCACATTTTCAGAGGGATTGGCAGCTAAAGGGTTGTATTTCCAGATAGATTTATTCATCAAGGGATATTGAGAGGCATATTCCCGCCCATCATCCGTGAGGGTAAATCCCCAATGGTCGAAAAACGGTGAAAAATCTTCCCTGAAATAATCGCACAATGCTTCAAAAAAATAAGTTGAATTGGTATTGTCAATTGTTCGGGCGCTTTCTTTCACCTTGTAATTCAAGTCTTCGATGAAAGCCCAGTCATTTTCCTTGTATTTTGCTATCTGTGATATGCTTAGCAGCGCATAGGCAGGCCTGAACTGCGTTGAAATCTCGGATGTAAACCACCGGCTGCTATCGGTTCCGGAATAAGCCAAAGCGTTGGGGAATTGTTCGGAAACACTTCCACCTTCCTGTAAAAAGATATTACCCAATGGTAACTGCTCTTCTCGGAATCCTTTTTCTGCAATACGATACAGGGATATGGCCTCTACTGCAACTGAGACCTCACTCCACCAAGGGTTTCTCAGCAATCTATAGGTATAATTTTTGCTGAAAGCATTGAATATCCCGACCGAATTTCCGGTTTTCAGTGTCCTATTTTGGGTCAGTTCACCCTGGATATAGCTTGTATTCAAGACCACAATACCGTAATTGGCATTTCGAACATAAAGATTTTCCAACAATTGCACATCCAATATTATCCTTTCCGGAAAATCCGGCGCCCTTTTTTTGGAATCGGGGTCTGCTGTTTTCAAGGCGTAAAAATTGTAATAAAGTCTTTCTATGGCATAATCCCAGGTATTCAATGTATTTTCCAATTGAATGGCCAAAGAAGCGTCTTCATCAATCATATCCAGTATCCGTTCCCGTTGCATGGAGATCGCGATATGTTTTCCCCTGAGTTCCAACCAGGGAACGGTGGTGGCTTTGAGCTGTCGTACCCATTCGTCCACATTCGTTTCTCCGGCGATAAAATCGGGCGACTTGTATACGCCCTCAATTTCAATGGAATAGTTACCGGGACCGGATAAGGTGCCGCTTTTTTCTATCCAAATCATACCTCCCAGCGGATTCCGAATGGTGTTTTTGCCCGGGAACAGCGCCTTGGAGGTATGAACCACAGGTAAACGCAGATAGGGGTAAACAGACGTTAAGTCGTCCATGTGCGAACCGATAATAACCGTCAGCCCCATGGTGTTATCATTGATGGTTATCGTGATCAATTCACCGGCGCCGGCATAAAGTCCCGTACTGTAAATAGGCCGAGGGGTTTGTCTTACACCCAGATCGGCAGCCGGAATATATTTTTTACTTAAGTCTAATATGAGGCTTGTGTTGATTCTTTCTTCGATCAAGGTATCCACCAGACCAGGGAAAATACGTGCACTTTCATACAGACTCACATCAATTCCTTCTTCCGTTTTTATACTTACATTGGAAGAATCGGCAGTATTATCTTCAGTACCGCTCTCAATTTCATAAACATAAGCGATATCGCATCCACTGCTTATTATCAATGAAACGAAAGATAACACCAACATTATCGGATATAGATATTTAAATTTCATACGTAAATAATTTGTTTTTTAATACATATTGCACCCCTGTGGGCTTAATTCAAAAAACTGTAGTTCAAAGGCCATCCTAATCCTTCAAGATTCCAGAAGGGATCAATCGTTTCACCCATCCACAGAAAAATCTGGTAACTTAAATCAACGGTATTGAAAACCGTCTTGTAGTAGGAGTCATTGGGAAGGGGACGTACATTTGATTCCAGGGATTCATTATCTAACCATTGGATATTACCGGTCAGTAACATATCCGATTTTCCGGCGTTAACACCGCCGTATACAGCGCCGTTGCGGGAATAATCTTTCAATACGGAATGACCGTCTTCATCGAATTCTTCGCCCACATCGCAAGGCCAGTATCCGATAAGATTTTGCCAATATTCGAAACCGGTGGAATCCACATCCAATGCGGTCCTGCCATAGTTTTTCTTGATAAAATCATCCGGTAATGCACGGTCATAAATCTGAAGATTGCTTACGGAAAATTGGGAATTCGCGCCCCTTCCGGAAGTATTTATTTGTCCGATTGTTAAAGGATTTGTGTTGTTGGCAAAATTAATGTTTGCCGCATTTGTTTGCAGACCGACTCCACCGCGAAGCAAGGCGCCGTTTACGTAAAAGCGATTTTCTTTGTTTTCAAAATCGTGCACAACCGTAATAACGCTCCATCTACGAGATTGCGCATTTCTTAAATATCTTGAACCACTCCCATAATCGGAAGAAATGCGGGAGTCCGACGAAAGGTAGCATCCATAATAGCGGAATATGTTGCCATCGAAAGTAATAAACCATTCTCCATTTGTTTTTGCATTCGAGTTAGCGGCTTTCGACAAAAGCATCTGAAGTCCGGAGGGGGCGGCTATCTGATCATATACCATAAATTGAATGGTCATAGACTGTCCGGCGGGCATATTAAACAGGGAGGCGTCTTTAACTACGGCAGCGACATTGGGATTGAGCGAAGAAGCGGCCGGGGTATAGACCGGCGTAATGTATATATATTTCAGTTCTCCGTCGGATGGTTTTTGCAGTAATTTGGAGGAAAACCTGCTATTGTATAACATCGAAAAAGTATTCAGTCGAGGGTCGTCATAAAGCGTTTTGGCTTCTATGCTTCCCAAATAGGCACCCCCGTAGGTGGAAGTGACAACAATAAGCCAATTTTCTTCTACGTAATGTGGTCTGGCTTCCAAAACCTTCATAATTTCGCCGAGGTATCTGTCTACATCCGCTACCGCATCGATAACCGCATCTGTCGGCATGTTCCCGCTAGTCCAAAAACCATTGGCCTCGCCTGCTTTTTGAACATCGCCGAACTGAACGACAATGATGTCGGAAGGAGATGTTGTTCCGTCGCCTATTTCAGCCAAAACGGCATCTTTGGTTGCATTGTCCGTTATGGTTTCTTGCTTACGATCGGCCTCCCTGCCGAAAGTTTGGAAAAAATCCGCATCCGAGGCATACAAACTTGTCTTCAATCCGGAATTTACTTGTTTTAAACGTTGGAGGAAAGAAGGGGTTTGCAATTCGCCGATTTCCATCAAATCTTCATCGCTTCCGTCGTATTTCTTAATTCCCACGCCATGTCCGGTCGTACCGGTCAGAAGATTAGCCCATCCGCGGTCTTTGGTAAAAACGGGCAGGTTGCTGTGACGCGCATCAGCCAGTCCTTCAAAAGTAAAAGTTGATTGGGCTGTCATGGAGCGGATAACGGGGGCTTTTCGATTATTGTATGCCTCATTGACAGCAATTCCTGAAGCGCCGTCAATCACGATAAACAATACACGTCCGCTCTCGACATTGGTTCCGGATTCCGGATATTCTTCTTGCAAGAGTCTATCCATTCTTTCATTACAGGAAAGCATGGACAATACCAACAAGCCAACAACCGTAAGGTTTACAATCCGAAGAGGGATTGTTGTTATTTTTGTTTTCATCACACTATTTTTTTTTAGATTAATCATAATCGATTTCTATCATCACGGCATTGTTAACAATTTCTCCATCGAAACGACGGAAATCTCCCAAGAGCAACAAACCGTTAGAATTGGTAGTAGTTCGGGTTTCCATTACCTGAAAAAGTTCTCCCATAAAAATACCGGGAACGTTAAACCGCTGAATGGCTTTACCTTCTCTGTCCAAAATCAAAAAACCCCGGCGGGTGACTCCGTCATATTTTGTAAACGTACCGGACAAAACAATTTTATCATTTTCCAGCAGGCAGGCAAAATTCGGAAGGCCACCCTCCATCTTCCGAACGCTAAATTCGGGGTCGATCGTGCCGTCGGCATTCAGCATGACTACACCCTGGCAAGGAATCCCGTTAAATTCGGAAAATTGTCCCACAAGCAGCGCCTTGCCTTTATTTTTGTTATACCGTATTTTATTGATGGGGCCATTGGATCCGTTGCCTATATTTTGCATGAATATTTCATCCGATTTACCGGTTGAGTCCAATCGTACAATGTTATTGACCGTTTGTCCGTCAAAAGAATTGAAAGCGCCAACGATAACAACACCATCGTTGGCATCCATATATGCGTCCTGAATTACGCCCACAACTCCCGTTGCATTTTTGCGATAATTTTCGTCCAATTCGCCGGTATTTCCCATGCGCAATGCACAGGAGACAGGCAGGTAGTCAAAAACAATTTCTTCTGCGTACGACTTGTCGTAATTTATCTTGCAATAACGGGTTATGTTTCCAACTGCTATTACTTGCTGTTTCGAGGAAACAAAGGTACGGGTGGGCGCTTCCAAGGTTCCGCCGTTGAACACGGGCAAATTCACGTTTAGGTTGGTGTTCGCATATTTAGAGGGTAATGTAACACCTGCGAGGTATCCGCCAACTTCATTTGTTCCCACCGTAATGTTGTTCATCGCATAAGCGCCATGTCCGTATTTTGAAAACTTCCCGGACAAAAGCACTTTGTTGTCGCTAAAGTAAGAGAAGGAGTTCAGGTAACAGTCTACGCTGGCGCCCGACATCGGATTGTTATTGTCGATATTCGCTCCATCATTCGGATCCAAGCGGTATCCGCTCGTCCAGGTTCCGGAAGTAATCCCTTTGTCATTGATTAAGGCAATGCGCAGGCGATTGCTCGAAACATCCAATATGCGAGTATAATCACCAATCAGATAATAATTTCTTGCCCATTCGTAGTGTTCCACGCAATTATAAATAGGGCCTGACGGACCTTTTTTCAAGCCGTATTCCCTGTCTATCCGTATATTACCCAATATATTGAGTTTTGGGCCATAAAATACCTGATCTTTCAAGACTATATGCGCAATACCCGAACTTAGATTTTCGGGAACTTTTATTGTTATGGTTGAATCTGTTGCGGTTACAACTACTGTTTTTTCCTCCGAAATGTAAAAGTCAAAATCGTAACGTCCGCTTTGCGGGTCGCACCAGTTCAGTAAGCCTTTGGCCTTGAAAATAACCGAATCACCCGGATAAGCGCTTCCGGGAGAGGGCGCTTCCGGCAACAATCCTATGCCTAAGGGCGCTTTCCCTCCTCCATAAGGGTCATCTTTGATATTGTTCTCTAAGTCTTCGTTACAACCGACTAATAATAAGAACAATGTCAATGACAGAAACAATTTTTCCGGGTATAATTTAATGGGATTCATATTTACCTCCTTTTATTTATTTCAATGATTATTAAATTCAGTTGTCCGGCGCCGTGTCAATCACGGCGTCAATCGCTCTTGTAGCAAAAAGATAAGGATCAAATCCGAAAGTATGATCGGTAAACCGTATTACATGGATTACACCGTTCACAGGCTGTATGTCGGACGTAGCCACATAGGCGTTTTTCATATCGCCGACAGTGATATCATACACATAAGAGTAGATGATCTGTCTTTCTCCGGCGTATTTTACACCATTTGCATCTTTGTACACGACACCCATATTCATCGGCAGATCGCCGTAAGACAAATAAGCTTGGCCGGGATAGGCGGCGATAGCGGTTGTGTCGATCTGTGGAATATCTTTCAGTAAATACTTGTCTTTTACGATGTACATGGAAAGAAATTCTTTCCACACGTCGGGATCGATTTGGCTGAAACTTTTAATGCTGTCATGTCCGCTTCGATACCAAACATTATTTAGAAAATCAAAACTGGATCGGATAGACCAGTCGGTTGGTGCAAAAAATGTAATGGTTTCATCCTCCAGGATATTTTCCATATCCGCCAAGTTTATGATCTCCACCAAATCTTTGAAATAATCGGGTCTTGATTTCAGAAATGACAGAATGTTACCATCATAATAAGGATTAGCTTTTCCTCCATCTACTAAATAACTATCATCCGTGCAACCGGATAAAAAGATGATGGCCAACAAAAAGCCGACAAGCGTTTTTCCTATTTTTATTCTATTTTTCATACGTAATGTAATTTTGTTGTTATCAGATTCATTCCCAGTACAAATTAAGGACCATACCGGTATTGTTTTGCAGGGCGTTTCTGTGTATTGGCCAGGTCCAGGCGCCCGCGTTGAAATTGGTTCGTGTCATCGAATTGGCGCAATAATTTCTGTTATACACTTTTCCGGTGCGAACCAAATCGTAGTAGTAATGTCCTTCTCCGATCAGTTCCCGGGTGCGTTCCCAGAAAATGGCGTCCATCAATTCGTTTCCGGACGCATTGATGTCGGAAGCATGCGCCCTTCTCCTGATTTGGTTCAGCAAACCGCAAGCTTTCGCATCATCTACACCCAATGCCGCCAATGCTTCGGCATACAGCAAAAGCACATCCGCATAGCGAAAAACGATTTGGTTACCGGAATTGGATGTGATGGTACCACTATTGTAAGTGTCTATATTCCAGAATTTTTTTATCTCTTTGATAGTTAAATTCGAATTGGAATATATATTTTCATCAAACCAGAGTTCTTTTCTGAGGTCATTTTCATAAACAGGAAAAATCGTCGAAAAGAAATCACCGGAATAGAAGTACCTGGGTCTTGCGATGTTCAGGCAAGAATACGAAACATTGTTGGAGAAGATAGCCTCTGTTCGGAATATTTCTTTGGTGTTGATATTTTGCGCTATTTCAAAAAGGCCTTCACTTGATCCGCCTCTGAAAATGACGGCGGTTCTTTCAATTTCTATCAAAGAATACGCATTCGCATTGCGCTCCAATTCTTCACCCAAAGCAATCACATTTTGATAATATTGATTTTTGCTGTTGTTATCGAATTGTACCAACCAGAGATTGATATGCATCATCAGGGCGATCACTGATCCCCTGGATGCTCTGATGCCTTTTTTCGAAAGGGAAGAATAAGTCCAGGGTAAGGCTTCCGCATCGGGGTCATTGTCTATCAAGGGTTGTAAATCGTTCAGACAATTCTGCAATACAGTAAGCATATCGGTTCTTGGCAGGGGGTCTTCGTTGTAAGCATTTGTATAGTACGGAACATCACCAAAAGCCCTCACCATAAAAAAATACGACAGGTTTCGCATAAAAATGGCTTCCGCCTTAAACATATTCACTTCCTGGGAGGTCAGGCTCGGTACTTTATCAATCTCAAACAATAAAATATTTGCCTCCTGTACCACCTCGAAAAAGAGTTTCCAATGCATGATCAGGCCGCCTCGCCAGTCGTCGACGTTCGGATACCGGTTGCGCAACCCGCTCATATCGTTTGTTGCCAAATGATTCACATAAGGACTGTCTCCCGAACTATAAGTTGTAATCGGGGCACACCGCATGTCTCCGCTGAAGGTAATGAAAGGACAGTCTATCATGGTTGCTTTCCGGAAAGTGTTGTAAAGACTTAACAAAAAAGACTCTACATCTTTGGCATTTCCTTTGTTCCAAAATTCATCACCTGATAGCTTATCTTCGCTTTTGGTTTCCAACATATCGCAACCTGCAAAACCAAAAGAAACAAATAACGCCAGTATTAAAAGTATTTTTTTCATGTGTATATCTTTAATGGTTTAGAAATCAATTATTAAACCGGCAGTATATGTCCGGCTGTTGGGATAACCGCCCGAAGTATCATAGCCTAAACTATTTACATTTTCAGGGTTAATACCCGAATATTTAGAGAAAGTATAAATATTATTCATACTGAAATTAAGTTGCATCCGCTTGAGTCCCCAATGGTTCAGAAAACGTGTCGGTATTGTATAAGCCAACGAAACGCCATTAATTTTGAAATAGGAACCATCTTCCATAAATAAAGTCTGGTCATTTCTAAACGGGTTAATGATTCCCGATCGGGTATAATCGAACGGATTCGGATAATAAGCATCGGTCTTGTCCTTTTTCCAGAAATCATACGCTTCAATGGGTGTGAGCGCCCCACTATTCTGCAAATTGGCCTTAGGTGTTCCATAAGCGCTGAAACGGTCGGCCAAGGCTTTGTTGATAATATCTCTTCTCAGGGTAAAAGAGCTATTTGTATTGATGGAAAATGCCTTGTAACGCAGGTTGATACTCAAACCTCCGGTCATCCGCGGCTGCGAGTTACCCACAATCACCTTGTCTTTTTCGTCAATGATATAGTCGCCGTTCAGGTCTACCCAAATGGGGTCGCCTGCTTTGAAATAAGCCTCTTCGGAAGTGTTTCCTCCTACCCTCAAGCGTTTTCCGGTAAGTGGATTTACGGGAACATCTTCTGTTTTGGCATACACGCCCTTGTATACATACAGGTAATTTCCCATCGCATTTGAGCCCAACCTGTTCACTACTTCAGCATTACTATTGATTATCTGCCTGACATCGTTGGGTAATTTGGCGATTACATCTTTGTTGATTGCAAATGAAGCGGATACATCCAAAACCCAAGGGCTGTTTTTAGACAAGGGCCTGATTCCGAATAAAAATTCTGTTCCGTAATTGACGATACTGGTTTCCGTACTCCTCACCGAACCGAAAGCATTGTGATTCGCCAATGGAGTTGAACCGAGCTGGTTGTCGACCTGTTTGTAGTAAACTTCACCGGTAAACCTGATTTTATTATCCCATAAAGCCATTTCAGATCCGAGGTTCCATTGGGTGGAAGTAACCGGTTCCAGATAAGGATTCGGCATGTTTGCCAGATCAATCGGAATAATCGACAAGCCATTATAGGTTTCTTCTCCTAATTTATAAGTACCCCATATATCGTATCGATTGGCTCTGTAGGTCGTACTTTGCCCCCAAGAAACACGCAAAGATCCACTGTTCATGAATTTCCAGGCATCGGCAAAAGGTTCCCGGCTGAAATTCCATCGGAAACCCAGCGATGGATTGATGGTCCATTTCACCTGGGAGCCGTATGCCGAATTGGCTTCAGGCCGAAGATTGGGTGTAAGTACGTACCGGTCGCCCCGGATGCCCATTCCTCCAAATCCAAAACTTGGATTAAATATAAGTGCAATGGTATTGTTTTCTTCCGATACACTGGCGCTTCCACCTGACACGGAAGGCCTGGCGCCAGGAGACCATAAATGGTCGCTGGCAAGCCCAGCCAGTGTAATTGTATTACCGGTAGATTTATTGGATATATATTCAAAACCGGTTTGCAATCCGGCCCTGAATATCCAAAAATTAACCGTTCGAAACAACAAAGAACGGAGATACATATTGTAACTGTTGCTACTTTTGTTTAACCACTCTGCACTGTTATTATTCAAAATACCAGGTGTAAACTTTTCATTCTCAGTTGTTTTATATTTATATCCCAAAGTTGTTGTAAATTGAATATCCAAGGGCAATTTGTACCTGATATTCATGCTTGCATCGTACGATGTATTCTGATTTTCATCCATTATCGAAAAAACAGACAGCGCGGCATTGGAAGCCGTATACAAAGACGGAGGCGGCAACAGGGAAGACGCCGCCGAACCGGTGGCCACTCCGGATTGTGAAAAGGCGTTTCCGCTACCTGTGCTGTTTTGCGTAAATGTGGCGGCAATGTTCACATCCAGGCTGAAACTTTCGTTGGGGGTATATCCCATTCCCGTCCGGATACCATACCGGTTGAAATCCGTATTTTTTACAATACCTTCTTCCGTGTAATAGTTTCCATTGATTTTATAATTAAACTTTTTATCGCCGCCTGAAAAATTAAGGTTATGCGTCTGATTGTAGGTCGTCTGATAAAAAATACCCTGCCAATCGGTGTTGTTATTGAAGTACGGGTTTAAACTGTCGGACAAGGCCTGTAAATTATGAATTTCATTGTAACCGTGATACCTGGATGTGTCATTTTCAAGCAGTTGCGAAATCCGCAAATTCCGCTCTGCATTGCCTGTCACCACATCCCTCAACCTGGGCGGAGTGTGAACAACATAATTGCCTGAATAAGATATCCGTGGTTTCGGTGAATCTCCTTTTTTTGTTTCAATAATAATCACGCCATATGCGCCTTTTGAACCATACAGCGCGGTTGCCGCCGCATCTTTCAAAACCTGAATGTTGTCAATATCTTCATAGGGTATCATAGCCAAAGGGCTGATGGTCGCTCCGGACAACAAACCCTGTGCATCGAAACCCGTTACGTCTTCTTGCGGTATTCCATCAACCACAAACAAAGGCATTGTCGACCCCATGACATACTCATTATCGTTTACTTTTTGGACGGAAATATCGGAAACGCCCCGTATCGAATAGCTGGGAATCCCACCCGGCGTCCCATTGTTCAACTGTATATTCAGTCCGGGCACTCTTCCTTGAATTAATTCCATTACATTGGAAACCGGTGTATTGACCAAATCTTTCGTTTCAATAACCGTTACCGAAGCGGTTACATCCGCTTTGCTTATTTTCCTATAACCTATTATCACCGCCTCATCAAGCATGTTTTCTATAACGCTCATCCGGATAATCATATTTTCGGAAGGTTTGGTTATTTTCACCACAACGGAGTCGTATCCGAGATAAGAAAAAACAAGACTGGAAAGTTCCGGAACCTTCGTTGAAAAACGGCCGTTTTCGTCCGTTGTTAAGGAATATCTGGAGAGATTTTTACCTGCTTTATCTCTTACAATAACCGAGGCGTAAGGAAGTCCCTTATTTTCATTTTTATCCAGAACTATCCCGCCGACAGCGATTTCTTGCGCTGTTGCGACAAAAGAAGTCACAAAAAGTAACAGAGTCAATAAACTATATTTGTATTGCTGTTTCATATATACATGATTTGTTTTTTATTTTAGTTACTTCCCATCTTCAAATAAAGGCGCTCCATTGGCAAATACAATTACAATTTCCCAATGCGCCTCTTTATATATGGCAAATTCAAGCGTCATTCCGGATGTCCAACGATATCCGCTAGCCGTAATTCGATCATAAGCAAAATGAACGCTCACTTTATCTCCCGCATCATTGGTGTATTTCGACTTGGTTTCGACCAACGGAACCGGATACACTACTTCATATTTCACATATTCTTCCGTCTTTTCCATGTTGAAACCATGAATTAAATTTTCCCAATCCGTTAAGTTGAATGAAGAAGGTGAAATCGGCGTATAATCCGGCTTGTAAAAACGGAAAGACAGGGTTTTTACCGGATCTGTATTGTCTTGATTCTCCCTGAAATAGATGTGAACATCTTCCGGTGACATAAAATCACCGTCGGTAGATTGGAAAAGCGATAATTGCAGCGGGGTAATGTAATCCCGTTCCTTCACCAAACCGGTTAGCGGGTCATAAATAGTCGGCTCGAAATCACTTTCCCTGACAGGGATCAACTGCATATCGGTCGTGTATTTGTATCCTCCCGAATTTTTCACCAGTACGTCGAACAGATAGCCATCGTCCGGATCGCATTTTACAAAAGAAGACATCGCTTCAGACCACATCAAAAATTCACCGGAATGTTTTTTTATCTGAAAAAGCGGACGGTATTCAATCCCTCTTTTTGCTTCAATCGCTTCGATCGATTTTTCAGTTCCCAGATAAGGCGACTTCCAAACCTTTATCGGAAAAAATTCCGTTAATTCCGGTGCAGGACTACCATCAACCCTGACGATTCGGGTAATCTCAAAAGTTAAGGGAAGCGTAGCGTTTCCTGATAGAAAATTATCGCCCATCAGAGAGTTCTTGCCTAACTTGGGTCTATAAATTTTTGTTGTGAAATTCGCATCCCTGTCGAAAGCATCCCTGCTTTCCGGTAAGAAATTATTCACACAAGAAACAGAGAGAATCATCATTCCCGAAAGTAAAGCTACGATACTATTTTTTCTGCTCATATTCATTGCCATAATTGTGAAATTTTTTAATAAATTCATCAAAACCAAAGTTGTGTTGAGGGGAAAGGATATGTATTAAACCGTTACGTGTGTAAACGTCATTCCAAACCGTTGAACTTCTCAGCCAATTATCTTTCGTCCGACTATTTCTCATGTCACTGAATAAAAGTGTTTTCGTTCCTTTTCCGGATAATCCGGATGCAGGTTGGCGGAAACATTCAATGTTCATCAAATAATCGTATTTCAAAGCGCTTACGGTTATATTCCCTTCATCATACAGAATGTTTTCCGTATTATAATCTCCTTCGAAAATATATTTACAAAGCATTTCTTCCAAATCCTTCCGGTAGTCATAATTGTATTCCGTTATGACCGTGTCGTTCTTTTCGGCAGATATTACCGTAATGGTTGTGTCGAGTACGGTAAACGGGGCAATAAGCATATCTTCAAAAAATATTTCACGACCTAATTTCTTACCCTCCCGATAAACATTCAACTGACTGAACGAAGCCTGAAAACAGTTGTTGGGAATTGCAAAAACAGTGTGAGCGGTGTTTTCTTTCTCTAAGAGTTGCTTGAACCCGGGAATATTGTCTATCAACAATAACATGGAATCAAACCGCAGGTTCAATCGCTCGTCCCCGCCGGATAAATATTCCAGAATAGTCCCATTAAAACTTTCAACCTCCGGTTCCGCTTCATACGGAACGCTTTCGTAATCACTGCAAGAGATTAAACAAAGCGAGGCTGAAATAACTAACCAAACAAGTCGTATATTCATAATGTTTAATTTTAACAATTTAATAAGTTTTATTGAGCGGTTATTTCCAATAAGCATTTTGTTCTATTTGCCGGTTAGCCGCGATCACGTCTTCAGCTATCGGCCAATAAATCCCACCGTTGTTGATGAGTTGCAACAATTTTTCATTGTCTTTCATCAACCTCTGCCGACGAATCAGGTCATACCAACGCCAACCTTCCCCCATAAGTTCTTTTCTCCTTTCTTCGAATACCGCATTGAGCAATCTTTCCGGGCTATTTTCCAAATCTTTCTTAAACAAAAGCTCTTTCAATCCGCGGTTGGCTCTTATCACATTCAAATAAGTTATCGCTTCTTCACTCCTGTTCAATGCACACAAAGCCTCGGCACGCAACAGGGCGACATCTTCCAAACGAGTAAAAAGGATAGAAGACCCAAACACCCCGAAATCATTATCCTTGGCATCGCCGTCTTGCACAACTTTTATCTTACTGAATATCGGGATTTCAGCATTTAGATTATGCACATAATTGGTGTAATAATTTAAATTTGCATCCACTCCGAACCGTATATCATCCGCGTCGTTAAAAATGGAAAACAAACTGTCTTTGGAAACAAATATTTCCGGGTAAGTTCTTTGTACAAGCGGGAATGCCAAAGTCAATTGTTCAATATGGCCGCTTTGCGTTGCTTCATTATCGCTGTGTCTGAAATTAAACCCCACAATTCGGGATCCTCTCCTTTCTACAACGGTATTGGCGTAAAATAATCCCCTCGCTGAAGTTAAGTCCGCAATGGATACATAGCTTGCAAAAATCTCTGAGGCATGATTTAAGACATAAGCCGCATAAGTTTCCGTCTCCGCGTAATTTCCCTCCCAAGCTGATATGTGAGCTAAAATGCTGTATACAGACAGTTTATTAAATAAAACGCCTCTCCAGTCGGCGCCTACCAAACCATAATACCTGTTGGCGCTGGTTCCAAATTGATAGGGTAATTCCTGCGCTGCCGCCAAAAGTTCTACTTTAGCGTAATTCAATACGGTTTGGGCGCCGGATCGGTACAAGGCCGGGAAAGAACCATTGTCGTAAGAATAGGTGACCAACGGAACATCCCCCCAGATGCGTACCATATAGAAGTAAGCAAATGCCCTGATCGCCCTTGCCTGCGCAATATCATACTCCAGGTTTTGCGCCGAATACGACCGGTCAAGTTCTACGGTGCGGGGCGCTTTTTCTATAAAAACGGCAGCCGCATTAATTACCGCGTAAAACCTGCGCCAGTTAGATACTCCCGTCAATAAAGCATGTGGCTTGGATAGCTCACTATTGATAACACATTGTATGTCACCTCGATTATGAGAGGTAAAATCACCCATACGCAAATCCCCGCAAATCCAGTGGGTGTTGTTTTCGGCCAATGCAGCACGCATCAGGCCATATACGCCCATCAAGGCTGCACGGGTATCTTCAAGGGTCTCCCACTGTTGCCCTTCCGATGCGCCGCGCTTGGAGTCAACAGCCAGAAAGTCATTACAAGACAAGAGCACTATGCTTGCAAGCGCTATCGGCAAGAAGCTGCGAAAGACTGTTCGCATTATCTTTTTACATGAATTGTTTTTTCTCAACATATACCAATTGAAATTATAAGGTTAAAATTTAAATCTTACACCCATAGAAACGGAACGAGGAATCGGTAAGGAATATCCATCGTAAGCGCCGTTAAAATTTACCAATTCGGGATCATCTCCCGTAAAACCGCTTACTGTAAACAGATTGTTGGCGGTAAAATAGAAATACAGACTTTCAAGCGTCCGGTCTTTTACCTTTTTCAGAGAAAGCGTATAGCCTAAAGTTACATTCCGCAATTTCAGATACGAAAGTTTTTCAAGGAAAATATCCTGCTCAGCCCGATAAGGGTGAACATTACTCAACGGATTATATACCGGATAATCATCTTTTTGATTTGTGTTTTGCCAAAAGAATATTTCTTTAACGGATCGCAAAGCGGGAAGATTGTCCAACGTCATAAAGTCGTAACGTTGTTGATCCCTGAGATTCAAGGCGCTGTGTCCTGAGGCAAAGAAAAAATGAAACCCGAAATCGAAACGCTTGTATGCAAAATTGTTGGTTATTCCTCCGGTAAACGGCGGAAGCGCATGGCCTTTCAGTACGCGGTCGTCGCTGTCAATTGCGTTGTTAGCATCTACATCCACCCAACGCGGATCCCCTTTTTGAAAAGGAATTCCTCCGATACTCAAAAGTTTACCCTCTTTGGATGGTACTTCTTCATCCCTTGCATAAACGCCTTCATTCCGGTACACCCAAAAAGCGTCAATTGATTGCCCTACTTGCAGTTTGTGGTCGCCAATCACAATTTCGCTGAGGCCTTCAGGAAGTTTTTTGAGTTCATTCCGGTTATAAGCCGCATTAAAAGACAAATCCCATTTCAATTTTTCCGGAACCGAACCGGATAATAAGGAAGCGGAAAGGCTCAATTCAAGGCCTTTATTGCCGACTTCCATTCCTTCGGCAAATCGATATTTGTATCCAAATTCCTGCGGAACCTGAATTTGGGTAACTAAATTCTTGTCCCGGTTTTCATACACACTGACACTTGTCTGTATGCGATTGTTCAGAAAAGAGGCATTCAATTCCACATTAATTTTCTCAGCCAAAGGCCAGCCCAAATCATAGCCTACCCACCCCAATTCATACGGACGGGTAATGACTGCGTATCCATTGCCGGAAGAAAGCAAGGCTTGTCCATCCCAGTTGATATTGGAAGAGGTATAACGGGGACCCATCGCAAAGAGATCGGATTGTAGCTGTTTCCCGACACGCGCCCAGGAAATGTTTATCGCCAAATCGGAAAGCGCTTGTGCGCTTGTGAATAACTGATTTTTCAGGTTCCACTTCGCTGAGAAAGAAGGCGTAAATATCCAGCGTTTATCCGGCTGAACATTGGAGTTCCCATCATATCTGAGCAATACGTCCAGACTATACCAGTTCTTGTATTTATAATCTAAAGAAAAAGAGGTAGATACTAATTTATTTTCCAAGCGGTCTACATAACGGTATTGCTTAAAATTACCACTGCTCGTTGTCGGCTTCTTATCGTCATCTCCATCGAATGCACGTGTATAATTATAATGGTATAAATCACTTAATATTGACCCGTTCCAATGAATATCCCAGCGATGAATTCCGGCAAGGTCGAAGATATAGCCAACCGAAGCATCGCCAATCACCCGTCGGTTATATCCGGAGAAGTTGGATACAAAACTAACCGACTCCATTAATGTTGTAGGCCAAAAAGCGCGGCGGACATCGGTCGTATAATCCATTTGAAATTTGGCGTCTGCATAAAATCTGTTTTTGGTGTATTTCAAAGTCAATTGACCGTTCATTAAGTTGTTAAAATTGTCATCTTTTGTTAAGGCGTTGTCAGCCAAAAACGCAGTGTACGTATTATTACTTGGTGCAATGGGCGTTGAAAAATCAACCAGGTATTCCATTTCGGCATATCGATCCCTGAAATGCAAATTCCTTTCTCTGTCTATTTTGGCAACATTGATAAAGGTATTTACGTTTAACTCATCCAAGGGGCGCATATTCAATGCAAAACTCACATTGTATTTTGAATAGGAAGTCTCATTCGCCACCCCTGCATCTCTGGTATGCGCCAATAGAAACACATAATTAGCCGTCGGGGCACCTCCGCCAATAGATGCGTTTATATTATACAAGGGTGATGACTGATAATAGGATTCCGCCCAATCGGGGTTTCCAAAATAATTCAAATCTCTCGCGTCTAAAAGATAATCCGGATAATGCCGATTTTCCGTAGCTACTTGGTAAGCGTCATAAAAACGCTGACGAAAGGCTTTCTCATGTGTACCATTTGTCATCTTGACTGTTGTGGGGGCAAACGCCATTCCGAGAAAAACACCTGCCGACACATTTTTTCCACCATAATAGCCGTCTTTGGTCGTTATCCAAACAGCCCCATTGGATGCCAAAGGTCCCAGTTTTGCCAATTCCAAAGGATCTTTGATAATCCTGAAAGATTCAATAGAAGCAATATTTAATCCGGCCAGTACATTTGCCGCCGCTCCTATGGGATTAATGTCATATTGTTTGATGTCATAGAGCATAGGATTTTCCTGTATCAATGGAATACCATTCAGATACACCGCCGGGAGAACACCGGGAAAATCCTTGTTGGAAAAAGCGGGAGCGGATAGACCCCGAATTAATATGTTTTGAATAGCTCCCGGTTCTCCGGTATTCTCTTGCACATACACACCGGCTACGTTTCCTTTTAACAATTGTTGTACGGAAATAAAAGGCGTACAACTCAGGTTCTGAATATCAATTGTATTCGTACTGTAAATAAGGGTATCTTGCGCATAGCAGACCGTAGCCATGATCCACTGGAGACCTCCAAAAAAAAGCAAAATACACAAACGAACGATACATTTTTTGATGCCACGCTGAAATGAAATTCCCGACATATTCGTGTAAATTTTTAGGTATTTAGATTTATAATAATTTTATCGTGACAAAGGTACAGAGGATAAAAAAAAATGGAGTTCTTTTATAGACCAAAAGAGTATAAATTTAAATCAAAACATAAAAATCGACTTAAGGTATGGCTAAATTGCCTTATTTTTTGTAAAATAAGGCGGTGTTATTTTTTACAGTGAATTACCTTTGCAGGAAATAATTCTTTCACCTTACTTGACGGGTACGCAGATTAACATATTTAGGATACCGGTTCCATGATACTTATCTCATAGATACTTATCTCATACGCATATTCATACGCATCGTTTAATAAACGGTAAGGTTCATGCGGTAATCTGCCCCAACTGTTATCGCCTCCAAGACCGCGTTGCAGGTAATCGACATTCAGAAACACCTCTTCCCGGGGAGTAATATCGCTCGGATGGGTATTTTTCTTGCTTATGCCGAAATCCAAATCTTCAACCGGATTATGCGCCGCCTTTACACTCAATGGTTGTAAGCCTTTGATTTTTAATCCAAAGCCGTTTTTATTGGTGACCGTCAGCCAACGGACATCCGTTTTATTGCCGTTTTCCTGTGGCCGGATATAATCGAATTGTTGTTCGGTAA
>JAITQA010000150.1 GCA_031289145.1 Dysgonamonadaceae bacterium | reverse complement strand
TAAAATCAAGGCGCCAAGGATTAATTTGGGCTTCACAAACAACTGCCATCCGCCCGTTTTATCTGCCAAAAACGAAAACAAACGGAACAACAGGTTGAATACATTGCATTTAATTCTTGCTGCCATAAATAATTGTTCTGTTGGAAGTGTTTACAAAGATAGTGATATTTCTTATAATTGATAGCTTTTTCAAAAAAAGGCTAATTTTTTTTGTACAAAAACCTCATTTTCACCTAAATTTTTCTAACAAAACAACCTCAGTAGCAGAAAATTAGCCATTCAAAACACCCAACCTAAATCAGGAACTGGCAGAACACCCTATCCTGCGGGACTTTCAGGTCAAGTGAAATGCCTGAAAAGAGAAATAGAAACTCAAAAAAAGTTTAGCCTTTATTGCATCCATTTGTAAATCTCAAAAATTTCATGTAAGTTTGTCCGATAAAATCAGTTCCAATAAACATGCGAATCGAACAAAATTATTCTTTATTACACCACAATACATTCGGATTAGCGATAAAAACCCGTTATTTTGTGGAATATGAAAGCGAAGAAGATTTACAAAAATTGCTGCGCGATGAGTTCTTCTTTTCTCAAAGGTTTTGGCATATAGGACGGGGGAGTAATTTATTGTTCCTCAGTGATTT
This sequence comes from Dysgonamonadaceae bacterium, assembly GCA_031289145.1. Classification (GTDB taxonomy): domain Bacteria; phylum Bacteroidota; class Bacteroidia; order Bacteroidales; family Azobacteroidaceae; genus Azobacteroides. The sequence goes on along the minus strand of JAITQA010000150.1, from coordinate 5,074 downwards.
CGATGGTATCATCGTCCATTCTGCCATCCGGGGAATAGAGAAAATCAGGGAAGATGCCGATGAAGTTTGGTTGAAAGTCGGGGCAGGGAACGACTGGGATACGTTTGTGGCGTATTGTGTGGAAAACAGTTGGGGTGGTCTCGAAAATCTTTCCCTGATTCCGGGTGAAGTGGGCGCTTCGGCCATCCAGAATATCGGCGCTTACGGTGCGGAAGTTTCGGAACGGATAGAAGAGGTGCATGCTTATTGTATCGAGACCGGAGAAAAAATAGTTTTTCCCCATACCCAATGTCAGTATGCTTACCGTCACAGTTTTTTCAAAGAACCGGAGAACAAAGGAAAATACTATGTGTGCCATGTGGTTTTTAAATTGTCGAAGAAGCCGCAATTCAGATTGGATTATGGAAATATCCGGGAATATTTAGCCGGAAAAACCGCTTCATTGGAACTTGTTCGCCAAGCGGTCATAGCTGTCCGTTCGTCCAAACTGCCCGACCCGGAAAAAATCGGAAATGCCGGTAGTTTTTTTGTTAATCCGTATATTTGCATCGCGCATTACGAAGGCTTAAAAAAACAGTATCCGGATATACCTTGTTTCCCTGTAAATGAAGAAGTTGTTAAAATACCGGCAGCCTGGTTGATAGACAAATGCGGATTAAAAGGGAAAACCCATGGAGGCGCCGCTGTTTATGAAAAGCAGCCTTTGGTTATCGTCAACCAAAATCAGGCAAGCGGAGAGGACATTGCGGCTTTGGCAGCAGAAATCTGCCGTGTTGTGAAAGAAAAATTCTACATTGATTTGCAGCCGGAGGTAAATTATATTTGATGAAAATTCGTTTTTTAGGTACCGGAACGTCTACCGGAAATCCCGAAATAGGATGCAGTTGTGAGGTTTGTACCTCGTCCGACAAAAGAGACGAACGTTTGCGTGCTTCCGTTTTGATAGAAACAGACGGAAAAAGATTACTGATTGATTGCGGCCCGGATTTCAGGCAACAAATGTTGTGCGCCCAACAGACGGAAAAATATACTGAAATAGACGGCGTTTTGCTTACGCATGAACACTACGACCATGTAGGCGGCCTCGACGACCTGCGGGTTTTTTGTGCAAAAGGCGCCGTTGAGATATTCGCCGAAGATTATGTAGCTCAGGCTATTCGCACCCGGATTGCCTATGTTTTCAAAGAACACAAATATCCGGGCGTCCCTAATCTCCGGATGAATGAAATCGGCAATGCACCTTTTTCCGTTGCGGGAATCAACATCATTCCGATTCGCTTGTTGCACGGGCGACTTCCGATTCTGGGTTACCGGATAGCTGATTTTGCTTATCTGACCGATTTAAAAACGATTCCGGAAGAAGAATATGCCAAACTGGAAAACTTAGATGTATTGGTAATAAATGCTTTACGCCACAAGGAGCATATTTCGCACCAGACGGTTGCCGATGCGATAAGGCAAGTCGAAAAAATAAAACCCAAACAAACTTATCTCACGCATGTCAGTCATCATTTCGGACTTCATTCCGTGATGGAAAAGACTTTACCTGAGACAGTTGCAATTGCTTACGATGGTTTGGAAATATTGATGATTTAAAATTTACTACTGTCATGTTAACTAAAAATTGTCGTATCGTCATATCATTACTTAACACTATTTTTATTTTTTGCATCCATCAAAAAAATCCTTATTCGTAAAATTATTCCAAAATTTTGGTAAATATAATTACAATTGATTACCTTTGATGCGTAGAACAGAAATTGTGTCACTTTAATTTTATTTATCATGATAAAAAGAATTGCAGGAAAATGAATAACACAATGAAGCCTTCTTTTTTGCAAGCGATAACGCCGGTTATTGTGTTAATCGTTCTGCTTTTTATAAATATGCTCCATTTCGACGACGCTTTAGGGGGCGCCAATCAGACGGTGTTGATAATCTCCGCTGCGGTTTGTTGCCTGATAGGTTGGTATAACAAGGTAAAATGGCAGGACATACAGCAGCACATCAACCGGATGATTCTGTCGGCAATGAGCGCTATTCTTATTCTTTTCCTGATTGGCGCTTTGAGTGGCGCCTGGATGATTAGCGGGATTATCCCGATGATGATTTACTATGGGATAGAGTTGATGCATCCATCATTCCTGCTTGTGGCTTCAGTGTTGATTTGCAGCGTGGTATCCATTGCAACAGGAAGTTCCTGGTCTACTGTGGCAACGATGGGCGTTGCGATTATTGGGATAGGGAGCGCTTTCGGTCTGAATACCGGTTTGGTAGCCGGTGCAATTATTTCCGGCGCTTATTTCGGGGATAAAATGTCCCCGCTTTCCGATACGACCAACTTAGCGCCGGCCATTGCCGGAACGGATTTGTTTACGCACATCCGGTATATGGTTTATACTACCGGGCCTGCATGGCTTATTTCGCTGGTTATTTTCGGGGTAATCGGTTTGTTTCAAACGGGAAATGTGACGGAAAATGAAATGGCGTATATCCGGCAAGGAATCGCAAGTCATTTTAATACAAGTCCTTTTTTACTGTTGACGCCGCTTATCCTCATTGTGATTATAGTCCGGAAAACGCCGGCTATTCCGGCTATGCTGGCCGGAACGGCTTTGGGTATTCTTTCCGCCTTGCTGTTCCAGCCGCGGTTGTTAGACCATTTCATTACCGTCGAAGGTTTTTCGGACAAATACCAGGTATTGATGCAATCTGTTTTCGGCACGATGAATATGCATACGGGCGTTCCCGAAGTCGACGACCTCTTAGCAACAAACGGCATGATGGGCATGATGAGTACCGTTTTCCTGATTCTTTCCGCCATGATTTTCGGCGGTGCGATGGATGCCTGCGGATTTCTGAACCGGATTACCGGCGCGTTGATTTCCCGGATTCGCAACCGGACTTCTTTGGTCGGGTCTACGCTTCTTACCTGTATCATATTCAATATCACGGCTTGCGACCAATATTTATCTATCGTAGTGCCCGGAAAAATGCTCCAAAAGCTATACGCGGAAAAAGGCTATCAACCGGAAGTCCTCAGCCGCGCTTTGGAAGACTCCGGTACGGTAACTTCCGTTTTGGTGCCGTGGAATAGTTGCGGGGCTACACAAGCAAAGGTATTAGGCGTTGAAACTTTCGCTTATTTGCCCTATTGTTTTTTCAATCTGCTGTCGCCCTTGGTCAATCTGACCCTGACGGCTTTGAATTTCAAAATCAGAAAAATTACAAACACTAACACATCAGCACATTAGCATATTACACATCAACTTATTTATTAACACATGAAAACAGTATTGTATAAAGCCGGCACGAGAGGCCACAAAAATCATGGTTGGTTGGATACCCACCACACATTTAGTTTTGCGGATTATTACAATCCGGAACGGATGCATTTCGGAGCGCTGCGTGTTTTTAACGATGACATAGTAGCCGCAGGTGAAGGTTTCGGAACGCATCCCCATGATAATATGGAGATTATTTCCATTCCGCTATATGGCGACCTGGAACACAAAGACAGTATGGGAAACGGGAGTGTAATCCGGTCGGGTGAGGTGCAGGTTATGAGCGCCGGTACCGGAATAACGCACAGTGAGTTTAATGCCAATGCGAGCGAAGACCTCAACTTTTTTCAGATTTGGGTTTTTCCGAACAAGAAAAATGTGACTCCGCGCTATGGGCAACAAAAATTCGATTTTTTCAATACTAGAAACGAACTGATTCAGATTGTATCGCCGAGTCCGGACGATGCTGGGCTTTGGATTTACCAGGATGCCTGGTTCAACGCGGGACTGTTTGATAAAGGCTATTTCCTTGATTATCCCTTGAAAAAAAGCGGGAACGGTTTATATGTTATGGTTATCGAAGGTCGGTTTGAGGTAGAAGGTCAGGAATTGTCACACCGAGACGGCATGGGATTATGGGATACGGATTCGGTTAAAATAAAAGCGCTGTCCGACAATGCCCGCATTTTACTGATAGAGGTTCCTGTGTGACTGTGCATTGTTTAATGCAGAAAAACCCCGCATTTATATGAGTACTATATTCAGAGAAATAACGGTTTTGTCGGATATAGATTGCTTCATGATCTATTCCAGAATAAAAAAATTCACTTTTCCACTTCATATACATGCGGAATACGAATTAAATTTCATTGAAAACGGCGCAGGAGTCAAACGTATTGTTGGAGATAGTGTTGAAAACATCGACGACATAGAACTCACTTTGATTACAAAATCTAATTTAGAACACGGATGGTTTAGAAATGAATGTCAGTCAAAAGAAGTCAAAGAAATAACCATTCAGTTTCATCATGACTTGTTTAACGAACAATTGTTACACAAGAATCAATTTCATTCCGTCAAAGAAATGTTTGAAAAAGCCACTTTTGGTGTGACTTTTTCCAAAGATACTATTCTGGGAATAAAAGATAAACTTTATTCATTGGCTTCCGAGAACAAAAATGGCTATTCCGTACTGAAACTATTAGAAATTATTTATGATCTGTCTTTGGGTTCTATGAGAGAATTATCCAGCATATCTTTCAATAAGAATGAACAGGATCATGACAGTTGTCGGATAAAAAACGCCTATGACTATATGTTGAAAAACTACAAGAAAGATATCAGACTGGTTGATATAGCCCTATTCGTCAGTATGACGGAAAATGCTTTCAGCCGTTTCCTGAAACAAAAAACAGGAAGAAATTTCATTGATTCGCTGAATGAAATACGGCTTGGACAGGCGGCAAGAATGTTGATAGATACAACATCCAGTATTGCCGAAATCTGCTACGAATGTGGGTTTAATAATGTATCGAACTTCAACCGTATTTTTAAAAAGAAAAAAATGCTCACTCCGTGCGAATTTAGAGAAACCTATAAAAACCTGAAACATTTTTTCTGATTATCTCGCTCTCCTTAATCAAACCCTTTTTCTACCGGTATAGATCACCAGTACGGTTAAGAAAAGCGATTTGACCGGTTCGGTAACGAGCATTAACGCCAAAACGTTGACAGAGTCAAGGCTTAATTCGTTTAGTGAAGCCATGCAGGGCAGAGTAGCCGGTGTGCGT
>JAITQA010000145.1 GCA_031289145.1 Dysgonamonadaceae bacterium | reverse complement strand
CATAACAATCCATTATATAGTATTCAGTCAAATAACAGTCAAATAAGGATATTGTTTATTATCAATTAATTAAATAGCATCACACTAACTAAGATGCTATTTCAGTCAAATAAAAATTATGCCCAAAATGGAATATATTTTGCGTGTTTTTTAGAAGTGCTGTCAGGATTAAATCCTTTTATGAAACCGCCATTAACGGCTTCTTTTATTATTCTTGAAACCATCGCCGCATTTTCTTCTTCTATTCCCATACGTTCCCGAAAACTCTGATTAGTCATTTGAAGTTTTTCCATATATTTAAGGCAACAATGCTGGTAACAGGCGCGTACTCTGTCTTCTTTGCTCATTTGTGCAAAAGTTTTTTTCGGATAGATAAAAACTTTGGTGTAACCGTCGCCCTTGATAAATTCCGGTGCAGGTAAATAAGCATCTTCTATTGCCTTGATTGCACGGTCAACGCCACTGCCCCGTTGTTCGCAAATTTCAAACAAACGCATCAGTATGGCGATTTTTTCATTCCTTGATTTTGGCGGAGTATCAATAAAGCGGTTTACATCAACCAATGGCGTACCCGGATTGGTCATCTCTATCCGGTCGGGAAAAATCTCTACCATGACATACATTCCGTTTTGCCACAGGTTTTGATGGATTAACGAGTTCGCAAGCAACTCTCTAACGGCTCTTTTGGGATAGGAAGCCTTTGTTTCGCGAAATGCTTTTTCAATGACTTCCACCGAAGTACGTTCCATGATAAACTGGATAAAATGCTCAAATCCACAGGCGTAACCTTCCTTGAAATTAAGTTCGGGGTGAGCATCCAAGCGGCTTTTACCTTTGTAGAGTATTATTCGTAAAGTCTTAAATTCCAATCTTTTGAATTTTGTCAAGTCATGGGCGAACAACAATGCGCCGAGATTGGTTATATTCCAATATTCTCCCTGTTTGACAATAAATTCGGCATCTGCCAAAGCTTCAAGAATCGCCGTTTTGTTTTCGGGCAAATTGCGGTTTGTCAGTTGGAAATAGCAATCATAATCCAACAGTTTCAATACATCATCGGCAGTCGCCTTTGTCAGTGCAATTTGTTCATGGAACAGTAGTCCCTGCGATTCGGCAATCATCTGTTTTACTTCCTGCGGACTCATTTTCACCGTTTGCCCTGCTGAGCGATAATAACTGTCGTAAATGGTCTGTCCGCGCAAATACACAGGTTTTTCCGTTTGTTCCGGAATAGATATAAGCCGCTTTTCCAATCTATCTCGTTCAATTCGACAGGAATTGGATATAGACTGCTTTTCAAACACTTAACCGCTTTTTCTTGCCAACTCATCTTGGGGAAAATTTTCCCGCAAAGATACGCCTTTATCCGCAAACTTCCAAAAGTCGAAACGAAACAACCGCGAAACCGAGCGGTTTACTTCCGCGACGGTTTCCGGTCGGAATCGGTCATTCGTTCAAGCAGAGCATTTCTCAACAGGTCTGTAAATTTTGTACGCTGTCCGTCTTTCCGGTTTTTGATGTTCATAAAATAATTGGCAAACTCTTTTACTTCAAAATCAAATATTTCGCCCATCTGTTGAAACAGTTCTTTGAGGGAGATTTTGCCGCTGTTGATTCGCTTTACGATATAGAGGGCATAAATCAGTTCTACCCATTCAACGATGCTGCCCGTCCATTTCAAGCGGCTGTGTTGTGCCGGTTGTTGTTGCAGTTGCCAGCCTACAAAATTCATTTGCGTTTCGATTAGAAAAATGGATTTTGTTAGAAACAGTGCTTTTTTTTACTGTTGTTGCAGTCGGACTGCAAACTTTTAAATTCTGCTGAAGCATAGCACAGCGCGTTATACAGACTTTCGCGGTCGCTTGCTGATGTGCGTTCACTGAAAAGGGTGTCGGCTAATTCGTTGTATGCTTTTTCCCACGCCTGCTGTGAGACAGTTTCCGGTGAAGTTTCATTCAATAGGCTGAAAATCTTCGTTTTTAATAAGATATTCATAAGCATAAAATTTTAAGATTTATTATTGGATTATTATAGTTAAACCAAAGTCTTGTTTATGTTAAATATCAGTCTGTATCTATGCTTGTATGGCGTTTTTTACATCTCATTAATCCTCATTCGTGCTGAAATTCATACTTGTATCCTTACTTTTTGATTACCTTTTCGTTACCAAGCGATTGTTTTTCCTGTGCGAGAAAAATGGGAAAATAAATAATAAGTGCTTTTCCATTACCTATCAGTACAGGTTCGGTTGGTTCAGGTAGCGTTTCATTGCCCCCCGAACAACTTATGCTGGAAATAACAGCGAGTAGTGATAATAAATACTTTTTCTTTTTCATTGCTTTTCCCTTTATAACTGGTACAAAGGTAAAGCAAGAGCCACAAAGCATTTTCGCTCTGTGGCTCAAAGATTTTTGTAGAGAAGCTCAATTGTTATTTGCCGGTGAATACCCGTATTGCCTCTCATAGGCAAAATAAAAATGAGTAAGATTTTTGAACCCAACATCTGCGTAAACGTCGCTTATTTTTTTGCCTCCTTCCTGTAGCTTTTCGTAAGCGGCTTCGAGCCGCTTTTTTATCAACCATTTTTGCGGCGGTAGCGGGCTTATCTTTTTGAAATCGCGCTTGAACGTGGCAAGGCTGCGACCGGTGTAGGACGCTATTTCTTCTATCGAAAGGTCGTACATGTAGTTTTCGTTCAGATAGTCGAGAATGTCAATTTTCCACGGCTCGGAAAAATCGAAAAGGGAGGAGTAGAAATTCTTGTCCGTATTCAGGAGGACATATATGCCTTCCTGAATTTTCAGCCGAATCAATTCATCGGTGGGAGGTATGCCCGAATCCAAATAGGGCGTCATGGATTCAAACAGGCTTACTATGTCGGGACGGTCGGAAGGGAGCCTGTATACGCTGACTTTCTGCCTTCTTGCATCTTCTGGAAGCTGTTTTTTATCCATCGTCTGATAAAATTCGCGAAGAAATTTGCGCGAAAAACTAAGGAAAATCGACTTGAACTGCTCGCCGTTTTTCGGCTGTTTGGTCATGCTCACACGGTTGTCCTTACGGATAAAAACACATTCTCCGTTATGAATCCTCGTAGTCTTGCCGCGTTCAGTCAGCTCCAACTCGCCCGAACAGACATACGCGAGATAGTGTTCTTTCGCCGTTGGAATGCATGATTGGGCATTGTCAGCAAAGCACGACAGGAATATATCCGAATATTTGATTGTTTTTACTCCTTCCATAATTGTTTTATTTTTTTGCAAAAATACGCATTTTTATTTTCATATATCTTATTTCAGCGTTTTCATGTCAATCACGTATCGGAATTTCACCTCTCCGGCTGCCACGCTTTTGTAGGCTCTGTCTATTTCGGAAGCTTCGGCTTTGATAACTTCCACTTCGGGATAGATATTGTTAGCCACCGAATAGTCGAGCATCTCCTGTGTTTCTTTGATTCCGCCGATTAGCGAGCCGTAAACCTTCCGGTTGGCGGCGCCCAGCGGCAACGTGGATATGTTGATATTGGAGTTTGCGGGTAATCCCACAACAGCCATTTCTCCATTCATTTTCAGCATCCGTACATATATTATCGGGTCGTAATCGAAAGGAATGGTGGTAATGATAAAATCCAGCGTATTGTTCAGCCCTTCAAGCTCCTGCGGATTATTGACATTTACATAGCGTTTAGCGCCCATGCGCAAGGCGTCTTGACGCTTGTCTTCCGTAATGTCGAATACCGTAACATCGGCTCCCAAGGCAACCAGATATTGAACAGCCATGTGTCCCAACCCGCCATAACCGGCAACGCCTGCCCTGTCGCCTGCCTTTACCTTGCTGAACCGGACGGGCGACCAAGTTGTAATTCCGGCACAAAGCAGTGGGGCAACCTTTGTAAGGTCTGCATTTTCCGGAATCCTGACGGTAAAATTTTCGGAAACCACCATATTGTTTGAGTAGCCGCCCATGGTTGTTTCATTTCCGTGGTAATGGTCTGTTGAGTTATAGGTAAAAACCGTTCTGTTTTCGCAGAATTGCTCTTTTCCTGCCACACAGTAGCTGCATTTCCCGCAGGCGTTCACCATGCAGCCTACTCCTGCGTAGTCGCCCACTTTGAATTTGCTTACATTTTTGCCCGTTTTCACCACCCGTCCGGCAATCTCGTGTCCGGGAACAACCGGATATACCGTACCGCCCCACTCGTCCAATACGTAATGTATATCGCTGTGGCAAATACCCGAATACAAAATTTCGATTTGAACGTCGTTGTCGCCAACGGCATGACGGGTAAACTCATGGGAATGGAAATGGTCGTCGCGGGAGTGAACTGCGAAACCTTTGGCGGAAACACGATTTTCCGCTTGCGTTGCTTTGTTCATGTCTTGTGCATTTAATTGATTTATACTGATTACTGAAATTATTCCTGTCAAAAGGAAAAGGTCTATTTTTTTCATGTTCTTGTTTATTAATATTATTTTATTCATTGCTTCACTATTTTTTTGATAACTGCTCCGTTTTTTTTCGAATCAATTTTCAACAGATAAACACCTGTCGGAAGGTTACTTATCCGGATTGTGTTTTCTTTCGATTGGGCAACGGTCGAACCTTTCATGTTCATCAGTGTAAGTTGCTCAAATTCGCCGGATACCTGCAAATAATCTCCTGCCGGATTGGAGGATACCTGATACAAATCCTTGTTTACGTTGATATGTTCAATATCCGTAGCGTTAAACATTTCAAAAGTTACCGTTACAGAACCGGATACCTGTAATGCTTCGATACCATTGCCGTCAATCTTTCCCATCGGAACAAGCCCGCTTGCATAGCCGTAATCACGGTAGAATATTGCCAGATTCCCCCAAGGAGAATATAAGGTAATATCCCCGACTGAAGGGTCGTAACCCGACGGAGCGCCTTCGGTCGATAATCGTTTGGATAAATCGCTGACTTTTTCCGTTCCTGCATAATCGGTAAGTGTTAATGTCAGCGGAAGCAGCGAGATAAAGTCGCGGACTGTTGCATTGTCGAGCATGGTGGCGGTAACTGTCTTATCGCCAATAGTTATTTTTAGTTTCATATCGTTTGTATTTGAGGATTCATCCTTCTTTTCTATGCGGGCGTTGCCGGTCATGCCTTCGATTTGTTCAACACCGTTTATTGGTATGCCCAACCGGTGCATCTCATCACCTGCGTAAAAATCTTTGTAGAGCATAAAGACATCGCCCCACGGTTCGTAATAACTGAGCTCGCCTTTCTTGCCGTCGTGATAGACTTCGGTGACGGTAACATCTAATTTTTCAGGCGGATAAAACATCCATTGGGCATCGCGAAAGTTGTGCAACTCAAGGTTCAGCGGTAATTGGTCGTAGAACTGTTGAGCCGCCTTTGTGTCGTAAAGCCGGAAAACGGCGGTTCGCCCGTTCGATATGATACTGACGTACAGGTTTGATAATGTGAGGCTATCTGCGGGATTTTCTACAACAGAAGCGTTTTCGTCGGGATTGCAAGCGTAGAGATTGAGTGAAATCGCAAATGTCATGATAATTGAAATAAATATTTTCATATTGATTTTATTGATTTATACCGTTATATTCCTCGTCCGTCACCGGCGACATCCACATTACGTTGTTTCCGTTTGCCATATTGGAAATAGCCACATGCACGAACTTACTATCTTTCGCCGCGCCGTGCCAATGCTCCACTTCTTTCGGGATGGCTACGACACTGCCTTTGGTCAGCATTTGAGCCGTTTTTCCCCGCTCCTGATACCAACCCTTGCCTTCTGTAACAAGCAATACCTGACCTGTGGGGTGGGTATGCCAATGCGTTCTTCCGCCCGCCTCAAAGGTTACGCTGCCAACGGAATACAGGTTTTCCATTTCGTCGGGATTAACTAACGGCTGTACCCAAACCGTGCCTGTAAACCAATCGGCAGAGCCTTTTCCGCCTTTGGCAAAAATACTTTCATTCGTTTTCGCACCGAGTACAACAGGAGCGGTCTCGACGAGTTCAAGGGACTTAACCATTTCATTTGTGGAACTTTTATATTTTTTGAAATGAGATGTTTCCAAGTGTGACTTGTAGGCATCTTCACCGGCATATATTTCCATAATCGTGAAGTGTGTCGGATTTTCTTTTTCGGACACGGCATACAAGTTCAGAACTCCCGGCTCAACACGCACGGACGTTTCGATTTCTTCCCTGAGCGCTACTACATAGTTTTCCAGTTGAGCCGCATCAATCCGGAGTTTTGCCAACCGGACAAGAGGCGTTTTATTAACAGGGTATTTGACAAGCGCGGTTATTTCTTTTATCTGCGCTTCCGTTATACCTGTGTTTATGCCCATATTGCAGTGGGCTTGCAGTTGCGGCTCAACACCGTCCAAAGCCGTAAGCGCCGCAATGGTGGCGAGTTCCCTGTCCTGATAACTCAACACATCCCGCCCGAAAATATCGGCAAATAAATGTTCTTTCAGGAAAACGTCTATTTCGGGACTGAAAGCGTTTGCGCCTGTTTTCGGATTTGATTCGGGACGACGGGTAAGCGTTTCCAGCGTCTTTTTGCCGCGTTCGTACTTGCCGGAAGTTTCGGTAATCGGTGTTGCTTCCCTGCCGACCGTATCCGTTATGCCTTTGGCTTTGCGTTCGTCCAATACCGCCATTAGCGTACTGATTCCATTCAGGCTGCGCGGGAAACCGCAATAGGCATACATCTGTACCAATATCTCCTTGATTTCGTTGACAGTCATGCCCGCGTCGAGCGCGTCGTTTATCTCTGTTTTCAATGCGTCTAAATTTCCAACGGCGGTATTTGCCGCAATGCCGGCAATTTTCTGTTGCCTTTTGTCCAAATGAGTGTTCATATTTTGTGCGTTTAAATTGTTTAAAAACAAAGTGAAACAAATACTTACCAGTGCTGTAGTGATAATTTTCGAGGTTTTCATTTTTTGTTTGTTATTCCGATTTTTTGAAGCCATTGCGTTACGTCGTCTTTTGAACGCCTTGCCATGTTGCCGCTAATCGCAAGCCCTTCGAGAACGGTAGCGCCCGGACATAGCTTTTTCAGGTCGCCCACGCTGCGCCCCCAACGTCCGCCGCCGTGCGTACAGAATGGAATGACGGTTTTACCGCTCAGGTCGTATTTTTCCAAAAAGGTGAACAGCGCCATCGGCATACTGCTCCACCAGTTGGGATAACCGACGAAAACAACGTCGTAAGCCTCCATGTCCTTTACTTCGGTTGCGAGCGGCGGACGGACGTCGGCTTGCTGTTCTTTTTTCGCCTGCGTAACACATTCGTCATAGTCCGCGGAATAGGGTGTCACCGTAGTTATTTCAAACAAATCACCGCCGGTTTGCTTTTGAACCTGTTTTGCTATTTCGAAAGTGTTGCCGCTCCACGAAAAGCAGGCAACGAGGATTTTTTCATTGCTCTGCGCCTGTGCCATACCGCCTAAAGCAATGGCTGACGCAGCTAAAAACATTATTTCTTTCATGCCTTATTTCTTTAAAATAAAGTGCAAAGGTAAAGTAAAAGCCGCAAAGCGTTTTCGCTATGCGGCTCAAAAATTTTCGCTGTAAAGCTCAATTGCTACTTTACAGGGAAATATCCGTATTGCTTCTTAAAGGCAAAATAAAAAATGAGTAAGGTTTTGAAGCCAACTTCCATGTAAACATCTCTTACTTTTTTGTTCTTATGTGGAATTGAAATTGTTTTTGGCGAAAATTTATCTCTATTTGGCGAATTGAAATTACACTGACAATCAACTATTTAATAGCAAAAAACAATAAGTAAATACGACGTATTTGGCAAAAAATTGCCCCTATTTGGCAAATTGAATTGATTCTATAAACTGTCCGGCAATATCTTCCCTTTCGTCTATTTTGCTACTTAAGTTATATTTTATTGAACGTCCACCACCTTTTTTTTCAATCAAGTTATCGTCTTCCAATTTCAATATCAAATATTTGATTTGTCCGCGAGATAGCTGATTTTCAAACGCCGCAACAAAATCTCTCATCGAAACCTCTTTTGCCTTTTCAAAGCAACCTTCCGCAATGCGCCTCGTGTGCCAAGCAGAATTAAGGCAGCATGGTTGTATTTACCGTTTTCAACCAATCCCAAATCGGTAAGCGCCTGATTGTCGGCTAACGTCGCAAATGCAGGATT
>JAITQA010000092.1 GCA_031289145.1 Dysgonamonadaceae bacterium | reverse complement strand
GACGAGATTAGCGCCGGTTTCACCCGCTTCCCGGAAATCGACCTGTTCTTTGACCAGCCGGTCGTCTATGCGGGGCAGGTTCAAGCTGCTGCGCAAGGCGTTTTGCGCCGGTAGCAGGGTGGGTAAGCACAAAAAAATCAGTGTTGGTAAATAAATTTTCATAATTCTTATTTTAGGCGGCAAAATAAGCGCATTTAAAAGGCAAATGAAAATATTTTTACTTGTAAATTACAACAAATCGTTTGTAAATTACAAATGCGAACACTATTCTTTCTGTATGTGTTATTTATGTTTCACGAAACCGCAATTAGTTTGAGGAGTTCTGCCACAGCTTCCGATTCGGGGATATTTTTCTTTATACATTGTTTGCCTTTGTAGAGGCTGATTTTACCCATTCCCGCGCCGACATATCCGTAGTCGGCATCCGCCATCTCGCCCGGACCGTTTACGATGCAACCCATGACGCCGATTTTCAAGCCTTTCAGATGGCTTGTCGCCGCTTTTATTTTTTTCAGGGTCGATTGCAGGTCGAACAGGGTGCGCCCACAACTCGGACAGGAAATGTATTCCGTTTTACTGATGCGTCGGCCGGTCGCCTGAAGAATACCGAAACTACAGGAATCAATCGCTTTTGCGGCAATTGATTGTCCTTCGTTTTGAAGGAAAATGCCATCGGACAGACGGTCTAAAAAGAAAGCGCCGCAATCGGCAGCCGCTTTTATTTGAAAACTTTCCACATTTTTTTCAGCATAAATTTGCCGGACAATGACCGAATTGTTTACGCCTTTCGCTCTCAGGCTGCAAAGCAAGAATTGCTGGTCGTATGGCCGCTTGGACGGTTCGCCGGTCAACAAAAGGATGGTTTGCGGCCTTTGCTTCAGCGCTTCAACGAAGTCGGCGTCTAAGCAGGTCTCATCCGGACAGAGAAATTGCATCGCGGAATTGTCGGTCAAATAAGCCGTTTTTTCTGCCGCAAGAAATAGTGGGATTTCATTTTTTTTCGATGAAAACGCAGAAAAATCGACAATGACCAATTGGTTTTCAGGGTATTTTAATGAAGTATTGGTTCCGAGATACAGAAAATCAGGCTTCAGGTCCGAATCAATTTCACAGTCTGTCGCACGGGAATAGTCGGAGATAACAACAGGCGGTTGAAACAGTCGGTCAGCAGCGGTTTGAACTGGATCACAGGTCGAAACTGCCGGAACGGAAGCATTGGCCTGCATTTTTTCCCCAATGTAATCCAGCAATTTTTTTGCCACAGGAATCTCGGCTTCCGGGTCTTCGCTCAGCGAGACGCGAATCGTGTCTCCTATGCCTTCGAGTAATAAGGTCCCGATGCCTACGGCCGATTTTATTCTTCCGTCTTCTCCGTCGCCAGCCTCCGTAACACCCAAGTGCAAGGGAAATGCCATTCCTTCCGATTCCATCCGTTCGGCCATCAGACGGACGGTTTGCACCATGACCAAAGTATTTGAAGCCTTGATGGAAATCACCACATTAGCGAAATTTTCGCTGACGCAAATCCGTAAAAATTCCAGGCAAGATTCAACCATGCCTTCGGGCGTATCGCCATAGCGGCTCATAATCCTGTCCGACAAGGAACCATGGTTGACGCCGATGCGGATAGCCGTATGGTGTTCCTTGCAAATATGCAGGAAAGGGACCAAACGTTCGCGTATTTTCTCTATTTCCCGCTTGTATTCCATTTCGGAATATTCGAGGGCTTTGAAAGTTTTGACCGGGTCGGCGAAATTTCCGGGATTAATCCGTACCTTTTCAACAATTCCGGCTGCCGTATAAGCGGCCTGCGGATTGAAGTGTATATCGGCCACCAAGGGCGTCTGATAGCCGGAGCGACGCAGTCCATCCTTAATATTCCGGAGGTTTTCAGCCTCTCGCACACCTTGGGCGGTCAGACGGACATATTCTCCTCCGGCTTCGATAATGCGGATGCATTGCGCAATGCTTGCCTCCGTATCAAGGGTGGAGGTATTGGTCATGGACTGTACCCGGATGGGATTTTCGCCTCCCATCGGGGTACCTCCAATATAAACGACCGAGGATTTTCTCCTGTTATAGCAAAAAAGATACGGCACTAATTGGTCTTGAATTTGTATTTTACAACTGATAAATCCACATTGGCTTTGACGATTTTTTGTTTTAATGCTTCCTTGTAGTCAATCAACTTTTCTTGCAAGACTTCGTCTTTCACCGACAAAATTTGAGCGGCTAAAATGGCCGCATTCATCGAAGCATTGATGCCGACAGTCGCCACCGGAATACCCGGAGGCATCTGCACAATCGCCAGGAGCGCATCCAAACCTTCGAGGCTTGCATTAATCGGCACGCCGATTACCGGAAGGCTTGTCATAGCGGCAATAACTCCCGGAAGGTGGGCGGCCATCCCTGCTGCGGCAACAATCACCTCCACCCCTCTGGATTTTGCATTTTTAGCAAAATTTTCCACTTCGGCAGGCGTACGATGCGCCGACAAAGCAAGCATTTCGAAAGGGATTTCGAAGTCGTCTAACACTTTGGCCGCTTTTTCCATGATGGGCAGGTCGGAAGTACTGCCCATGATAATGCTTATTTTTGGATTCATTTATTTTCCGATAAATGCCCGGTATCCGTCTGCATCCAACAGCTTGTCTAATTCCGAAGCATCTGATACGGAAATTCTGACTATCCACCCTTGACCATAAGCATCGGAATTGACCAATTCAGGCTGACTTTCCAAATAAGCATTCCCTTCCAATACTTCTCCCTTTATGGGCATCAACAAGTCTGAAACAGTTTTTACTGCTTCAATGGAACCGAAAATTTCTCCCTGTTCGATGGTTTCACCTTGGCTTGTTACATCCACGAAAACGATTTCACCCAATTCGCTCTGGGCGTAGTCCGTGATTCCAACATAAGCTTCGCTCCCTACCACACGAATCCATTCGTGGTCGTTTGTGTACTTTAATTCTTTAGGAAAATTCATACAATTTACTTTTTTAATTAATTATTATTGGTGTATATAATGCACATCATTCAAATTTCTTTTCTCAACCGGGCAACCGGCACATTCAATTGTTCCCTGTATTTCGAAATGGTTCTCCGGGCTACTTCATATCCCCTGTTTTTCAGCTCCTTCATCAGCAAATCGTCGGTCAAAGGTTTGGATTTATCTTCATCGTCGATACATTTTTTCAGGATGGATTTTATTTCACGGGTGGATATTTCTTCCCCTTCATCGTTTGTCATTGATTCCGAAAAAAAGTATTTCAAGGAATAAACGCCAAAATTCGTCTGGACATATTTACTGTTGCTCACCCTCGAAACCGTAGAAATATCGTACCCGCATAATTCGGATACATCTTTCAGGATCATGGGTTTCAAATCGGATTCTTCTCCGGAAAGAAAGAAATCGTGCTGAATTGCAATGATGGCCGACATGGTTTTTCGCAAAGTGATATTTCTTTGTTTGATTGCATCAATAAACCATTTGGCTGCATCCAATTTCTGCTTGACGAAATTAATGGCTTCTTTTTGTGCGGGACTTTGCTTCTTTTTCGGATTGGCATATTCGTTGACCATTTCTCCATATTCCCGGCTTATTCTTAATTCGGGAATGTTTTGTTCCTGCATACTGAAAACCAATTCGCCGTTGACGACATCCACAAAAAAATCAGGGGTGATTTGCGCCATTTTGGTTTCCATATTGCTTTCCCATGCGTTTCCGGGGCGAGGATTCAGCAAGGTTATTTCCTTGATAGCGTCTTTCAGTTCCTCTTCGTTCAAATCTAAATTTTTGAGAATTTTCTCGTATTGTTTTTTAGAAACGGCATCGAAATAATTTTCCAAGACTTGAACAGCATGGTTCCGCGCAGGCGTTTTTTCTTTTCTTTTCAACTGGATCAGCAGGCATTGTTGCAAATCGGTAGCGCCTATCCCCGAAGGGTCCATTTCCCAGATAAGGCTCAAAACCTCCCGGATGCGGGTAATCGGAACTTCTATCCCGTATTGGAAAGCCAGATCATCGGAGATGGCGTCCAATTTCCGGCGGATATATCCGTCTTCATCAATATTCCCGATAAGATACTCTCCGATGGTACGAAATTGCTCATCCGGCAGATTTTTCAAATGAAACTGTTCCAACAGGTATTCCTGAAAAGATTCGTCTTCGGAATAGGGAATATCGTCTCTCCCATTTTTTTCGGAATAGTAGTTCTGTGGAAGATTGTAATCGGGAATATCGTCTTCGGTGCGATAGTCGCCCAAAGATAACTCTTCCTGTGAAATATCTCCTTCATCCGATTCGAAATCCTCAACAACACCCTCCTCTCCCGCTTCGGAAGGCGATTCGGTCATCTCTTCCAAAGCAGGATTCTCTTCTAATTCCTGGTTTATTCTCTCTTCTATTTCAATACCCGTAAGCTCCAACAGTTTAACTTGTTGAATCTGCAACGGGGAAAGTTTTTGCTGCTGTTTTTGCGTTAATTGTTGCCTAATCATTCGAAGCCGTCAATTACTTTAAAAAAACAGTACAAATATAAGATTTTACAAGCGTCAACCCAAATATTTTGCGTTTTTTCACAAATTTTACGGCACAAGATGCTCCAGAACATTTACCGTTTTGGCAATATCTTCATCACTCAGTTGGTAGTTCTTCATATTCCCGCTGAGATATTGGTCGTAAGCGCTCATATCAATAAGGCCATGACCGGAAAGATTGAACAAAATGGTTTTTTGTTTGCCTTCTTCCTTGGCTTTTTTTGCGGCACGGATAGCAGAAGCAATTGCATGTGTTGATTCGGGCGCAGGAATGGTTCCTTCCGTTTTTGCGAACAATTGTCCGGCTTCGAAAGATTCTATCTGCGGAATATCTTCCACATCAACGAAATGGTCTTTGTGTAACTGGCTGACAATCGTACCGGCACCATGATAACGCAATCCACCGGCATGGATATCGGCCGGTTGAAAATCGTGTCCCAAAGTATACATGGGAAGCAAGGGCGTCAAACCGACTGTGTCCCCGAAATCGTATTCGAATTTTCCACGGCTCAGTTTAGGGCAGCTGGCCGGTTCGGCTGCAACAATCCGTATCTCTTTTCCGGCAACCAATTTATGACGCAGGAAAGGAAAACTGATTCCGGAAAAATTAGAACCGCCTCCGAAACAACCGATTACTACATCCGGAAATTCGCCAGCCATTTCCATTTGTTTTTCAGCTTCCAAGCCAATGACCGTTTGGTGGAGAATTACATGGTTCAATACGGAACCCAAAGTGTATCGGATTTCCGGATCGAAGACCGATTTTTCAACCGCTTCCGAAATGGCTATTCCCAAACTTCCCGAGTTGTCGGGATCCCGTGCAAGAATTTTCCTGCCCGATTCTGTTCTGTCGCTGGGTGAAGCATAAACATCGGCGCCCCAGGTCTGCATCATGCTGCGGCGATAGGGTTTCTGGTTATAACTCACTTTGACCATATATACTTCCAGTTCCAAGCCGAATACACTACAAGCAAAAGCCAAAGCGGCGCCCCATTGGCCGGCTCCGGTTTCGGTAGTGAGCTTTTTAATTCCTTGTTTTTTATTGTAATAGGCCTGCGGCAAAGCTGAATTCAATTTATGTGAACCGACAGGACTTATCCCTTCATTCTTGAAATAGATATGCGCAGGCGTATCTAAGGCTTTTTCCAAGCCGGTTGCCCGGACCAAAGGTGTAGGGCGCCAGATTTTGTACAAATCGCGCACTTCTTCAGGAATTTCTATCCATCTTTCCTGAGATAATTCCTGTTTAATTAACTCGGTGGCGAAGATTGGCTCCAGATCTGAGGGATTCAAGGGCTGTTTCGTTCCCGGATGAAGAGGGGGCAAAGGCTTGTTTACCATGTCCGCTACGATATTATACCATGCAGTTGGAATGTCGTTCTCACTTAATAAATACTTTTTTGTTGCCATGTCATTTGTTATGTTAAAAATTTTACAAAGTAAACTAATTTTTTTCTTATTTCATAATAATATTAAATTAAAAAGCGATTCGGCGAGTTTGTAATCCATTTTCTATCTTTAATTCATCCGGCTTACGTACAAAAAAAGCGTGCAAACCTTTTGTTTATTGGTTTACACGCTTTTATTCTTTTCGTTGAACTGTCGGGAATGCTACATCTGCAATTCCTTTTTCAGCATTCCATAGATTTCCGTCCAGTGCTTTTCGTACAGTTTCGTTTCGGTATCGGAAAGACGGGTAAAAACGGCTGAACGGTAGAGTCTGTGCGCTGCTTCCGTTTCCTCAAGGTCAAACTCATTCATCAGTGTTTCAATCATCAGACTGTGCATGTCTTCGCGGTCGAAGTGCGTATCGTCTTCCACAACGGCGAGCGCCCAAAGCGATTCAGGAGTACAAAAACAAATCTGGTGTGTCTGTTCCCTGTACCTGAGTTCCTTGAGCAGTTGCTGTACGGTAATTTTACCTTTCTGATAGCGTTTGATTTGAAAAGTAATCCAGTCGTTGGCAATGGGTCCCTCTACAATATCAAAAGAGTGCGTAGGGTGTTCAATCTGTGTATCCCGGTTCATTATTACAAAATGAACCCATTCTTCCGATACTTCATGAAAGCGCTTTACCGACAACTTTACGTTTCGAGGATGTGCTTCCGAATAGTCAAACATTGTGACAACAGGAGACTTACCACTTTCGAGCGCCTTTACAATAGCCTCTTGTGGGCGTGTTTGCGAATGGCGGTTACGTAAAAGCCCTGTCCAAAATCAAGGTATTCAGCGCCTTTTGCCAAGTCAATCCTTTCAATAAAAGTATCGCTGCCGTGAAAAACCCTCATAACCAGCCTCCGTTTCTACGACAGACATGCAACAAGTGCATACAGGTATTGAACTCCGACTGTGTATGTTCATAGTCGTAATTGTCAAGCAAAAACTTCAATCCGCCGTAGTCTTCCAGATAGATGAATGCTTCCTGCAACGGTCGCTTGAATCCGCTGGCAAATTCATAGATGATGAAATTCATATAACGGATACGGTTCATCCGGTCTGTGCCGCTGTTTAATACTTCACTGTCTTTATCCGATATTGCTGCCATAATCTTTTTGTCTTCAAATTACACCACAAAGATACGAATAATTACGTGTAAACCAATATGTCAAAGAACTTATTTATACCGTGGCGCATGGCAAGGTTACCATTCGCCGCAGGGTAAAAACTGCCTGTCATTTTACTACAAGCGTTGTCCCGCAGGGTAGCACCTCAAAAAAAGTTTTAGCCGTTTTGCTGACAATTTGAATCAAAAAGAAATTTTCCGTATCTTTACCGTTCAAATAAAGTATGATTTACAATGAAATTATTTTTATTAGATGCTTATGCATTGATTTACCGTTCTTATTATGCACTTATTAAGATGCCCCGCCTTACCACAAAGGGTTTGAATACCTCGGCTATCTTTGGTTTTATAAATACGTTGGAAGAAGTGTTGAAAAAAGAAAATCCAACGCATATAGGGGTGGCTTTCGACCCTTCCGGCCCGACTTTCCGCCACGAAGCTTATCCGGAATACAAGGCACAACGTGAAGAAACGCCTGAAGTAATACGGACATCCGTACCCATAATCAAAGATATTATCCGCGCATATAATATTCCGATTCTGGAAATACCTTGTTATGAAGCGGATGATGTAATTGGGACGCTTGCCAAAAAAGCGCCTTCCGACTATACTGTTTACATGATGACACCCGACAAAGATTACGGCCAATTGGTGGATAAAAATATTTTCATATACAAACCGGGGTTCAAAGGGAATGAGTTTCAAGTCCTGGGCGTGACGGAAATCAAGGAAAAATACGGATTGAAAAATCCGCTTCAGGTTATTGACCTTTTGGCTTTGATGGGTGATAAAGTGGATAATATTCCCGGTTGCCCGGGGGTGGGAGAAGTGACGGCCAAAAAACTGATTGCCGATTTCGATAGCGTTGAAAATCTGCTGGCGCATGTGGAACAATTACAGGGCGCACTCAAAACAAAAGTGATGGAAAATCAGGAAAAAATCTTGTTCTCCAAATTTTTGGCAACCATTAAGACCGACGTTCCTGTTGATTTTAAGCCTGATGAATTGCTCCGGCAAAAAATTGATGAACCGGCGCTCCGAAAGATTTTCGATGAATTGGAATTCCGTACGCTTTCGACACGGATTTTCGGCACAGAAACCAAACCGGCTTTTGTCGCCCCGCATCAACCGCGGCAGACTTCTCTTTTCGATGCTGTTTCAACGGATTCACCGGAAGAAATTTTCCACACTTCCTTAGAAAGTATACAAACTACACCACATCGTTATTCGCTTGTTCAGGAAGAAAAAGACATACTTGATTTAATCGCTGCAATCGAGGCGCAGAAATTCGTAGCGTTTGATACGGAGACAACCGGACTTGACCCTTTATCGGCCGAATTGGTGGGGATGTCTTTCGCTTTGAAAGAAGGTGAAGCCTTCTTTGTTCCGGTGCCGGAGAATCGCGCAGAAGCGCAGAAAAGGGTCGATTTTTTCAAACAGGTTTTAGAGAGTCCCACTATCCTGAAAATCGGTCAGAATATCAAATTCGATAGCAATGTGCTGAAAAAATACCGGGTGAATGTGGCCGGTCCGCTGTTCGATACCTTGGTTGCCCATTACCTGCTGAATCCGGAATATCGGCACAACTTGGATTATCTGGCCGAAACTTACCTGAATTACCACACCATTCATATTGATGAATTGATTGGCCCCAAAGGCAAGAATCAATTAAATATGCGGCAGGTTTCTTTGGATATTTTGGTCGATTATGCTGCGGAAGACGCCGACATTACCTTGAAATTGAAGAATAAATTTGAAGAATTAATTAAAAAAAACAACTTCTCCGAATTGCTTTATACCATTGAAATGCCTTTGGTAAGAGTATTGGGTGATATGGAAGCCGCTGGTGTGCGGTTAGATACCGTAGCGTTGAAACAATCGTCTGTCGACTTGTCGGAGTATTTATTGCGAATCGAACAGGAAGTTTATACTTTGGCCGGTCTTACGTTTAATATTGCTTCCCCAAAAATGGTAGGTGAAGTTTTGTTCGACCGATTGAAAATTGTAGAAAGTTCGAAGAAAACCAAATCCGGCCAATATACCACAAGCGAGGTTGTGCTGGAAAATCTGAAATCCAAGCATCCGGTCGTGGAGAAGATATTGGAATACAGGAAAATCAAAAAACTATTGTCTACCTATATTGATGCTTTGCCCACTTTAATCAGTCCGGTTGACGGGAAAGTGCATACCACCTACAACCAAACGATTACCTCGACCGGTCGTTTGAGTTCGACCAATCCCAACCTGCAAAACGTCCCCATCCGGGACGAAGAAGGCAAGGAAATTCGTAAGGCTTTTATTCCCGATGAGGGTTGTTTGTTTTTATCGGCCGACTATTCTCAGATTGAGTTGCGCCTGATGGCTGATTTAAGCGAGGACAAGAATATGATTGAAGCGTTCCTGAGCGGCAAGGATATACATGCAGCCACTGCTGCGAAAATTTTCGGAATACCGATTGAAGAGGTAAGTCGCGATATGCGCCGCAAAGCCAAATCAGCCAATTTCGGCATCATTTACGGCATTTCCGTATTCGGTTTAAGCGAACAGTTGCATATCCCCAGAGGAGAAGCCAAGCGTTTGATTGACGGCTATTTTGCTACTTACCCGGACGTGAAAGAATACATGGAACGCAGTATTGAAAAAGCGCGTGAGAACGGTTATGTTGAAACCATTTTCCACCGCAAACGTTTTTTGCCTGATATTAATTCGCGGAATGCGATTGTGCGGGGATATGCCGAACGGAACGCCATTAACGCCCCGATTCAAGGCTCGGCTGCCGACATTATCAAGCTTGCAATGAACAGGATATACCATCGTTTCGAAGCGGAAAACCTGCAATCAAAGATGATTATGCAGGTGCATGACGAATTGAATTTTAATGTTGTCGCAAGTGAATCGGAGATTGTCCGGAAAATTGTGGTGGAAGAAATGGAAAACGCAGCCCGGCTGAAAGTTCCACTCGTGGCCGATTGCGGTATCGGGAAAAACTGGCTGGAAGCGCACTGAAAATGCCCTGATTATATTCCGAAAGAAATTCCCATGCGTTTTCCCTGGATAATAAGGTCATGGTCGGGTTGAACCAATTTCAGTTTACCGGCTACTTTTTCTAAGGGGAATGACGTAATTTGTTCATCTATCAAGGAAATCATCCGGCCGAATTGTCCTTTGGCAATCAATTCTGTGGCATGACCTCCCAAGCGGGTAGCCAAGTTTCTGTCAAAAGCCGATGGATTTCCGCCCCGTTGTACGTACCCCAAAATGGTTTCGCGCGTCTCAATCCCGGTCCCGGCTTCAATTTGACGCGACAATCGCGATGTCGGATTACCTTGCATACCGTCCAATTCCAGTCCTTCTCCCACGGCCACAATGGAATAAGGTTTCCCTTTTGCAGCCCTGTTGAGGATGGTTTTATTTACTTTTTCGATGTCGCAACCTAACTCAGGAAGGAGAATAACATCGGCGCCTCCGGCCATTCCCGCATAGAGCGTAATCCAGCCGGCTTTATGTCCCATCAGTTCAATAACCATGACCCGATTGTGTGCCGATGCTGTGGAGTGTAAGCGGTCGATGGCTTCCGTGGCAATATCTACCGCCGAGTGAAACCCGAAAGTAATGTCTGTGCCGAAAACATCGTTGTCAATGGTTTTAGGGATGCTGATAACATTCAAGCCCAACTGTGAAACTTTATAGGCTGTTTTCTGCGTACCGTTTCCGCCGATACAAACCAAACAGTCGAGGCCTAAAGCATGATAATTATCTACTATGATTTGCGGTTTCTCATTCTCACTTCCATCCAAAACCCTCCTGAAAGGCTTTTCCCGGGACGTTCCCAGAATAGTTCCCCCCAAGTTCAACAAACCGGACAAAGACCTGTCATCCAATTCGGTATAATCCTTGTTCAACAAGCCTTGGAAACCGTAACGGATACCTACCACTTCCATGCCGAAATGGCTTACAGCCGTCTTCCCTACGCCACGGATAGTTGCATTTATCCCCGGACAGTCTCCTCCGGAAGATAAGATGCCAATCTTCATTTATTTATTTATTATCAAAATTATCGTCTATCACTTCAATTTTCTTGACAATTAAGTTCAGTTCTTCTTTCAGGCTTTCGATTTTCCGGTTCATTTCCTTCACCATACCGCTACCGCCTTTGGAAGAAACAGACAGGAATCCGATATTGTTCTCATAGGTCTGAATATCGTTTTTCAGCCGTTCGTAGGTACGCATCAATTTTTCGCGTTCACCCAGCAGTTTATTTTTCGATTTTTCCCCACCGGTGGAAATGTCATCCAAATTGGTTTTGAATGATTGTAAACGCCTTTCCGTCTTGGTAACTTTTAAGCGGTCAAAATGCTTATCCACCGCTTGCTGGTATTCTTTATTGATTTTTTCTTTGTCACGGAAAGGAACAAAACCTGTTCTGTTCCATTCGGAAATTAATCCACGGATAGTGGAAATAGCCTCCTGCGCCGGTAAATTGACATCTACGGCATTAATTTTCTCAAGGATAGCTTTTTTCTTGACTAAGTTCTCAACTTCTTCCGATTTCTGAGACGAGAAATGCAAACCTTTTTGTTCGAAGAAATAGTCGCAAGCGCCAATAAACTGTCTCCAGGTTGATTCGGAAAATTTGCGCGGAACCGGGCCTATTGACCGCCATTCTTTTTGCAGTGCAATCAGTTTATCTGTTGTATCTTTCCAGTCCTGACTTTCTTTTAAGGCTTCTGCCTGTTCGCAAAGCGCTTGTTTCTTTTCAAGGTTGGTATCCATATTCCCTTTAACCTGTTTGTAAAATTCCGCTTTCTTGTGGAAAAATACATCGCAGGCTGCACGGAAACGTTCAAAAACTTTCACATTGTTTTTCTTGGGGGCGAAACCGATGGTTTTCCATTTCTCCTGCAACTCAAGAACCCGTTTGTTTTGCGCGTCCCAAGTTTTGAAACTATTTAGTTTGCTAAAATCAACGGCTTCCATCTCTTCGCAAAGTGCGGCTTTTTCTTCCAGATTCCGGTGTTCCAACGAACGCAAAGATTCGAAGTGGTCCTGGTGTTTTTTGTTAATCACGGAAGAAGCTTTTTTGAATCGCGCCCATATTTCTTCGCGGACTTCTTTGGCTACCGGCCCTATTTCGCGCCATTCCTGATGCAGTTTCTGCAATTGATAGAAAGCCGAAATCACATCTTTTTCGCTATCTAATTTTTCTACCGACTCGCAAAGCGTCTGTTTCAACTCCAGATTCTTTTTGAAATCGTAATCCCGCATCTCGTTATTGATTTTTAGTAAATCATAAAACTTTTCACTGTAGAGCTGGTATTCTTTCCAGAGGTCATTGACGGCAGCCTGAGGCACTTGCTTGACTTCTTTCCAGCGTTGCTGCAGCTTGCGGAATTCATTGTATACTTTGTAGAAGTCATCTTTGCTCTCAATCATTTCTTTCAATCTTTCGATGATTTGCTTCTTGATGAGTAAATTGTCTTCTTTTAATTTTTCTGTTTTTGCCGTTAATGAAGCTTTTTTATCCCGAAACTGCACCAGCAGTTCTTTCAATTTATCTTCAGCATCATCCTTTTCAGGTTTGAAATCTTCTGCCAAACCACCTCCGGCTACAAAAAGATTAGTCGCTTCTTCGATTTCAATTTTTTTCAATTTATAAAAGGCCTGCCGTAAGGTTTCTACTTCATTTCTGATGATATCGCTTATTTCCAAATCGACTTTTTCCGCCAATTTTTCAACAATTTGCACCTTATCCCACTTGTCGATTTCCTGCAAACTCGTTGCCGCATCAGTTTCGGGCGTGACCTCCTGCACTTCAGCTTCTTCTTCCGAAGGAATGTCTGCGGGTTCATCCGCAACAAGCGCTTCCGGAATAGATTCTTCCGGAGCAGGTTCCTCTACAACAAGCTCTTCTGTAACAGGAGCTTCTGCAACAGGTTCTTCCGGAATAATCTCCTCTGCAACAGGTTCTTCCGGAATAATCTCCTCTACAACAGGCTCTTCCACAACAGGTTCTTCTATTGCAGGCTCCGTTGTTACGGGGTCTTCATCTCCGGGGTTTTCAACCATAGGTTCTTCTACCGGAGTTGTATCTTCCGGTAAATCTCCTTTTTCTGTTTCGTCTGTATCGACGCTTAAGGACTCTTCTGGTATTCCTGTTTCTTCGGGAGTAGCAGAGACTTTGTAATCTTCAGAGGTCGCTTCATTTGCTAAACCGTCCGAATCGAGAAGTTTATTCATAGCACTCAACAATTAATAGATAAAACTATCCGATGTATTATAACTTGCAAATCTATAAAATAAATTTGACAAGTCGTTGTTATTTTAAGAATTTTTATCAAAATTACACTGTTTTGTGGGGTATAAAGCGCAATTTAGGCTTATTTTTTTAACATACAATCCGGCATAATCGAATTTAAAGGGATATGATGGAGATGAAATTTAAATTTTATTTTTACCTTTGCACTTTTATTAGTGAAACAAATGGATAAATTAAAGGTCATTGCACAGCCTGTTCAAGAAGAAATGGAAGCTTTCAACCGGCTTTTCACGGAAACTTTGCATGGTCATAACGATGATTTTCAGTCCATGATTGACTTCGTTTCGGGCAGGAACGGTAAACGTATCCGTCCGCTTATCCTTCTGTTATCGGCTGGGCTGTGCGGAAAAACAAATCCGAAAACGATTGATTATGCGATTGTTCTCGAACTGCTTCACACGGCAACGCTGATACACGACGATGTGGTTGACAACACGATGGAAAGGCGTTCACAGCCGTCCGTCAATGCCGAATACGATAACCGGGTCGCCGTTCTTCTGGGCGATTACATCCTCTCGCTCGCCATTACACGCGCCGTTATGACACAGAATCTTTCCATATTGGCTATCATTTCCCGGCTCGCGCAAAATCTGGCGGAAGGGGAGTTGGCACAGTTGATTGCTTCCAAGGAACAGATTTTTGAAGAAGAACGCTATTTTAAAGTGATATGGAAAAAAACGGCCGTGCTGCTTTCTTCCTGTTCGGAAATGGGCGCATTATCCGTTAATGCAAGCCCTGAAAAAAAGGAAAAGCTCCGGGTAATCGGAGAAAATCTGGGTATCTGTTTTCAAATCCGCGACGATATTTTCGATTATTTCGAACAGGGAGAGATAGGAAAACCGACCGGAAACGATATCCGGGAAGGCAAAATCACCCTCCCCTTGATATATGCGCTGAGAACGGCGCCAAAAGCCGTTTCTGAAGCCATGCTTGACATTATCCGAGAAAAAGATTTTTCTGAAAAAAAAATAAACCGGCTTACCGGCTTCGCAAAGGAATACAAAGGGATAGAATATGCTTATTCGAAGATGCAGGAAATAAAAGCAGAAACCCTTGCCCTATTAGCCGATTTTCCGGATTCGACAATCAAAACAGCGATGATTCGCTTGATTGATTATATCATTGAAAGGGAAAAATAACGGGTGCGTTTCCTAACCTCACTTGAACGAAAAACTTACAGCTACTTTCAGCGCCAGATTATCTGCAAATTTATCGTTTTGATAATACCCGCAACGCAAAAATCCACCAAGTCCCAAGCGCAGATATGCTATATTTAAAAACTTAGCCCGAAGCATATTATCGACGATAATACCGGCTTCCTGATAAATATGGTTTTTCACTTCAAAATTCATTCCTGTGTAGGCGGTTGCATCGGATAAATCGCCCCAACCGGCATTATAAGCCAAGGAAAATTCGGGACTGAAACGTTTGGTTTTAAAAAGCAAAGAACCGAAATGGTGCGAATAAAATACATGCGCATATTTATCCGATAAAAATTCATCCGGTCGCATGGTCTGGAAGGTATTATTCACAACAAATGAAATATCCGCCCGCTTGCTGCCTTCAGCGGTAAAAAGCATACCGTAAGGTAAACTCCTGTCGATGTATCCGCCTTCAAGTCGCAAATTTGATTGGCCTATCAGGCCATTATAGGCAATCAAATCGACAGAAGCCTCCAGCCGGTTGTATACAAAACTGTTTTTTTGTAGAAAATCAAGACCGCGCGTATAAGAGATGTTCAAAATCGGATTCCCAAGCAAAGTCACCATTCGGTATGTGCCGAACAAAGTATGCTTTTCTCCTTTTGCATAGCGCAAGGAAAAATGCAGGGCATCGGCTTTGTAGTCCGGCAAGGGAGCGCCTTTATAGACGGAGGTATAAGCCGGTCTTACATCCTGTGTCCGAAGAGAAGCGTCTAATTTCAGTTCTCTGAAAATATGGTAAACAGCTGAGATTTTATTTTCAATACAATATTCGAAGCGGGAAGGGGAAATAATTCTGCCATAATCATTCAATAAATTGAAATCCATATCATTACCGACTTCCTGCAAGGTGTTTTGAACCGAATAATTTATCTTTGCCGAGCGTTGCCTGTTAAGCGTAAATTCCAATTCTCCGCCGTATTTTAGTTTTTTATCCTTGCTGCCGTAGCCCACATAAGCGCCAACAGCAAAATATTTCAGCCAATATTCGTTTGTATGCAAACCCAATCCCCAACGCGAACCTTCGTAAGGGTTATTGCCATAAAACCTCAACAGGTCTATATCTATCTTATTTACAGGAATTTTCCCTTCTATAATTTTTGGCGCCATATTCATTATTATATCCGGAATAGGATTATTTCGGAAAGCGCTATCCTTTTTCACATAGACTTCCATTTCTTTAGCCGAAAGTTGGACAGGCCGGACAGCATTGAGGATGGCATTACTTCCGGTGATACTTTCTTCGTCAAGGTACACTCTATCCAAATGCTTGGGGAGGTTTTCCCCCGGTGTATCAAAACGGATACTGTCGATACTTGATGTGATGAAATAAGCAAAATAAGCCGGAGAACCTTTTCGGGGACGCATTTGATGGAAACTGATTTCTTCTTCCAATTTTTGCGGAAACCATTTCCCGTCCACTAAATTATAAATCTGGTTGAACTTAAAATCAATCAGCCCTTTATCGAAAGGATGCGCGACAATATTTGTAAGGGCATAACCATTGGAACTGATAAATAGTGTACCTTGCAAGGCATTAAAATTTCTATTTTTTTTAGGAAAATAATTTATCTCGAACAGGGTATCGTTATCGGTAATATATTCCGCATTAAGTTGAAAATTATAGGCATCCAAACTTTCTGAAGTTAATGGACTTACATAATTGAAGAGCATTTTTTCCTCCGTCTCCAATTCTCCGAAAATCTGAATGGAATGGTTATAGAAAGAAATTGCTTTGTGAAAAAAGGCATAACTGAATTGGCCGAATACCGGCGTCTTGAATCCGGAAGTACGTGTTGCGATGATTTTATCTTCAGTCTGCCCACCCGATTTGCTGCACAAGGAAACCGTTTCCGAAAGCAGATGCTCGTTAAACGATTTTTCTTTTTTCGAACTATCCGTAGACAGTTCGGGCGACGTTTGCAAACCGCCGAGCGCCTTGAAGTAATTGCGATAGGAATAATTGTCGTATTTATCGAAGTTATTTTTATCCTTGTTTGCCAGCACATTTCTAATAATTCTCAGCGCAGGATTGTTTTTGGGCGTAATTTCCACTTCATCGACAAGAAAGGGCTGCTCTTCCAAAGCGATGATAAACGGAGAAGTTTGCCGGGAAGACACTGTGAAAGTATCCGTTTTGTAGCCGATACAGGAAACGGTAATTTGCATCGGAGAAGGAACCGGAAGTAAAAAGCGAGCTTGGGCATCCGTAATAAACCCTTTTTGCAAAGCATCCGTTTTGTAGGCGATAGAAGCGAAAGGGATAGGGAGCCGGGTCGTTTTATCAACTACAATCCCCTGTAATTGAGCAAGAAGAGTGCAATTTGAAAA
This sequence comes from Dysgonamonadaceae bacterium, assembly GCA_031289145.1. Taxonomy (GTDB): domain Bacteria; phylum Bacteroidota; class Bacteroidia; order Bacteroidales; family Azobacteroidaceae; genus Azobacteroides. The sequence goes on along the minus strand of JAITQA010000092.1, from coordinate 10,958 downwards.
GAGGATGAATACAAAAATACAAAAATACGCTTTCAAGAACTTAGGATAAAATTTGTTTTGAACATGTATTATTTAACTTCCTGCTACCCGCAAGCGGCGATTAATCAGCAGACAGACAAGAATTCCGATAAAAGCGCCGATTCCATCGAATAAAAAATCCCACCAGTCACCTGAGCGAGTTGTGGTAAAATATTCCTGTCCCAATTCTATGGCGCCGCTAAAAAGCGTTGGAAAAAGAAATGAAGCCAGAAAAAGCTGACGTATGCTTATCTGTATTTTCAGGTAAGCCGTGTTGTCGAAAAATATAGCGCCGGATAAGGCTAAGAACATCACTAAATGTACAAATTTATCAAAATTCGATATGGGAGCGGCAGGCAAAGGCGCCACATTTATAAAACAGAGCACAAGTATTGCAATGATTAATGCGATACTTATCTTGTACTTTTTCAAAAAACTCATCCTATTTGCTCTAAAATGTTATTAGCCAAACTACTTGCCCCTATCCTGAAATATTGTGGACACAGCCATTCTTCTCCCAGAACTGCTTTTACTATGGTGTAATATTTCACCGCATCTTCGGCTGTGCGGACGCCACCTGAGACTTTTATGCCAATCTTCCTGTTGTGAAGGGCATGGTATTCCTTTATAGCCAGGCAAATCACAAATACGGCTTCCGGGCTGGCTCCGGAATACACTTTTCCGGTTGATGTTTTGATGAAGTCAGCGCCTGCATACATGCATAAAATAGCGGCCTTTTGAATATTGGCAGCCGTTTTTAACAGTCCGGTTTCTAAAATTACTTTCAAGCGGGCATTGCGGCAAGCATGCTTAATTTCTTCTATTTCACAGCAGAGGTCTTCGTAATTTTCCTCGAAAAATTCGCCGGTATTTAGCACAATATCAATCTCGTCTGCACCATCAGCCACTGCCAAAGACACTTCTGCAATCTTGATTTCCATAAATGTCTGAGAAGCCGGGAAGCCGGCTGCAACCGCCGCAATTTTCACATCCGTCGCTGTCAACGCTTCTTTAACGGTTTCTACAAAATTGGGGAAAACGCAAATCGCAGCCACATTGGCAATATCCGATTTTGAACCATCGAAATCGTTGACTTTTTCTGTGAATTTCCATATTTTTTCTTTGCTATCATCTGTGTTCAAGGATGTTAAATCAATACAAGCATGCAAAATTCTTAACACATCCGGCGTATGGTTTGCTGGGGATTTTTCAAGAATTGCAGCAGTTTTTCTATAAACTTCTTCGTCCGTTACTAATCTGAACTTTCTGAAAATTTCTTCGTATTTACTCATATTTATTGCAATTTAGGATTTTGTTTATGTCGTTCGTTATCTCTTAACGTTTTTTTTTGTATATTATTTTGGAATGCTTCGGTTAAATCTACGCCGGTTTGATTGGCCAGACAAAGCAATATCCATAAAACATCGGCCATTTCATCGGCTAAATCCACTTTTAAGTCCGATTTTTTGAAAGATTGGTCACCATAAGTCCTGGCCATTATCCGAGACAACTCGCCTACTTCTTCCATCAGGAGAACCATATTGGTCAATTCCGAGAAATAACGGACACCATAAGATTTAATCCATTCATCTACAGATTGTTGTGCTTCTTGTATCGTCATTATTCTTTATTTTTTGAATCAATAATAATTGTAACAGGGCCATCGTTGAGTAACACTACCTGCATATCGGCGCCAAATTCACCTGTTTGGATTTCTTTTCCCAGCGCATTAGCCAAATCTTCACAGAAGCGGTTGTACATGGGAATAGCAAAATCCGGTTTTGCCGCTTTGATATACGAGGGACGATTTCCTTTTTTGGTTGATGCGTGAAGCGTGAATTGGCTTACGCAGAGTATCTCTCCGCCTGTTTCCAAAACGGAACGATTCATCACGCCGTTTTCATCGGCAAAGATACGAAGATTTACTGTCTTTTTCACTAAAAAATCAATGTCATCCTGATTATCTGCCGCTTCTATGCCCAATAAAATGAGGAGACCCTCCCCTATCGCTGACTTGGCGCGACTGTTGACAGTCACAAACGCATTACTTACTCTTTGAATTACAATTCGCATACAATTTATTTTTTCAAACCTTTTAATAGCAAGTCGGCCTTATTTTCTCCGATTAAACCGGCAATTTCTGACTCCGGCGCCTCTCGGATTCGTTTCACACTCTTGTATTTTTTCAGGAGTTTTTCTTTTAGCACAGGCCCTATTCCTTTGATGGCATCCAGTTCCGAAACGATTTGCTGCTTGCTTCGTTTCTGCCGATGGAAAGTAATTCCAAAGCGGTGGGCTTCATCCCGCAACTGTTGGATTAATTTCAGGCTTTCGGAATTTTTATCCAAATACAAGGGAATGGAATCTTCGGGATAATAAATTTCTTCCAGCCGTTTGGCAATGCCTACTATCGGAATCCGTCCGTATAAATCCAAATCTTTCAGGGCATCGGTGGCCGCATGCAACTGCCCTTTTCCCCCGTCAACAACGATTAGTTGGGGCAATTCCTGTTCTTCGTCCAACAACCGCCGGTATCTGCGGAAAACCGTTTCGTACATAGATTGAAAATCATCCGGGCCGGTCACGGTTTTAATATTGAAATGCCGGTAGTCTTTTTTGGAGGGTTTTGCCAGCTTAAAAACCACGCAGGCAGAAACCGGATTTGTGCCTTGAATATTGGAATTATCAAAACATTCGATATGATTTGGCATTTCTTTTAGATGCAAATCGTTTTGGAGGGTTTTCAAAATGCGTGTGGCGCGTTGAGCAGGATTTAATTTCTCTGCTTGCTTCAACTGGTCAATCTTGTATTGTTGGGCATTTTTTTCGGAAAGCATCAATAATTTTTTCTTGTCTCCTTTTTGCGGAACAATAAATTCTACCGCATTAATTTCAATATCCGGAAGAAAAGGCACAATTATTTCTTTAGCGTCGGTTCCGAAACGGTTTCTTAGCTCAATGATTCCCATGCCTAAAATCTGTTCTTTGGGTTCATCCAATTGAACGCGGTATTCGATTGTATAACCTTGCACAATGGCTCCGGAAGAGATATGAAGATAATTGATAAAAACAGATTGTCCGGATTCATCGAAAGAAAACACATCGATATTATTCAGATTGGGACTAACCACAATGGATTTGGCCGAATAATTTTCCAATATTTTATACCTTTCTTTCAGAAATTCGGCTTCTTCAAATCGCAATTCTTCAGCCAATCGCAGCATTTCATCGTAAATCTGTTTGCTGACAAAACGAACATTCCCTTTCAAAATCTCTTCGATTACCTTTATGCCTTTGTTATACGCTTCCGCTGATTGAAGTGCAAGACAAGGTCCCAGACATCTTTTCAAATGATATTGCAGACAGAGTTTGAATTTTTTCTTTTCTATATTTTCTTGGGAAAGAAGATAATGACAATTTCGTATTGGATAAATAGTTGTCAACAAACGCAAAAGATATTTGGCATTCAGCACAGAAGTATAAGGCCCGTAATAATGTGATTTGTCATTTGTTTTTTGTCTGGTCAGATAAATCCGGGGAAAAGGTTCATTTCGCACCACTATCCAGGGATAAGTCTTGTCATCTTTCAGCAAGATATTGTACCGGGGTTTATGTTCTTTTATCAAGTTATTCTCCAAAAGGAAAGCCTCTTCTTCGGATTCAACGACCAAATAACGGATATTCCGTATTTTCTTCACCATAATCCGGGTTTTAGGATTATCTTGTATTTTATTGAAATAAGAAGAGACTCGTTTCTTTAGATTTTTTGCCTTTCCGACATAAATTATCGTATCGTTTTCGTCCAAATACATATAACATCCCGGGGTTTCCGGGATGGCGGACAAGAGAGCCGAGAAGTTATTATCAGATGTCATATTTGATGAGCGAATCTATCTGCACTTCCGGCGGGAAAACGCCCCTACCCTTCAAATCTTCCAGTTCAATCAAAAAATTCACATACATTTTTCGCGGGTGAAAATTTCGGACTAAGTTGACAGCGGCGCCCATTGTGCCTCCGGTTGCCAACAAATCATCGTGCAACAAAACGACGTCGTTCGAATCAATAGCATCGCGGTGAATCTGGATACTATCGGTGCCATATTCTTTTTCGTAGGATTCTTCAAAAACCGCAGCCGGTAATTTTCCGGGCTTACGAATCGGAACAAATCCGGCATTCAGCCGAACAGCCAACAAAGGGCCGAGAATAAAACCGCGGGATTCAATTCCGACAACTTTGCTTATGCATTTGTCTTTATATAGTTCATACAATCCATCGGTAAGTTCCCGTAAAATATCCGGGTCTTTAAACAGAGTGGTCACATCCTTAAATTGTATTCCGGGAATCGGAAAATCCGAAACATTACGAACAGCCTTTTTTATTTTCTCTATATTCATAAATATATATATTTTGTGAATTGTTCCACGTGGAACAATTTTTTATCTTCCCAATAAAACCAATAAAACATTTATATCGTTCGGAGAAACCCCCGGTATCCTGGATGCTTGTGCAATCGTTTCCGGATTAATTTTTACCAACTTCTGCCTGGCTTCTGTCGACAAAGACTGAATCGCATCGTAATCAAATCTGCCTTGAATCCGGATATTTTCCAAGCGATTGATTTTAGCAGCAATTATTTTTTCCCGTGCAATATAGCCTTCGTATTTTATTAGAATCTCGGCGGCTTCTATTATTTCTTCTTTCCGATTGGGCAAACGATCCAATTGCTCCTGAAAAGTCGGAACCAGTTCAGCAATATTTTTAATCGTCAACTGTGGCCGAAGAATTAAATCAATCAGTTTCACACTGTGGCGAAGCGGAGCCGTTCCCAAGGATTCCAAGGCTGAATTGACAGTTGCTGCTTTCACAGAATAATTTTCGGCAAAAGAAATAATCCTTTTGATTTCACTTTCCTTTTGTTGCAGCAATTCATACCGTCGGGAATCGGCTAAACCTAAATGATACGATTTTTCCGTCAAGCGCATATCCGCATCATCCTGACGCAACAGGATACGGTATTCTGCACGCGAGGTAAACATCCGGTAAGGTTCATCAACACCTTTTGTCACCAAGTCATCTATTAATACGCCGATATAGGCTTCATTGCGTCCTAAAACAAAAGCATTTCCGCCATGTACTTTGTTATGCGCATTGATTCCGGCCATTAAGCCTTGCGCACCTGCCTCTTCGTATCCGGTAGTGCCATTGATTTGTCCGGCAAAAAACAAATGCTGTATCCGCTTGGTTTCAAGTGTTGGATTGAGTTGCGTCGGCGGGAAAAAATCGTATTCGATGGCATAACCCGGTCGATAAAGCCGGACCTCTCGCAAAGCCGGAATTTTTCGCAAAGCTTCCAATTGGATGGTGAACGGAAGGGAAGATGAAAAACCATTCAAATAATATTCTTGCGTATGCTCGCCTTCCGGCTCTAAAAATAATTGATGCTGCGTTTTGTCGGCAAAAGTAACAATCTTCGTTTCGATACTGGGGCAATACCTCGGCCCGATACTTTTAATCTGACCATTGTACAAAGGAGAATCGGCCAGGCTGTTTTGCAAGACTTCATGCACAAGCTCGTTGGTGTACAAAGTCCGACAACTCACTTGGCAAAGGGAACGCGGGATAAAATCCAAATAAGAAAATTGATGAAAATCATTCTCTCCTTTTTGTTCTTCCGTCAGGGAAAAGTCTACACTCCGACCGTCAATACGCGGCGGCGTACCGGTTTTCATACGTCCGACTTCAAAACCATGTTCTATCAATTGTTCGGTCAGACCAAAAGAAGCCGGTTCAGAGATACGACCACCCATGATTTGAGTTTTACCAATATGCAAAAGTCCATTCAAAAATGTACCTACGGTGAGAATTACCGCCCTTGCATGAAATTCAACATCCAAAGCAGTGACAAGGCCACAAACCGCTCCATTTTTGATAATTAACTGTTTCACAGTATCTTGCCAAATACATAAATTGGGAATAGCATCCAATGCCTCTCGCCAGTAAAGAATAAATTTCGCCCTGTCGCTCTGTGCCCGCGGACTCCACATAGCAGGGCCTTTAGAACGGTTCAGCATACGAAATTGAATAGCAGACTTATCGCTAACAATCCCCATCTGACCACCTAAGGCATCAATCTCACGCACAATCTGTCCTTTTGCAATTCCGCCTACGGCCGGATTACAACTCATTTGCGCGATTTTATTCATATCCATTGTTATCAGCAGGGTTTTGGAGCCGAGATTTGCAGCAGCAGCCGCTGCATCGCAACCGGCATGACCTGCGCCAACAACAATTACATCGTATTCAAACTTCATGTGAAAAAAAATTCCTCAAAGCGTCGTTTTCCATTTCACGCATCAATTTTTCATCTTCAGGAGATTTGTCTTTAAAACCGCAAAGATGCAATATACCATGAATCATTACACGATGCAGTTCTTCGTCATAATCCGTTTTGAATTTTTCTGAATTTGTACGGACGGTATCCAAAGAAATAAACAAATCTCCGGAAACAATTCCGCCTTCCGTATAATCGAAAGTGATAATATCCGTGTAATAATCATGCTGCAAATACTGCTTGTTTATGCGCAATATCTCCCCATCCGAACAAAAAATATACACTATCTTTCCTGCTCGTTTGCAATGAGATTCTATCACGGATTTTATCCAAGCGCTTGTTTTCCTGCGTTTAATTTTCGGAAAAGAGACTGTATCCGCTTCATAAAAAAATGACATAGCCTTTGTGTTACAGAAAACAAAGGTACAATATTTTTCGCAAAAAGACAACATAGTGCACAATCTTCTTGCTGCATAAACTGCCAAATGCAGGTAAAATTACCCACATTTGGCAGATTATAGTTTCAAGTATCAGCATCAATAATTATGCTTCATCGGCTCAAAATAGGCTTGCGGATGCAAACAGGCAGGACAAGACTGCGGGGCAGCGACGCCTTTGTGTACATAACCGCAATTGCGGCATTGCCATTCAATTTCTTCCTCTTTCTTGAACACTGTGCCGTCTAAAATATTGGCCAATAATTTTCGATAGCGTATTTCGTGCTGAATTTCAACCTTACCAATCATTTTGAAAGCAGTTGCAATTTGAGGAAAACCTTCTTCACGAGCTACTTGCTCAAATTCGGCATATAGCACTTCCCATTCCTCGTTTTCACCTTCTGCCGCAGCCAAAAGATTTTGAGAAGTTGTTCCGATAATACCTGCCGGATAAGAAGCGGTAATTTCTAACATGCCGCCCTCTAAAAATTTGAAAAAGCGTTCGGCATGTTCTTTTTCTTGTTCGGCAGTTTCCAAGAAAACGCCTGCAATCTGTTCATACCCTTCTTTTTTTGCTACACTTGCAAAAAAAGTGTAACGGGTTCTTGCCTGACTTTCACCTGCAAAAGCCTTTAATAAATTCTGTTCTGTTTTTGTTCCTTTAATACTTTTTTCTTCCATAAATAAATAATTTTTAATGCTATAATTTTATAATATTTACACTCAACCATAGTATAATTCCAATTAAATATATTACAAAGATAGCAGTTTTCTTATTATTTCATTCATTTTTTACTAAATATTGACTAATTTAACTGTATTTGTTTTACCTTTGCAGCGTTTTTTATAACTAAAAATTGATGAATCTACTTAATTCAAAGGTGAATCCGGATTTTAAGCCTAAATTATTCACCACCATTAGAAATTATTCTAAGGAAAAATTCATGACTGATTTAATGGCTGGGGTTATTGTCGGAATTGTTGCCCTACCCCTGGCTATCGCTTTCGGAATCGCATCAGGCGTAAGTCCGGAAAAAGGTTTGATTACTGCCATTATAGGTGGTTTCATTGTTTCTTTCTTAGGCGGATGTTCCGTACAAATCGGAGGGCCTACGGGCGCTTTTATCGTTATTGTGTATGGCATTGTCCAACAATTCGGATTCAGCGGATTGGCGGTTGCCACCGTTTTAGCCGGACTAATGCTGATTGGCATGGGACTTTTGCGATTGGGAACAGTAATTAAGTTTATCCCCTACCCTATCATCGTCGGCTTTACGAGCGGTATCGCCTTGACTATTTTCACTACGCAGATGAAAGACTTTTTCGGGCTGAGTATGAATAGCGTACCGGCCGATTTCGTATCTAAATGGATAGCTTATGGAGAATCTTTTACCACCATAAATTACGCCTCTTTGCTTATCGGTGTGCTGACAATTCTCATCATCGTCTATTCACCGAAAGTAATCAAAAAAATTCCGGGTTCGCTGATTTCCATTATTATAATGACTGTAATTGTCTATATTTTAAAAAATTACATGGGAATAAGCGGCATCGAAACCATTGGCGACCGTTTTCAGATTAACGCTTCTTTACCGACGCCAACGCCCATTTCCATTAACCTGGCAACTATCAACCTCCTTCTTCCGGCAGCATTTACAATTGCCATGCTGGGCGCTATCGAATCTTTACTTTCTGCAACGGTTGCAGACGGTATTACCGGAGACCGGCAAAACTCCAATACGGAACTGATTGCCCAGGGAGCAGCCAATCTTGTAACTCCGCTGTTCGGCGGCATTCCGGTCACAGGAGCCATTGCAAGAACCATGACCAATATCAATAACGGCGGAAGAAGTCCGGTTGCCGGTATCATTCATGCAATCGTTTTACTGTTAATATTGCTCTTTCTCGGCCCTTTGACCAAGCATATTCCGATGGCATGTTTGGCCGGCGTATTGATAATTGTTTCCTACAACATGAGTGAGTGGCGTGTTTTTCGCTCTTTAATGAAAAATCCTAAATCGGATGTAATTGTACTTTTGGTAACTTTCTTTTTAACAGTTGTATTCGATTTGACAATAGCAATTGAAGTGGGTATCCTGCTCGCAATGGTACTCTTGGTAAAACGAATTTCCGAAACATCTTCCATATCCATTATCAAAGATGAATTGGATATGCAATCGGATGCGGAAAAAACAGCCGATAATGATAAATTAATTTTACCAAAAGGTGTAGAAGTCTATGAAATAGACGGCCCTTTCTTCTTTGGTATTGCCAATAAATTCGAAGAAAGTATGCGTTCTATTGGTAAAAAACGTCCCAAAGTACGCATTATCCGTATGCGAAAAGTGCCTTTTATGGACTCCACAGGATTGCACAACTTGGAAAGTCTCTACCGTCTATCGAACAAAGAAGGTATACAATTGGTACTCTCAGGCGTTAATGACAAAATTAAAATGGTACTCAATAAATCCGGATTTGCCGATAAAATAGGCAACGACAATATTTGCAGCAACATCAACGAAGCCTTAGAAAGAACAAAAGCCTTGTTGTATTCTTTAGACTTTCCAAGTTTGTAAACTTGGAAAGTCTTCAATAACCCAATCTTTCGGAAATTTCCAACATTTTCCGAATGGGTTTCACCGCTTTCTTTATTATTTCCGCATCCACAAATAGCTCAGGCATTTCATATTGCAAACAATTGTATAATTTTTCCAAAGTATTTAATTTCATAAAATTACATTCGTTACACGCACAAGTACTGTCATTCGGAGGAGCCGGAATAAACAACTTGTCCGGGTTTTTTTTCTGCATTTCATGCAAAATTCCAGCCTCGGTTGCTACAATAAATTTGTCGAAAGAAGAAGCAGTAGCAAATTTCAACAGAGAAGCGGTCGAACCTACATGATCAGCTATTTTCAGAACAGGAGATTTACATTCCGGATGCGCCAGGATTAAAGCATCCGGATACACAACTTTCAATTGCAGTATTTTTTCCAAAGAAAACTGTTCATGCACATGACAGGCGCCTTCCCACAAAACCATATTTCGCCCTGTAAGACCATTTATATAGTTTCCGAGGTTAGCATCAGGCCCGAAGATTATCTTCGTCTCAGGCGGAAAGCTATCCACTATCTGACGCGCATTGGTCGATGTAACCACTACATCAGTCAAAGTTTTTACAGCTGCCGTCGTATTCACGTATGAAATCACTACATGATCGGGATGTTTCTTAATAAATTCCGCAAATTTATCCGCGGGACAACTATCGGCCAACGAACAACCGGCATTCAAATCAGGTACAAAAACCCGCTTGTCAGGAGAAAGTATTTTGGCCGTCTCGCCCATAAAATGGACGCCGCACAACACAATAATAGCTGCCTCTGTTTTTGCCGCCCACTGCGCCAATGCTAAACTATCTCCAACAAAATCAGCTATATCCTGAATCTCTCCTTCCTGATAATAGTGCGCCAGAATAACAGCATTCTTTTCATTTTTCAGTTTGTTTATTTCCGCTGTCAACTCAATATCCTTAGGAATCGGAATATTCAAAAATCCTGCAGGCTTAAAATCATTATCAACCATTATACTATATTATTTATTATTTATTATTTAAAACTTAAATGATAATAATAATAGCTTGTTGAAAAGTCTGATAAAATTACAGTGAAAAATTTGCTTTTTAATTTATCATCTTTAGAAATCAAGTCAATTATTATTTATCAACATCTAATTTTCTTCTAATGTCTTACATTTTAATTTCTAACAAATTTTATTCACTTTATGTTGATAAAGTAGCAAGTTAAAAACTAAATTTAAATTGTCTGTTTTTTTTGTTGAGATTAGACTGATAATTTACCGAAAAAAAATGCTTACTTTGTTTTACCATTTAAAAACAGCTTTTCGAACATTCCGCTTATTGATTTCTGTGAAAGTAATCAACAAGCATCGGCAAGTTATCAACCTTTTTTCTGTCAATGAACGTAGTGCAAAGTTAGGTATTTTTGTTGTTTAATGGAAATAGTTTTGCATGTAATACATAAAAATAGTGTTGAGTAAACTAAAAAACGTCGTATCGTCATTGCGAGGGCGAAGCCCGAAGCAATCCGGAGAAAGAGATGTAGTAATTAGATTGCTTCAGCCTTCGGCTTCGCAATGACGGCAAAATATAATT